>NZ_JAQJCG010000018.1:0-152614 GCF_030182565.1 Rhizobium centroccidentale | reverse complement strand
ATGGAAAGCTCCGGGCCTACGCGCGCTGACCCCATGCAACCATAGGGAGGGGTTCCTTTTGGGAGCCGATAAGGGGTCCCGTTACGACGCCGATTGACATGCACCACGCGAGGATCTAACCGCTTGACGTAGCGATAGACGCAATAAGCCTTAGAGATGGGATCAACAGGATCCGTTACCTCTTCGTCGCTCGCAACTTCCTCAGTAAGGAGCCTGATCGTCAGATTCGGATACGCTTGGTGAAATCGGAATTTGTCTTCTGGCAATACTGTCGTGTCGGTTACCAGGATGTCGACTTCGTGTCCAAGCGCATACAGGTGGAGTGCCAAGCCCAACGCACAAGCACCGATGCCGCCAGATTTGTTGAGACCTGATATTTCCTCGGTAACAACGCTGACCTTTCCAAGTGAGGTCCCCAACTTACCCACTCCAAATTCATTAAGCATTTTGAACGGCAGCCTGTGGGAGCACTCCCCATGAGGTAATATATTACCAGACTGCGAAAATGTTGCGCGGCTTATTTACGACGGCATGACTCTCCAGAAACATCGGAGAACTCAAGAAGCTTCGTGATTACTACATACACATTTCACCGACCCGATCCACGGAAACGGATGCCGACATCGGCAGCAGATGACGAATATTCAGCTTCTCAGCTTTATTCCAGATGACAAAATCGTTATCTTCATTCGTGAAATTGACTGATGAAACCCTACGTAGTTTTCATTTTGCTCCGTTCTCATGATGGCTCAGGCCAGTTCGCCTCCAACCTTTAGAACGCGAAGCATCTCCACAATCGCGCTCATGGGATCAAAACAATGATCGAGAGTGTTTTGGCAATAAACTATATCGAAAGCTAAGTCATTAAAGAATAGCGACAAATCAACTGAATGGATTGGCCTCAATTGCACTTTTGGGTCAAAGTGCTGAGAAACTGAACAGCAGAGGCTCAGTCGATTGTTTTTCGAGCCGCAAACTGACCGGCATGATCCATGATCATTATCTCGAAACCTGCCTCACGACAAAAATCTCGGACAGCTCGATAGACGCCGTAGTGTTTGTTGTCACGTCTGCACCAACAATCATCACCCAGTATAATACCTCCAGGAGCCAGCTTCTTCGATATCGCATGTAACTCGGCCAATGTCGGTCCATATTGATGCGTCGAGTCAACATAGGCCCAATCGAGGCTATCCGGCTCAAGTGAATTAATCCAATCCAAAGCCATGGCCGCGACAACGTTTGCTCCTTTAAACCGCGCAAGGCGATGCTGTGCAGCCTCAAATCCAGCTCGAGCATGTAGCGTGCCGTCAGCTGAATATTCTCCCCAATTGGGGAAAAATTCGCCGTAAAGGGTATGCCATGGGTCGACAGCAAAATATGTAATTGGCTTTGTCACTTGGACCATAAATTCGGAAAACTGGCCCGTGAACACGCCAATTTCTGCTCCTCGGCTCCAGCGGGGAATGTAATTCAAAATGGGCCTCCTCCGCTCGAAGCGAGGATCCAGTGCCTTTTCGACTACCTCGAGAGCGGGATACCTCTCGAAGATCGGAGTCATGTCTATATACTGGATATCCTCAATCATCGGTCAATCCTTTGAGCATCATGAACGTTCATAGAACGCCACAACTTTAGCGGATAAATTCGAGAAGGCTACTGATTCCCAAACATATACACCCAGCAGGGGGGTTGGCCTGTGAGTTTGGATCTGCGCTCACTCACGTGCTCCATCAGCAAGTGTAAAACAACATCTCACCTCTTGACCAGATCATAAGGGTGGCGTGTGTTGTCGGACATATCGTTGGCTGAAAGGTTTTTTGATGATCTGTTCAATATGTGGTTGCGGCGAATTTGTACCCGGATTTCAAGGCCGCGTTACAAACGGCATTAATCCGCTTTGCAATTCCTGCAAATCTGCAGAGCGGCACCGAATAGCCTTTGCCCTCTATTCCGCGGTACATCCTCTATTTAAGTCGTGGCGTGCGCTTCAGTTTGCTCCCGATCGATGTGTCATGACTGATTGGTTTGCAGAGTATGTCGGCTCGTCCTATCAGGGCGTCAATCACCTCGACATGACCGATATCGCCCTTCCCGACGGTGCGTTCGATATCGTCATCTCCAACCATGTTCTGGAACACGTTGATGACGACATGAAAGCCATTAGGGAGATGCTACGTGTCGTAGGACCAAAAGGGATCGTAAGCATGATGATCCCCACCCCGATAATGCGCTGGCAAACTACAGACTGGGGATTCGCAGATCCGAAGATCAACTATCACTACAGAGATTACGGGGCCGACTTTCCTCAGATCGTGGTCGACACAATAAGCGACGTACGCGCAGTTGTCGCTATTGGCCGCGATCCAGTAACGGGGATATTCGATTTGGTCTACTTGTTCAGCAAGAGCGATGAACGCCTCGAGCAATTGGCTCAAATCTGGCGCAGGACACCGGTACCCTTGGTGCGGCTATTCAAATAGAAATTTACGCTCCGGTTGAGAATTATCCATCGAGCATGATCTGTCGCCGCTTCTTGTGACCAAGCTTCTCAACGAACGGCTTCAGCCAATCTGCCAGTGCAACATCCAGCTCCGCCATCGCGCACACCCCTGTGAAGGTGCCCAAGATGGCCTATCATCGTAAATGGCCAGTTAATCTGCCAAAGTAGTGCTAGCCACAACGTGGGCTCCAAATCGCGCAGAAAAATCTGAAAGTCCTTCAGACTGAGGGCCTGGCCCGATGCTTAAACGCCGAGCGGCATTAACGTCGATCATAATGATAGTCAGAAAGCTTCCATCGATAAGTATCTAGAATCGACTCCTTATCATTTCCGTTTTGGAATGAGGACGAATTGATATCGCTCGGTGACATACCCTGGATTGCGATATTGGGATAAATGACGAACGATCTGCCGCTGAACGACCGAGTGGCTGCGCTTAAAGGCCCAATGTCATAGGGCATCTCCATTCGCTCTGCTCGCTCCAGCAGAAACGGCAGAATCTCGGCCTTCATGCCAACAGCATGCGATCCAATTGCGGAGCCGAGACTTCGATATAAATGCTGGCTATGCCAGCGCATCCATTTCCGATTCCAATGATATTGCAACGTCCCCAAGTTTAACAGTAGCCAATCATCGGGAAGCTCATCTGCCGCAGACGCAAAAATGCTCTGGAAATTCTTGTGAAAAATCACATCGTCGTCGAAGACGAGTAGGCTTTCAACGCCATCATCAATTGCGCGCCCTAGAATGGCGATTAGCGTTTTCAAATAAGCCCACGCTCCCGCCGAAGCGATCGCCTTGCGCCGTTGCTTCTGCTCCAGCCACATGACCCGCTGTGATTCTGTTTTCGCGTTGACGTAGAAATCAAACTCCGATGTGAGCGATCCAACCTCATTAGCCGCCGCCCACCGCAAGGGCTTAGCCACATACTCACGATATTCCGCAAGAACCTCCGGCCACTTCCCATCGACTGCTCTGAATCGCTCAGCCTTAATTCCGGCTAGGTTCAACTGGCGGTTGACGGACGTCCATCGATCGGGTCGACGCTCAAGGTTGATTACGACAACGCGCTCGAATACGTCATTTACTTGACCGCCTTTTGCCCGCGAGGCTACTTTTGGTGCGAAAAGAGGGATTGTTCGATTCTTGGTGGAGGCGACCTTAGAAATCCCGCCCGCCATCAACCTTCCGAGCTGATGACTTTCATTTGAAGCTGCCGCGTACGGCTTTATAAATGCCTTCAGTCTTAAACCATATTGACCGAAGAGCGATACGTCATTCGATCCATTTTTCAAACCGAGTTCAAATAACGCCCGCTTGGAAAAGACACTGAGGTCTCCCAAACTTCCATTGCGCCGGGCCACTAGGGTGTCGCCGATAATATCGAAGGTGGCGCTGGATTGCGCCTCTGTGACATTATCGAGAGCTGCCTCACACCAATCGGAATCAGCAAACCTGACGCAGTCGTGTGTTAGAAACCCTATATCGAAATTTAGCTTAGAGGCGAGCCTAATGAACGCTGTCCCCGCCCCATCGCGACTCTTTCCGCTAGTGTTCAAAATATGCAACTCGTTGTGGAAAGGCATCGTGCGCACAAAGGCTTGCATTTCCTGCTGCTGATGCCGCAGGATGAGCACGATCAGCCACTCCTTGCCATTCGGCCGATGATCGTAGAAGCTGTTCAGGAACGCCTCGAGATTTTCCTTCGTGGACACGGTAACAGCTACAAGGACTGCCGGCTTGCCGAATGCTTTCAGGCTCACAGGCTGCATCTGCTTTACAACGGCATCTTGTATTCGGGAGCTATCGAAGAAATTCTTCGTTTTCTTCAAAGCGTTGTCATAGATCGTTTCGAAACCGCCCTTCTGACTGTTTTGCCGAACCCACTTAAATGGCCTGTTAATGATCAACAATGGAATGTTCCGATCGCGCGCGTGCTTGGCGAGCCAGATATCGGCCATGTTACGATACATGAAGTCCGCCCGCGACATCGAAAGCTTGGTGCTATGGTAGCACATGACGCACGTCGCCAATACGTGGACAGCCTTAGTATCCGCCAACGCCGAATGGAAGTGGACCGCATGTCTGTCACCCGATGCGTAGTAATTCCGGATGGGTTGTCTCAATATGATGCCGTGCAGACCGACGAAAGCTTCGTCCTGCGTCGACTGCACTTCTCCAACAAGGCGCTCTACCAGATCCGGGGGAAAGAGTAAGTCATCGTCACATATGATCCGATAACCCGGTTCATCGTCCTCCTCAATCCATCCAAACTTGCCAGCATCTCCTGTGTCGTCCCATGTCTCTGAACGGCGCACTTTCACTCTTGGATGATCCAAGAAATCCGGGATGTTCGGATAGCCGTTCAGAAAAACGCGAACTTCATCACACTGAACGAGGAGGGATTGGACAGCGTCCCGTAGCATAGGAGTGCGGCTGGGAATGGAGGCCATCGAGGCAATTACCTTATGCCCAATTTTCCTCGAAACCCATTTCTGATGGGAATTTCCCCCGACGCGATCGAGCTGCACCGAAACCACTTGCAAGCGGTATCCGATGCGCGGCGCGGCGACAAGAATGCTAATTTTAAGATCGGAAACTCGGTGAGGCTGATAAAACCGGAAGAGCGTTTCCTCCCCCGAAAGAGGTGTGTCTGGCCCAAGTATTTCGCTTGTAGCAGCGTCAACGACTCGAACAAAAGGGCGAGGCCCGGCTGTCGGTGCCTCAAAAAACGCCTTTACTCTAACCTGATACAATCCGGCGACTTCGGTCCGGATGATCGGCGAGCCAACGCCAGGCGTACTTCTATCTTGGCGAAGCTCGATCCAACCTGCCGGCTCAAGCTTTACAGATTGCTGATGACGCCAATCGCCCCAACCTGATGCGAAATTAAAGATGGAAACGCAGATAGAGCTTGGCGCTTCGGACACGTCCTCAACTGAGTGCAAATAGACCGAGCGCACACCTCCCTCGATAAGCCTAAGCCTTCTTTCAAGCATTCGGTTTTTCTGCCGAAAATCTTCAAGAATCTCATGTTGCTTGCGCTCACTCTCGCGCAGGAGCACTAAGCCAAGCTCTTTTGCATTCGTCTTGGTCACCGATTTTATCGTGTTGGCGATCGAAGACTTCAGTGACGAAACCTCAGCCCTTTGGTCGCGAAATCCAGAGACCAAATCTCCCCGCACATCAGCAATTCTTCGATCAACGGCGTGGAGCGTATCAGTCAGCTTAATTAGAGCGTCGCCACTCATCGCGGCCATATCCTTTGTCTCTGCTCGGAGAGCTTCGATCTCGGAGGCTGCCTCTGCGATTCTGCGGCCTTGCACAATCTGCGCCGCTTCGCCGTTAAGCAGCTCACCGCGCAGCTCGACTAGTTCGCGCTCGATCGCCGCCAGTACGTTGTTGCCTGCGATTATTCCAGCAGACTGCTCTGCCACCGTGTCGGCCATCGAAGCTTTCAAGGACGCGATTACGCTGTTCACGCTTTCGATCGCAACAATAACTTTGTCGTCCGTCAGATCGCGCTGCAATAGTGCAACCTGGCTCTCCAATTGGTGCAGAACGGAGGCGATCTCCGCAATCCTGCCCTGCATAATCTGCGCCGCTTCGCCGTTAAGTAGCTCGCCGCGTAGCTCGACTAGCTCGCGCTCGATCGCCGTCAGTCCATTGTTGTCTGCGATTATCCCAGCAAACTGCCCGGCCACCGAAGCATTCAAGGACGCGATAGCGCTCTTCACGCTTTCGATCGCGACAATAACTTTGCCGAATCCTGCCGCAGCGTCTGCGCTATCCTTTCTGATACGAGCCATCAGTCGATGGCCATGCTCATCAACAACAAATCTTGTCAGCTCAATCTTCGAAAGAGCATGTGACGCAGCTCTTAGATTTTGTCTTGGATAGTCATCGACGTTTGTGCGGACGAAAACATGCGTCGGAGTGTAGTTGAAAGCATCTATGCACGAGTAGCCGAGATCGGATAGGTACTGGTCGATTAGAGACAGCTCATTTCCGTTCGAACATTCCAAAGAAATAATCGGGCTGGCGTCACTGATCGTCTTCTTCGCACCGCGAAGGACCTGCAATTCCATTCCTTCGACATCAATTTTTATGAGACGTGGGCGGTGCGGCAGCTTAATGTCATCGAGTGGGCAAAATCCGATACCTGTTCCAACGATCTCCTGAAGTTTGTAGGCGCCGAGATTATTCGCGAAATCCCCTTCGACCATTTGGCCGACACCGCGGTGATCGCTGAGGCCGATGTCATGGACTTCTACGCGGCTGGTTAAGTCGTTCGCAGCGATATTCCGGCGCAAGATGTTAACTACTCTCGGATTCGGCTCAAAAGCCGCAACAAAGCACTTGGAGACGCCGGCGAAATAAATTGTGTGATTTCCGATGTTCGCGCCGACGTCCAGCACGAAATCGCCGGGCGAAAGATAGCTTGCCAGAGCGTCAAGAAGTTCGCGCTCGTAAAATTCACGCCGTTGCTGCAACTGCAGGAAAATATGGTCCTGCGGATTATCGTGATGGACGTAAAAAAACTTGCCTCTAAAGTCAAAAGAAGTTTCAGTTTCGGTCTGATCGCCCATAACCACTACCAGCCTAGCGTTTCAATAATTTTGTTTTCGACAAGATCGCGGGCAGAAACAAAAGTAGCGGATCCTTGATAGCAGAAGCTAAGTTCCGGCGAGAGTTTCAAAAGGTCTCTATAGGCTCGATATTCTTCACTTCCATTCCAATACGTCTTCTCATCTATAGCTATATTCATCTTTCTCGAAAAATTCGGTGTGAACTTGAAATGCAAAATTCCAAGATAACATGGTGAGATAAAGTTATCCGCGTAAGGATATATGTGATGAGGATTCGCCATGAACTCGCCCGCAGAAAGCTTGAAGAGCGGGTATTTCGACATTTCTGGATTAAAGTTGTTCCTGTTAGGGCGAATAAGCCTGGTGCGAGGACCGCCCTTGCGGGAAATGATTTCCTTGAATTTGTGCTCGACATAGCTGTCACGGTCGAACATTGGATACGACTTCCATAGCGGTTTTGTGGGGTCAAATGGCACACCCAAAAGGGGGCCATTCGCATACATATCCACGAGCATTCCACGCACCCGGCGGATACCCCGTCGCTCCGCCAGAGCAATCACATCCGCGAAATGATAAGACTGGTCACCGTCGAAAACGATGTGCTCGTCAGCATCCACATAAATGTACCACCGGTGATAGCCATAATCGGCAATTACCCGATTGATCCACCCCTGCTTGCTCTGCCAGATAAACTTCCGATCGACCCTGTACAGATCGACGTCCGGCTGATTCGATAGGAATTCTATGGAGCCGTCTTCAGAATTGTTGTCGACAATTACAAACAGATCCACGCCGAGCCGCCTGTAATGATCCAACAGCGATGGCAGAAGTTCCAGTTCGTTTTTCACGACCGCTATCAAAACAAGCGGTGCCGAGCGGTAGGGTCTAACTGCCAAGGACACAGGCTTAAGTTCGACTTCTGCCGCTTCGGTGTAAACCATGCGCACATATTCAGGAAAAGCAATCAAGGCGGACACGGCGAGCCCTTCGATAGATTTATTTCAACCCCATCTCGTCACTGCTGGTCAGCTAAATTCAATGGACAAATCGGCAATTAGAAATTCGGACACCTTGGGATCTATGAAGATCACCAGTATCGGCTCTCGTTGAAAATCTAGGTGTATGTGATTTTTCAATGAGACATCGAAATCCACCCGAGATGCCCAGGTATCGGGAGAAATCTCAAATTTGGCGCGCGTGCTGAGATCGTGGCGAGTGCCATCGCTATCCCAGCCAAAGGTATGAATCGAGCCTTCGCAAGCCTGAGACGATTTACCGAATAAGATCACGGATATCTGCGAGGCCGGTCTAACTTCAAGCCAAGGCAAACGCAGTTCAAGTGAAAGCCAGCCTGTTTCCTTGTCAATTGCCGGCAGCAATTTCAACGCGACGCGACCCTCCAGATCCCCATCTTCAGGTGCGACACATTTAAGGGCGCAATTAAAACCCTTTCCACCTTCATATGATATCCAGAAATGATCTGTCAGCGTTTGATAGGCACCTGGGTTTTCAGGATAGCGCTGCGCCTCTTTTGCACTGAAGATCGCCTGGGCACGCATCAAAGCTGAGCTCCCGGAGGTTAGGTTCGAGACCATTTCCCGTAAGGATAGGGTAGAACGATAAAGCTGGAGCACTTCTCTTTTAATACCCTCCAAATTGTGTCCAATCATAAGGGCTTGCCTTTCTAACCAAATAGACTTCAACGTCTGATATTAAAAATGAATCAGATGCTCCATCGAAACGATGCCAACTTTACGTTTCTTCACAACTATTGCAAGAGGTGAAGGTTAGAGGCACGACAACCACTTAATGTTGCAAAGGCCAAATTTTCCGACTGCGGCACCGCGAAATTTGCCAACACAAACTGCGTCAGCTACCCAAGCCGATAGTCGCATGACCGAAGGACATGGCAGATCGGAGGATCCGAACTTGGAATTACTGCTGAAGAATATATTCGCCCCAAAACCTTTTTTTGTAGAAAATCCTGTACGATTAAGCTCCGTCAGCATTTTTCAAGATGTTTACATAGGAAAATACAGTTATATGAACGATGGAATGATCAGAGAGCAGGTCGATATCGGGCGCTATTGCTCCATAGGCCGCAACGTTTTGATTGCCGCGGGAGATCATCCACTGGACTGTCTAACCACGCATCCGATTGCCTTTCAGGCCGCGGCCCGCCCGACAAGACCAACCAACTCGAATCGACAATCCAAGCATGATCGCACGCTCATCGGCCACGACGTGTGGATCGGTGACAACGCTGTAGTCATAAAAGGTGTCCACGTGGGGATCGGAGCAGTGATCGGAGCGAATGCCGTCGTAACAAGGGATGTCGCTCCCTATTCAATTGTCGGAGGTGTGCCCGCTAGACATATACGTTATCGCTTCTCCGAACCGGTGATCGCGGCACTTTTGGCCTCAGAATGGTGGATGATCAGCAATGCGTCGCTCAAGACGCTAGATATGAATAATATTCAGGAGTGCCTTGCGAAGACAAGCTCTATGAAAGATCTCGGGCATGTAGATCACATTAATTATGTGAACGGTCTTGAAATCATGTAACGCTTACATGCGGTCATTCCTTGGAAGGAACTTATTTTGCGCAATCCTTGGCAAATTCCCGCGTCTTTTCTCGCGATTTCGATCTTCATCGCTGGCGGCACTTTGGATGCAAAAGCCGAAGATCAGACAAATCAATGCAGCCCCATTCCTCCCCTTATGAAGATGGACGAGATCAATTTTTATAAAGATTCTGCGGGCTCTCTTGCGGATCCGGCCAAGGAACAAAAGAATATCGAGCTTCGTGCGGGACTAACAGCGTTTCTAACGCGAGTCGAAAAGGCCTACGATCAAGAAGGAGCCAATTTCCAGTGTGCGGAGGTTACGATTGCACAATGGGCAACAGCGGGAGCGCTGCTGGTCTCGCCAACAAGTGCGACGGCGCGCGTAGATAGGGTGTTTACCGCCGTCGCTCTCAATTCTATTGCACTGAAAGCAAAGAGGGTGGGAAATCCACTATCCGCGCCCGAAATTGCGTGGCTCCGTGCCCTCACCGATGCGGTAAGGGCGGATTATGGTCCCAATAGTCTTAGAGACACGCCATATTTTAGAAATAACGTGTTTTTTTGGTCCTCAACAGCACTGGCGTTGTATGCACTGCTTTCGCGAGATCCCGCCTATATTGAGGCCAGCAACCAAGCATGGCACGACGTCATTGGGCGCATAGACCAAAATGGCTACTTGCCCGCGGAACTGCATAGGGGAAGCCGAGCATTGATCTATCATCAGCTGTCCTACTCGGCCCTCTTAATCTTACGGGAGACGCGTATCGCGCTTGGTCAACATATTAGCCAGTCTGACGACGCTTCGCTGAAAAGACTTGCGTCGATCATCGGCCAAGCGCTTTGCGATTCCTCCACAATGTCGAAAGCCGCAGGTGTTCCCGACCAGGAAAAACCTGGCGAGTGGGGTTTTCGAGTGTCGATAGCATTCGGCGCCCACATTAACAGCCCGGATTGGTCCCGTTGCGGTTTGTTGCCGAAATCTGTCGTGGATATCAAATTCGGTGGCGATCTCTCCGCGACACGCGATGCAATTTCAGATGTCGGAAAACGTTAGAGTATCGAGACATACGCACCAAAAGGCCTCTGCATCCCTTTCCTGGAGCCGGGCCAGCATGGCTCGCGTAATTGTATGTCGCGATCACCTAAGCAGCCGACTTTGAAGAAGTGTGCTCAACAGCAAACGACTGGGCGAAGCGGCAACGAAGAGACACCTAAAGGAATTCAATAACCTCAAGTATTTGATCTTGGCTACAGAAGCGGCTCTGGGTATTATAATCGCCGCGTGTATTTTCGGCTGCTCGTTCCACTGACTTCCTTTTATCGGATATCACAACTAATGGTAAATTCCGATTCCCCAAGATCAGAAGAAAAGGCTCTCCCTGAGAGGGTCATGAGGCAGCTGATTGCTCCGAACCGTCGCCCCATCACTGAGGCTCTAATTGATAAAAAGAATGTCATGAGTGCTGTGATGCTACGCGATATGCGAACGCGATTTTTCAACCATGGCCTTGGTTTCATAGTCGTTCCGCTCTGGCCTTTGGCGCACATGGGTATCATTATCATGATTCACTCTTATGTTCACCAAGTGCCTGCATATGGGGACAATTCCGCTGTTTTTTTCATGACGGGAGTATTGCCATTTTTGGCGTTTAGCTATGTGTCGCGATTTATGGCATTTTCGCTGGTAACAAATCAGTCGATGCTGGCATTTCCCGCCGTTAAAATCTCCGACATTCTGATGGGCCGTGCGGTACTAGAAATTATAGCATCGTTTATTACGCTTATCTTCATGATGACTATATTCTACATATCTGGAATTGACCCTTATCCGGCAGATCTACAGAGCGCAACACTCTGCTATATATCCATGCTATATCTAGCCTTCGGAACTGGATATTTTATTGGGATATGCTCCATAATTACGCCATTATTACTTACTTTTTTTCAGCTATTTATAATATTACTTTACGTAAGCTCCGGGGTATTTTTTTCCGCATCGAATTTACCTGAAAGCATTACTGAATACATTGCCTATAATCCTATAACTGTTTGCATTGAATGGTTTAGATCGGCATATTTTGAATCATATAGCGATAAATTAGTTAGCGCCCCATACGTGGTTGGATTCGCGACAATCTTGCTCCTTCTCGGGTTAACTATCGAGCAGACATTTGCGCGCAGCTTATCCGATAAATAAGAATAAAGACAGCTTTTGCGAGCATAAAGAAGGGGCGGATTGATTTGCGTTGAGAAGCCGACCGGCGATCAGTTCTCGGCGTAAATCGGCTCAGTTGCATCGAGAAGTGAGCCACCTCTGGAGTGAACCCCTCCGGCTGGACCAGCGGTGCGCTTCAAACTAAGCCGCCTGCTGGGCGAGTTGAATTTCAAATTCTGCTGGTGACCTGTAACCGAGGGCTGAGTGCAACCGCCTGGCACTGTAGATCTCGTCGATGAACCTGGGCAAGCGGTCAGCCACGCCCGCGAAGGTCTCCGCAGCCGGCGGGGTAGAGATCTTCCACTTTCAATGTCTTCATTAAGCTCTCTGCTTGCGCATTATGATAAGGGTTGCCCACGGCGCTCATGGAACCCTGTAGACCAGCGACATCAAGCCCCGTCGATAGGTCTCACTTGCGTATTGGCATCCGCGATCTGTGTGGTGAATGCAGCCAGGAGGAGGCTTTCTGCTCTCGATGGCCGAATGCAAGGCTGCCGACGCCAGTGGCGTGTCCAAGCGGTTTGATAGGCCGTAACCGACGACTTTCCGGCTGCAGGCATCGAGAATGACAGCCGGATAGCAGAAACCAGTTGCAATGCGGATATATGTAAAATCAGCCACCCAGACCATATCGGGCCGCTCCGGGATCACTTGCGGTAGAGGTTTGGGTAGATCGGTGAATCGTGGTTACTGTCCTTCGTGCGAACGTAGCGCTTGCGAGGTTTGATCCCCAGGCCGTTGGCACGCATGACACGCGCTAACCGCTTGTGATTGAGGAGTTGGCCTGGCCGGTGAAGCTTGTGCGTCACACGACGACATCCGTAGCAAGGTAGATCGTCCTGGATGTCCTCTATGATTGCAACGAGCTCGGTATCGCAGAGATTTAAAGCTTTCGCCGTCGATCGGTAATAGTTAAGTGCTCCTCGGAAGATTGATCATTTTGCGCACCTGTCTGACAGAGCAGTCCGGAGACCGGTGATGATGGAGGAGCTCCCGCTGTCGCCGGCGATCGGCTGGCGCGGCGTTTTTTCACCAGGTCCAGTTCCATGGTAAGCTGGCCGACTTTGCGTTCGAGCGCCGCAATGTGGGCCTCGTACTCGGCGGTAACGCTGGCCTCAGCCTCCTCATCGTTCAGTTCGCCGCGATCGAACTGCGTTAGCCATAGCTGGATGAGGTTAGCCGAAACGCCATACGTGCGCTGTGCATCACGCCGTCCGATGACGCCGTTTCGTATATCCTGGCAGAGCTGCAGCTTGAATGGCGTCGAATGTCGGCGATATGGACCTCGGGACTTCATGAGCCTTCTCCGATTGGAGCCCGCAGAGTGTATCAGTTTTTCCGTGTCCCGTGGTCCAGCCCGAGGGGTTCACTCCACTCTTTCGCGCACTCCCGAAGGCTGTATTAATGATATATTAAAATTCAATTTGACGTAGTAGTAGTTTGTGCGATGGTGTTCCCGGGCAACTGAGGGGTTATCCATGAAATCAGGGTTTTTAACTCGGCGCGTGAGCGCCGTGGTGATTTCGGTCGCGCTTGCGGGTTGCACAACAACCCAAGCAGAATTCAGCAAAAAGCCGGCCGCTGTTAGCAAAGCAGCACTTTGTAAGACGGTGCTCGAAACACAGGATCCTGTTTTTCAGCAACAACTCTTAACCGAGCTAAACCGCCGCCAGATAAGCGTTCCCGACTGTCAGCAGATGGTTATCCAGCAGAGGCAGGCGGCTGCAGCCTTGGTTGCGGTCGCGCTCGTTGGAACTGCGGTAGCGGTCTGTGCCAACAACAATTGCGGCGGTGGATCTTCTTACACGCCCACCCCGCGATATCCGGGCAACTGCTATTCCTATTACGACCGCGCGGCGGATGGAACGCTATGCGGGAACCGCAGCGCCATGTCTCGTCCTGGCGGGTGGTGACACTACTTGTCAGCTGTTTACCGTTCATGAAATGCCACTGCTCAATAGTGCCAGTAGGCGTGGTGTTTGGAGCCGCGATGGCTGCCGGCGTATAAACTTTCGAATTGTTGCCACTGCGATATCTCCAACTATTGCTGCCGATCACGCGTAGGATGCCCCCGGAAGAGGAGCCAAGGATTATCTCGCGTAGGCAAAGGTATTTCAGTTACATCGATAGCAGCCAGAAGGGTTTAGCAGGTAACCCCAGCCCAAATTATACGTATCCGAGCGGAAGATAGATTTGCAATCGCCCATGCCGTCTAGTTTGTAAACTGTAGTTTGGGGTAGTGTCATGCGTAAAGTTCTTAATTCTGCGCTTCACGGTATTGCGGCCTTGTTGGCTAGCGTGGCGATAACAGCATCAGCCCTAGCGGCCGAAAATAGCTTCGGTCCGTTCTCGGTTGATGATGCCAAACCGGACGTCATAACTCTAGGCGGAGAGATTGATGCCGGTTCCGCATTGAATTTTCGACGCGCGCTTCAAGCTGCTCCGAATGCCAAGCTCGTCACTCTTAATAGCATCGGCGGAAATGTTCAGATGGCATTGCTAATCGCCGATGACATTCATCAGCGAAAGCTGGCCACATATATTCCGAAAGATAGCAGGTGCTTCTCCGCATGCTCCTACATATTCTTGGCTGGAGACGAGAGAAAAGCAGACGGCCAGCTAGGCGTTCACCAGATATCATCAGACGCACCTGATTTGGTGGGAGCCCAACTCGCGATTTCCGACATTATAGATCTACTCAACCGCTTCGACACGCCTGTTGAAGTGATGAGCGTCATGTTCAAGACGCCACCCAATGACATGCATATTTTCACGGCGGACGAAATCCAACGCTACAAACTCAATCGAACCGGCACAGAGCAGCGGCCGACCACGGCTGCGGTTTCACCATCAACAGTGCCCGGCACTAGCGGAAGCTCCCCACCGACGCAGAGCACCGCTCCGCCATCGCAAACGCCACCAGTCGCGGCATCGGCATCCACGCCTCCAGGTTCGCAAGATACGCAAGCGCTGCTATAGCCCATCGAGCAGTTCACGAAACGACCGAACAGAATTGCGATCTACACGGGCATGGACCTTTTCGGCGATGATATTTCGTCAATCAGAACAAGCGATGCTGCCGAATGCGCGCGGGATTGTCTCGTCATGAACGGCCAATGCAAAGCATTCACCTTCAATACCAATCCTAAGATCAAGAAAGGGCCGAACTGCTTCCTCAAATCCAGTGCCGGCCGGGCGCATGGCAACAGCGTCGCTTTCTCTGGCAGATTCCTCAGCGGTGTCGATGCTGATCCACTCACATTTACGCTTGGAATGATCGACCCGCAGAGCGCACTTTTTCACGGCGTTGATTTACGGGGTGGTGACCTCTCCCCGCGCCCTCACGACACAGCCAAAACGCCTCTGGCTTGCCGTCTGACCTGTGTTGATGATAATCGCTGCATGGCTTTCACTTATAACTATTCAAGGAAGCAGTGCTGGTTGAAAGGATCGATTGGCACACCGATGCCCGGCCAAGGAATGGTGAGCGGCGTTAAGAAATTTCAGACATTTTCGCCGGTAAAAATTATAAGCTTGAATTAATTGTGAGCTATGCAATCTGATAGACATACCCTTACCCAGGTTCAAATTATCCAGTCACTGGCGGACGCGCTCTCCCGGCTCGAAAAAGGAAATAAGCTGTCATTTGATGATGCCGTGAATGTCTGGTTGCGATACTGGTCTGGCGAATTCCAGCAGCATATTGCGGCCAGCTACAGGCCTCCAGTTTTTGCTGAAGACCTGCGTAGGATGCCCCAACAGGGCGCCAAGGATTAATTCCGGCATCAGGATTGCGGAGTGTAGGCGATGCCTAGATACAGGGACTCTACAGCTGTCATCATGTTATTAAGATGATGTCAGCAGTTGATTCGAAGGAAAGCCCGTGCAGTTCGGCGACTATATTGTGTATGTGGACGAAAGTGGCGACCACAGCATGACATCAATTGATGAAAACTATCCGATCTTCTCTTTAGCTTTTTGTGTATTCAAGAAATCTGACTACGTTCAGTCGGCTGTTCCGGCCATGCAAGACTTCAAATTCCGATGGTTCGGCCATGACACTGTCGTAATGCATGAAGCAGACATAGTGAAGCGGCGCGGTCCATTTCACTTTCTTCAATACGATAAACTGAGAGAGCGATTCATGGCAGATCTGACCGAGGTTATCGAGCGGATGCCCATGACGGTGATCTCCTCAGTGATACGAAAGGACATGCTGAAACGGAAGTATGTGCGCCCGGAAAACCCCTATCAGTTGGGTCTGCTGTTTTGTATGGAAATGACCCACTCTTTCATCAAACATAACGGAAATCATGATCAACAATGCCACATCGTCTGCGAGTCTCGAAGTCCGCGAGAGAAAGCCGGACAAGGCAAAGAAGACGGAGCGCTTGAGCTCGAATTTCGACGCATCGCGGCTGGCGATCATTTTTTACAGGGCGGCAAAGAACAATCGAAAATGCCTTGTTTCGACCTCGTTTTTGCATCAAAACTAGCTAATTCTACAGGTCTCCAGATCGCCGACTTGATCGCTCGTCCGATTGGACTACGCATCCTAAAAGGGGGACAGCCGAATAGGGCCTTCGACGTGATAAACCAAAAGTTTTGGAGAGGGCCAACGGGGCGAAGTCTGTCTTTTGGCCTTAAAGTTTTCCCCTGAAAGCGAAAGGCCCCGGTAAACCGAGGCCACAACGCCGACCAGGAACGAACCCCAATCCATTTGATTTCAATATAGTGTTTTTTCGATAAAAATCAAGAAAATTCAAACGGTTGTGAGAGAATTAGTTAAGTGTATGTAAAGACTCTGCTATTCCTTTGCCGCGCACAACGATGACCTGCTGCGGATGCCCATGGCGTAGGTCATTTCTTTGCCTTAAGTTTGCAGCCGAGAGATTTGTACCGAAGCTGTACGCGCCTACGGTTGCCATCGCCCTCTGGGCTTGCTGATCGTCGCTATGTGATCTCCAAAGGCTGTTGAAGATCACACGTGTGTATGCCCTGAGACGGACACCAAGGAATATCTTAGCTAGGGAGTTAATTCAGCAGTTCAAACTCATCAATTCCGACCAGGATATTGTGTGTTCTGCCGTTCTCCCAGCGCACGACATATGTAAGAGGCACATCTTCATCGGGATACGCCTCAGAGATATGGGTTATTACTCCGAGCGATCCACGAGTTACTGGGTTCGGATCGTTTGGCATATGTATCAGTTTAACCTTGTCGCCAACACTAGCCGTCATTCTAAATAACCTTCCATTTAAAATACAGGAGGCCTACAACCCTGGAGTTAATAAACTCTAAGCCTCCTCACAGTAACGCAATAACGGGATCGTGGTCGGGAGAGGCTCGGCACCTTGCTACCCGCCGGCGCAATAGGTCTCTCAAGCCCAGGACGTGCCGGCAGTGTGGCCCTGTATGACATCCATGGCTAAGGCCGGCTTGGATGAAGATTAAATATTAGCGGGAAAGCCTTTTCACATAAGGCCCAAAATGGCGGAGAGGGTGGGATTTGAACCCACGATACCCTTGCAGGTATGCCGCATTTCGAGTGCGGTGCATTCGACCACTCTGCCACCTCTCCGGTTATGCTGGTCGGCGCTTGTTCGGCGCGGGCTGTCTCATAGCGACAGAAGAGAGGGATGGCAAGGGTGAATATGAAAGCTTTTCATCCTTTTGCCTTGACAGATCAGGGACGCTTATATATCCCGTGCGACGCAATAGGTGTGGATAAGTCCGCGCCTTGCCAGCCCTGCTTCGCGCAGGGTTTCACCGGCAGATCTTTTTGAAGGCTCAAGCCTTTGGAATCCCTGCTAAGTTTCGACTGATAAAAAGACGGCCGCTCGTCCTTAAGGCGAGAGAGCCGGAACGAACATGAAAGGATAAAAAATGTTCGCAGTCATCAAGACCGGCGGTAAGCAATACCGTGTGGCAGCCAACGACGTGCTGACCATCGAGAAGCTCGAAGTGACCGCCGGCGACACCGTAGAATTCACCGAAGTCCTCGTTATCGGCGAAGGCGCCGACGCTGCGATTGGTGCTCCCTTCGTCAAGGGCGCTTCCGTCAAGGCCGAAGTGGTCGAGCACAACCGCGGCAAGAAGGTTATCGCCTTCAAGAAGCGCCGTCGTCAGAACTCGAAGCGTTCGCGCGGCCATCGCCAGCATCACACTGTTGTCCGCATCACGGACATCGTGGCTGCCAAGTAAGTAACGGGATCAAGGTTTAAAGGAGAACTCCAATGGCACACAAAAAAGCTGGCGGTTCCTCGCGCAACGGTCGCGATTCCGAATCCAAGCGCCTTGGCGTGAAGAAGTTCGGCGGCGAAGCCGTCATCGCAGGCAACATTATCGTGCGTCAGCGCGGCACGCAGTGGCACCCGGGTTCCAACGTTGGCCTCGGCAAGGATCACACGATTTTTGCGCTTACGGCGGGCAACGTGAACTACCGTACGAAGGCCAATGGCCGCGTGTACGTGTCTGTAATGCCGAAAGCGGAAGCAGCGGAATAAGCCGGTAGCGCTCTAAAACAGCCGGCGTCTCATCGACCCGGCTGACCGCATCAGGTTCAGTCCAGAAAAAAGGGGAGATGGGGCGCCATCTCCCCTTTTTCTTTACCCTCAACCAAGGAGGACTGAACCATGCAAGGCGAATTGTTAAGGGAAGACCAATCAAGGTCTCCCGAAGAACGGCTGAGGCCGGATAGGTTAAGGACCGATTGCCCCGTCTTACTGTCGGAAAGGCTCGTTCTGCGCGCGCCCCACGAAGAAGACATCGACGCCCTTGCCCATCTCGCCAACAACGCCAATGTCGCCACAATGGTATCGCGTATGCCGCACCCGTATACGACCGCCGATGCCGCCGATTTCGTGCGACGCACGAAGCTTGGCGAGATTGGCAAGTGCGTCTATGCCATTACCAAAGCCGACAACGGCGCCTTTCTCGGTTGCTGCGGGGTGGAGCCCACGGGCGATCCGAACACGGTCGAGATCGGTTACTGGCTGGGCGAGCCCTACTGGAACCAGGGCTATACGACGGAAGCGGCCCATGCCCTCATCGACATGGTCTTCCGCACGCGTGAGAATGTCGCACAGATCGATGCCCGTTGCCGGGTAACGAACGTCGCCTCCAGGCGTGTCGTCCAGAAGTGCGGCTTCCAGTTCCAGGGATCCGGCCTTGCCGCTTCGCTGGCACTCGGCAGTACGGTACCCGTCGAATGGTACCGGCTCGACCGAAAGACCTGGATCTCGCTGCGCAGCTGGGGAGGCATGAGATGAACGCTCTCGCCCTCACCCGCCGCGATGCCCGGATTTTGACGCCTGGGCCGACGCCGGTCATCCAGACCGGCCGACTGACGCTGCGCCCGCACCGGCTCAGCGACGCCGATATGATTGCGGAATCGCTTTCGGATTTCGCCGTCACCCGCATGCTGGCCCGCGTTCCCGCGCCCTATGACCGGGAGGATGCGCTCGACTGGCTGGTCGAGCACACCTCCGGCCTCGGTGTCGATTGGGAGCTCGCCATCACCGAGCGGGATGACGCCCATATCGGCTGCGTCGGCATCGAGCTTCGTCACGGCCGCTGGCACCTCGGTTACTGGCTGAACCGCTTCTACTGGCGGCAAGGCATCATGACCGAAGCGGTCAAGGCTGCGCTCGAACGTTTTGCCCGCCGCATGCCCGAAGTCGCCGTTCATTCCGGCGTCTTCGCCGACAATTCGGCGTCGCTGAAGCTGCAGCAGAAGCTCGGCTTCGAGATCACCGGCTGCTCGGAGATCTACAGCTTTGCCCGCAACACCATGGTTCCGCATATCGAAACCGTGCTGAAGCCGGGCGCGCTGCGGCTCTCGCAGGCGGCCTGAGGCCCTGAAAATCGGTCATCGCTGGCCCGCCCGGCGATGACCATCATGCCAATCGCACAGTTCCGCCCTTTATGGTGCTGGAACCGCACGATATTCTTTGACCTCAGCCCGAAGCGCCTATATCGAAGGCGACATGACGGGCAAACGGCCGCCCTATGTATCTTTTGGATGCAGAGGAAGCGGCAGATATTGAAAAGAGCGCATAGGCTTTTGTGAATCCCATTCGATCCGAAGGGATATGCGCCGACACCGGGTGACGGACGTAAGATGAAATTTCTCGATGAAGCAAAAGTCTATATTCGCTCAGGCGATGGCGGCGCGGGCAGCGTCTCCTTCCGCCGCGAGAAGTTCATCGAGTTCGGCGGTCCGGATGGTGGCGATGGCGGCCGTGGCGGAGACGTATGGGTCGAGGCCGTCAACGGCCTGAATACGTTGATCGATTTCCGTTACCAGCAGCACTTCAAGGCGAAGGTCGGCATGCATGGCATGGGCAAGAACCGCGCCGGCGCCAAGGGCGACGACGTGACGCTGAAAGTGCCCGTGGGAACGCAGATCTTCGAAGAAGACCAGGAAACGCTAATCTGCGATTTGACCGAAGAAGGCCAGCGCTTCCGGCTGGCCGCCGGCGGTAATGGCGGCTTCGGCAATGCCTATTTCAAATCCTCGGTCAATCAGGCGCCGGACTGGGCCAATCCGGGCCTCCCAGGCGAAGAAAAGACCATCTGGCTACGGCTGAAGCTGATCGCCGATGCCGGCCTCGTTGGCCTGCCGAATGCTGGAAAATCGACCTTTCTTGCCGCGGTCAGCCGCGCCCGGCCGAAAATCGCCAACTATCCCTTCACGACGCTGCATCCTAATCTCGGCGTTGCCACCATCGACGGTCAGGAATTCATTCTGGCCGATATTCCCGGTCTGATCGAAGGCGCCCACGAAGGTGTGGGCATCGGCGACCGCTTCCTTGGCCATGTCGAGCGCACCCGCGTACTGCTGCATCTGGTCTCCGCCCAGGAAGAAAAGGTCGGTAAAGCCTACAAGACCGTGAAGCACGAGCTCGAAGCCTATGGCAACGACATCACTGACAAGCCGGAGATCGTCGCCCTCTCGCAGATCGACGTGCTGGATGAGGAAACGCTGAAGAAGAAGACGCGCGAGCTGGCGCGGGCCTGCGGTAAGACGCCCTTCCAGATTTCGGCCGCCACCGGCCGCGGTATGACGGAAGTGCTGCGCGCGCTACGCGACGTGATCGTCGAAGCCAATGCCGGCGAAGCGGATAAGCCCGCGAAAACGCCGAAGCTGCGGCACCGAGACATGCAGCTTTCCGACGATGCGGACGAAGACGACTACGAACGCCGTGGTGACGACGGGGATCATCAGGGATGACTGCCCGCAAGCCGCTCGATCGCTACCGCCGCATCGTCATCAAGATCGGCTCCGCCCTTCTCGTCGATCGCAAGACGGGCTTGAAGAAATCCTGGCTCGACGGCATGTGCGCGGATATCGCCGCCCTGAAGGCCAAGGGCATCGATGTGCTGGTGGTTTCCTCGGGCGCGATCGCGCTCGGCCGCTCCGTGCTCGACCTGCCCTCGGGCGCACTGAAGCTGGAGGAGAGCCAAGCGGCGGCGGCCGTCGGCCAGATTTCGCTCGCCCGCGCCTGGTCGGAAAGCCTGTCGCATGACGATATCGTCGCCGGCCAGATCCTACTGACGCTTGGCGACACGGAAGAGCGCCGGCGCTATCTCAATGCGCGCGCGACCATCAACCAACTCCTGAAGATCGGCGCCGTGCCGATCATCAACGAGAATGATACGGTCGCGACCAGCGAAATCCGCTATGGCGACAATGATCGCCTCGCCGCCCGCGTCGCCACCATGTCCGGCGCCGATCTGCTGGTACTGCTGTCCGACATCGACGGCCTCTATACCGCCCCTCCGCATCTCGATCCGCAAGCCAAATTCCTCGATACCATCGCCGAGATCACGCCCGAGATCGAAGCCATGGCCGGCGGCGCCGCCTCAGAACTGTCGCGCGGCGGCATGCGCACGAAGATCGATGCCGGCAAGATCGCAACCGGCGCCGGCTGCGCCATGATTATCGCATCCGGCAAGACCGAAAGGCCGCTGAATGCGATCGAGAGCGGCGCCCGCTCCTCCTGGTTCGCGCCGTCTGGCACGCCCGTCACCGCCCGCAAGACCTGGATTGCCGGGCAGCTGCAGCCGGCCGGCGAATTGCATGTCGACGATGGCGCAGTGACCGCGCTTGGCGCTGGTAAGAGCCTGCTGCCTGCCGGTGTCCGTAAAGTCGTCGGTCATTTCGGCCGCGGTGACACCGTCGCCGTCATCGGCCCCTCCGGCCGCGAAATCGCCCGCGGCCTTGTCGGCTATGATGCCGAAGAGGCCCGCCAGATTACCGGCCGCAAATCGGCTGAGATCGAGGCGATCCTCGGCTATGCCGGCCGCGCCGCCATGGTGCATCGCGACGACCTCGTCATGACGGCATCCGTCAAGACGAAGGCCGAGAAATCGAAGAAGGATGAAGCTCATGCTTGATACTGTCGCACAAAGCCCCGACATCGACGCGCTGATGAACGATATCGGCCGCAAGGCCCGGGCTGCGTCGCGACCGTTGGCCTTCGCGTCGACGGAGAGCAAGAACAAGGCACTGAATGCCATGGCAGATGCCATTCTGACTCGTAAGGATCATATCCTCGCTGAAAACGCGAAAGACCTGAAAGACGTCGAGGGTACCGACATGCTCGCCTCCTTCGTCGACCGCCTGACGCTGAACGACAAGCGCATCGCCGAGATGGCAGACGGCATCCGCGCCATTGCTGCCCTGCCCGATCCGGTCGGCGAAGTCATCGCCGCCTGGGATCGTCCGAACGGCCTGAAGATCGAACGCGTCCGCACGCCGCTTGGCGTCATCGGCGTTATCTTCGAAAGCCGCCCGAACGTGACGGCCGACGCCGGCGCACTGTGCCTGAAGGCAGGCAACGCCGTGATCCTGCGTTGCGGCAGCGACTCGCGCCGCTCCTCACAGGCAATCCATGAGTGCCTGGTCGAAGGCTTGAAGGCCGCCGGCCTGCCGGAACATGCCATCCAGCTTGTGCCCGTCAGCGATCGCGCCGCCGTCGGCGCCATGCTGCGCGGCCTCGAAGGTAATATTGACGTCATCGTGCCGCGCGGCGGCAAGAGCCTCGTCGGACGCGTGCAGACCGAGGCGCGCGTGCCGGTCTTTGCCCATCTTGAAGGCCTCTGCCACATCTACATCGATGCCTCGGCTGATCTCGACATGGCGAAATCCATCGTCGTCAACGCCAAGATGCGCCGCACCGGCATTTGCGGTGCCGCTGAAACACTGCTGGTCGACAAGAAGGTCGCTTCCACCCATCTGAGGCCGCTGCTTGACGGCCTTGCCGCGGCAGGCTGCGAAATCCGTGGCTCCGCCGATGTCCTGCAGCTCGTTCCCGGCCTCAAGGCGGCCACGGAAGAGGATTGGACGACCGAATATCTGGCCGCGATCATCTCGGTCGCGCTGGTCGACGGCATTTCCGGTGCCATTGCCCATATCGGCAAATATTCGTCGAACCATACCGAAGCCGTGATTGCCGAAGATCCTGACGTTGTCGAGCGCTTTTTCACCGAGATCGACTCGGCGATCCTGCTGCACAATGCCTCGACGCAATTTGCCGATGGCGGCGAATTCGGCATGGGCGCGGAAATCGGCATCGCCACCGGCAAGATGCATGCGCGCGGGCCTGTCGGCGTAGAACAGCTCACTTCCTTCAAATATCGCGTTCGCGGCACCGGACAGATACGGCCCTAACGTGCTGACAGAAGAGATCGATCAACGCTATCTGCGCATGCCCCATGCCGAGCGCGGCATGGTGGTCGGTCTTTTCGGCGGGTCCTTCAATCCGCCGCATGAAGGGCATGCACTGGTTGCCGAGATCGCCATCCGCCGGCTTGGCCTCGATCAGCTCTGGTGGATGGTAACGCCGGGCAACCCGCTGAAGAGCCGCAATCATCTGGCGCCGCTTGCCGAACGCATCGCGCTCAGCGAGCAGATCCTCCACAATCCGCGCATCAAGGTGACAGCTTTCGAGCAGACGCTGGGCATGAGCTACACGGCCAATACGCTGGCGCATGTGAAGGCGCGCAACCGTCATGTCCACTTCATCTGGATCATGGGCGCCGACAGCCTGAACACGTTCCATCGCTGGCAGAAATGGCAGGAAATCGCGCAAACCTTTCCGATCGCTGTCATCGACCGGCCGGGATCGACGCTCTCCTATCTCTCGGCCAAGATGGCCAAGACCTTCCACTACGCGCGCGTGGATGAAGATGACGCACGCGTACTCTGGAAGAAGCGTGCGCCGGCTTGGACCTTTATCCATGGACCGCGTTCGGCACTGAGCTCGACCGCCTTGCGCGCCGCTCAATAATTCCGCCAATTTTTTGGGAAGCCTGAAAAATAAAAAGCCCGACGCGGGAGGAGGTGCGTCGGGCTTTTGAACCTGATCAGCAACTGGGAGGAGGAGAGTTGCTGATCCATATCGGACGGCATTGGGAGGAGGAGATCGCCGTCTCGATGATTATGTTTTACCAGATTCTACCGATTGATAAATGGGTGATTGCGCAATGCAGCAATGCATATATGGCATGGCTGCTAAAATTTTCTGCCCAAAAAACGCTTCTTTTGCGAGTTTCCCGCAGCTTGATTTTAAGTGTTAGACTTAATTCGGCGAAAGAATGGCGCGAGATCCCACGTTTCGTAACGTTACGTCTTGCTTCGTGAGCGTTCGCCAATTCACTGAGCAAATTCAGTCATGCATTTTTGTGATGCTCAAAACCACTCATATGCGCTGCGCTACGGAAAATCCATAGAATTCGTAGGCTTATGCGCTCCGTATCGCGATGTATTTTTGCAAATACATCCCTAGCCAAGCCTCACATGTCGTTATATCTGTCCAAATATGTCGACATCTTTGGAGAATTAAGGATGACAATCAGCCGACGCCAATGGATCAAGCTTGCAACTGCCGCAGTATCAGCCGCATGGCTCGGCCTTTCGGTGATTCCGGCGCCGGCCTTCGCCGCCGACAAGATCGTCGTCTTTGCTGCCGCCAGCATGAAGAACGCGCTCGACAACGCCGATGCCGCCTTCACCAAGGAAACCGGCAAGGAGGTCACCGTCTCCTACGCGGCGAGCGGACCGCTTGCAAAGCAGCTTGAAAACGGCGCGCCGGCTGATGTTTTCATCTCCGCCGATACCAACTGGATGGATTATGTCGCCAGCAAGAAGCTGATCAAGGACGACAGCCGCGTCAACCTGTTGGGTAACAAGCTCATTCTCGTCGCCGCCAAGGACAAGGCGACGCCGGTCGAGATCAAACAGGGCTTCGATCTGGCTAACCTGCTCGGCGACGGCCGGCTGGCGATAGGCCAGCCGGAATCGGTGCCAGCAGGCAAATACGGCAAGACGGCGCTCGAAAAGCTCGGCGTCTGGGCTTCAGTCGAAAAGAAGGTCGCCGGCGCCGAAAGCGTGCGTGCCGCCCTCGCGCTCGTTTCGCGCGGCGAAGCGCCCTATGGCATCGTCTATCAGACCGATGTCTCGGCCGATCCTGGCGTTGCCGTCGTCGGCACCTTCCCGGCAGATAGCCATCCGCCGATCGTCTACCCGATCGCCATCACCAGCAGCAGCAAGAACCCGGACGTACAAGCCTATTTCGACTTTCTGAAATCGGCTAAGGCTGTTCCGTTCTTCGAGCATGAGGGCTTCACCATCCTGAAGCAGTGAGCGTCATCACCGCAAGTCAGGTATGAAAAGTTCAGGCCTCAGGCTCGCTGATTCGTGGCGAGCCTGAGATGTTTTAAGGGGCGGGTATTTGGAAGCGTTGGGTCTGAGCAGCGACGAATGGACGGCCATCGAGCTGAGCCTACGCGTTTCCATCGTCGCCATGCTGGTCAGCCTGCCCTTCGGCATCGGCGCCGCGTATCTACTGGCGCGCGGCCGCTTCTGGGGCAAATCGATCCTCAACGGTCTCATCCATCTGCCACTGATCCTCCCGCCCGTCGTCACCGGCTTCATCCTCCTCATCCTCTTTGGCCGTAAAGGACCGATCGGTGCTTTGTTGGAGCAATATCTCGGCCTCGTCTTCTCCTTCCGCTGGACGGGCGCCGCACTTGCATGCGGCGTCATGGGCTTCCCGCTGATGGTCAGAAGCATCCGCCTGTCGATCGAGGCCGTCGATCGCAAGTTGGAGGAAGCCGCCGGAACGTTGGGCGCCAGTCCCGTCTGGACCTTTGTGACCGTGACCCTGCCGCTGATCCTCCCCGGCATCATTGCCGGCATGATTCTCTCCTTCGCCAAGGCCATGGGTGAATTCGGCGCCACCATCACCTTCGTCTCCAACATTCCCGGCGAGACCCAGACGCTATCGTCTGCCATCTATACCTTCACCCAGGTTCCAGGCGGCGATGCCGGCGCCATGCGGCTCACGATCGTCGCCATCGTCATTTCCATGGCGGCGCTGCTTGCCTCGGAATTCCTCGCCTATCTCGCCGGCCGCAGGGTGGATTTCGAATGACGCTCTCGGTCGATATCCGCCACCGCCTCGGCGCCTTTTCGCTGCAAGCTACATTCAAGTCCGATGGCGGCGTGACAGCCCTTTTCGGCCCCTCCGGCTCCGGCAAGACGTCGATGGTCCGCATCATTGCCGGCTTGACCCGGCCCGATCACGGCCGCGTCAGCCTCGATGATACCGTGCTTGCCGACACCGACAGGCAGATCTTCGTGCCGCGTCACCGCCGCCGCTTCGGCTATGTCTTTCAGGAGGCGCGCCTGTTTCCGCATCTATCCGTGCGGCAGAACCTCAATTATGGCCGCTGGTTCGCACCCGGATACGAACGTAGCGAAAACTTCGACGGCGTCATTGATCTTCTCGGCATCGGCGGCCTGCTCGATCGCCGGCCGGCAAAACTTTCCGGCGGCGAGAAGCAGCGGGTCGCGATCGGCCGCGCCCTGCTCTCTTCGCCGCAGCTCCTATTGATGGACGAGCCGCTTGCCGCGCTCGACGAGGCCCGCAAGGCGGAAATCCTGCCCTATCTCGAACGGCTGCGCGACGAGACGAAAATTCCGATCATCTATGTCAGCCACTCGATTGCCGAAGTGGCGCGGCTCGCCAACCGCGTCATCGTCATGCGTGATGGCAAGATCGCGACGATCGGGGCCGCCGTCGACATCTTCAGCCAGTTGTCCGGCCCGCTGGCGGCCGACCGCCGCGAAGCCGGCGTATTGCTGGAAGGCCGAGTGGAATCGATGGACGATCGCCATCATCTGACAGTCATTGCTCTGAAGACGGCAAAACTCTTTGTACCGGGTCAGACGGCGACGGTCGGCAAGACCGTTCGTGTCCATATTCCCGCCCGTGACGTCATACTGGCGACGACGCGGCCCGAGGGTCTTAGCGCCCTCAATATCCTCGACGGCGAAGTGCAGGGAATTGGCACGGCCGCCGACGGAACGGCTGAGGTCAGGGTCGATTGCGGCGGCGACATCGTCACTGCCCGCATCACCCAATTCTCAGTCGACCGGCTGGGATTACGGATCGGCCTGCCGGTCCATGCGGTCATCAAGACCGTGGCGCTCGAACATTAGTCAGGATTTTTTCACGGAAGCATTCGCCGAGCTGCGATTGGCTTCGAGCCAGTTCAGGTCATCGGCTATTGCCGCGCGCAGCGTCGTTTCCATGCCGCGGAACCGCCGCAGCAACTCCTCGCCGAATGGCGTCAGGGCGGCGCCGCCGCCCTTCTGGCCGCCGCGCTGCGATTCGACGACAGGCTCGCGGAACATGTGATTGAGTTCGCTGATGAGCAGCCAGGCGCGGCGATAGGACATATCCATGGCACGGCCGGCGGCCGAGATCGAGCCGGTCTCCTGAATATGCTCGAGAAGCTCCATCTTGCCGCGCCCAAGCCGATCCTGCCCGGAAAAGCTGATACGGAGAATGGGCTTCAACGATGGCTGCGGAGCGTCGGTCATGGCACCTGTAACGGTCTGGTCTCAATGGTTTATAGGCGGCTTTCGCGCGCCTGTACATGCCGGGAGAATGGACGGGGGACGGTAACCGCCTATCTGATTTCCAATACAATGGCGCCCTTCCAAACAGGAGTGGCGCGAGTTCTTCGTCGCCGCACGGATGGGAAAAACAATGCCGGCTTATATCATCTCCGATGTCACGATGAGCGATGCCGAGGCCTTCCAGACCTACCGGACCCGCGCAGCCGCTTCGATCGCCCACTATGGAGGGCATTATCTCGTCCGCGGCGGCCCGATCGAAAAGTTGGAAGGCGACTGGTCGCCGCAGGCGATCGTGATCGTCGAGTTTCCGGATTTGGAACGAGCAAGAGCTTGGTATCGCTCGCCGGAATATGCGCATGCCCTCGAAGTCCGCGATCAGGCACTCAGCCGCAACCTTATTCTTGTCGATGGAGTGCGCCAGGAGGGCTGATTTTCGTATTCGGCACGAATATTCGCCCATATCTGGTGCGAAAGCGCCCTATTCGGACACAAATCCTTGTCTTCAACGCCTCAAGATGGCCACCTGCGTCTTGAAACCTTAATGCTTTGATGCCTATCTTTATAACGTGATCGACTCAGATCACTCACGTGCATGTTCTGTTACTCAAGGAAGGAAGAGCACTGACAACAGTACACGCCAAGGGAAGAACGCCTGTCGTTATCCCAAAGAGCTCGGAACGTGGCGCCGATGCCGCTGCCCGCGCCCTGCAAGCCGTCCTCGCAAGCCTCGAGGATTCCAAGGCCGAAAATATCGTCACCATCGACATTGCTGGCAAGTCTGCGCTTGGAGACTACATGGTCGTCGTCTCCGGCCGATCGAACCGCCATGTCCTGGCGATTGCCGACCATCTCATGACCGATCTCAAGGACGAGGGCTTCGGCAATGCCCGCGTCGAGGGTCTCGATGGCGGCGACTGGGTGTTGATCGACACCGGCGACATCATCGTTCACGTCTTCAGACCTGAGATCCGCGAGTTCTACAACATCGAAAAGATGTGGGCAGCACCCGATCTCGACGAAGGCACGCTGCACTAGCGGAGCGACCGCATTTCCAGGAAAACTGCGCAGCGGTTTTCCGCCCGGAATGCGCAAGGATCCAAGGGCGCCTTCCCGGCCCCCGTGTGCAGGTTTACATCGCCGGAGATGAACTCCCGGCAAGAGTTTCGTTTTGTGCCGCCATGACGGCGGATATGCGTGGGAGCGGGGATGCGGATAGGTCTTTTTGCGGTGGGACGGCTGAAAGCCGGCCCGGAAAAGGATCTTGCGGCTCGCTATCTTGACCGTTTCGCCAAGGCCGGCCCGGCCATCGGCCTGGAAATGACGCGCATGACCGAGGTTGCCGAAAGCCGCGCTTCCAACAGCGAGACCCGCAAGCGTGAAGAAGCGGGCCTCTTGCAAAAGGCGCATCCTGAAGGCGGTGTCCTCATTCTTCTCGATGAACGCGGCAAGGCGCTCGACAGTGAAGCCTTCGCCGCCATGCTCGGAACATACCGCGATCAGGGCAAGCGCGACCTGACGATTGCCATCGGCGGCGCCGATGGCCTCGACCCCGCCCTCTACGACAAGGCCGACATGACCATTTGCCTGGGAAAGCTGACCTGGCCGCACCAGCTCGTGCGCATCCTGATTGCCGAACAGCTCTACCGAGCCGTGACAATCCTCTCCGGACACCCCTACCACCGGGTGTGATTGCTCCATCCGTTTTGAAAACAGTTTGGCTTTCCCCGTTTTTGCGTTAACGAAACGCTCACACAGGCGTGTTTTGATTCCCGCCCTGAAAATGACGATGCTTCCTGGATGATTGCGGCAAATCAGCTTATTTTCGCACGATCCGAAGGGACCAGGCTGAACCGACTGGATGAGAAAAGCCCCGCCCATGCTCTCGCGTATCGTGCTGCCAGCTTTGGCGGCAACGCTCGGCGTGGGCGCCTATATGGCAGGCCCTTTGTCTCGGGAGGACGTCGCCGTCGCGCAGGAAGCGGATGCCATCGCGCCGCAAGCGCCTGACGATCGCCCTTCCGCGACAGCATCGGCACCTGCACAGGAAACCCCTGACCCGGCGGCAGACCTTGCGCGCAAGCGCGATGAGACCCGCGCGCAGCTCGATGCGCTTTCAAAGACGATTAGCCTTTCGTCCGGCAAGACGAAGGAACTGGAAGACAGCATCGCCTCTCTCGACAAGAGCACCGAAAGCCTACGCCAGGCGCTGATCGACAGTGCCGCCCGCCGCAAGGATTTGGACCGCAAGATCCAGCAAAGCGAGAAGACGCTGACGAACCTAGCTGTCAGGCAAGACAAGATCCGTGCCTCGCTGCACCAACGCCGCGCGCTGCTAGCCGAGGTTCTCGGCGCCCTGGAGCGCATGGGACGCAATCCGCCACCCGCTTTGCTGGTCACGCCGGACGATGCGCTCGCCTCGGTGCGCAGCGCCATTCTTCTTGGCGCCGTCGTGCCCGGAATGCGCAAGGAGACGGACAAGCTCATTGCCGATCTGACCGATCTCAGCAAGTTGCAAGCCGATACCGCCGCCGAAAAGGCGAGCTTCACCACCACCATGACCAACAGTCTGGAGGAGGAGCGGCGCATGGATCTGCTGATTGCGGAAAATGACAAGCACAGCAAGGAAAACGCCACTCAGCTTGAGGCGGAGCGCAAGCGCGCGGAGGAGCTGGCCGGTCAGGCAACCAGCCTGGAAGGGCTCGTCGCCTCGCTGGAAAGTCAGATCGGCTCAGTGCGGGACGCTGCCGCTGCTGCCCGCGCGGAAGAAGCGCGCCGCGCGCAGATGACCGAACAGCAGCGCGAGCAGGCGAAAGCCCTTGCCGAGAACGGCGTGCCCGATAAAAACCGCATTACGCCCGCATATCCATTTTCAGACCTGAAGAAAAAGTTGGAGCTGCCCGTGGCGGGCGATATTCTCCGCCAGTTCGGCGACGACGATGGCACCGGCCACACCGCGATGGGACTGACCGTCGCGACCGGCCCGGAAGCACTGGTCACGGCTCCCGCCGACGGCACGGTCGTCTACGCCGGCGCGTTTCGCAGCTACGGACAGATGATCATCCTGGATACGGGCGACGGCTATCACATGGTGCTGTCGGGCATGGACGCGATCAAGACGCGCCCTGGCAGATTCGTCTTCGCTGGCGAGCCGCTTGCCACGATGGGCCAGAAAAGAGTCGCGAGCGCGACCGCATTGGCGCTGGAAACGGATCGGCCAACGCTTTACATTGAATTCCGAAAAGATGGAAAACCAGTCGATTCTCGGCCCTGGTGGACCTCCAAAGACACTGGAAAGGCACGCAATGATACGTAGGGCTTCTCTTGTTCTCGTCGGCGCATTGATGGGTGCGACCGCGATGGGCGTTATCTACTCGGCGGTAGCGCCGGCGGAAGCCGCTGGCACTTCCACCTATAAGGAGTTGTCGATTTTCGGCGATGTCTTTGAGCGCGTCCGCGCGCAGTATGTGACCCCTCCCCAGGAAGACAAGCTCGTCGAAGCCGCCATCAACGGCATGTTATCGTCGCTGGACCCGCATTCGAGCTACATGAACGCCAAGGATGCGGAAGACATGCGCACCCAGACCAAGGGTGAGTTCGGCGGTCTCGGCATTGAAGTGACGATGGACAACGATCTCGTCAAGGTCATCACCCCGATCGACGATACGCCGGCTGCCAAGGCCGGTGTCCTTGCCGGCGACTATATCACCGCCATCGACGGCCAGTCGGTCCGCGGGCTGAAGCTGGAAGACGCCGTCGAAAAGATGCGCGGCCCGGTCAAGACACCAATCAAGCTCACCCTGATACGCAAGGGCGTCGACAAGCCGATCGAGCTTACGGTCATCCGTGATGTCATCGCCGTTGCCGCCGTCAAGTCGCGCGAGGAAGGTGGCGATGTCGGCTATATCCGCATCATCTCCTTCACAGAAAAGACCACGCCAGACCTCGAAGCCGCGATCGCTAAGATCAAGAAGGATATCCCGGCCGACAAGCTGAAGGGCTACGTCCTCGACCTGCGCCTCAACCCGGGCGGCCTGCTCGACCAGGCGATCAACGTTGCCGACGACGTGCTGGAGCGCGGCGAGATCGTTTCGACCCGAGGCCGCAATCCGGACGAGACCCGCCGCTTCAACGCCACCCCAGGCGATCTGACCGACGGCAAGCCGATCATCGTGCTCATCAATGGCGGCTCGGCCTCGGCTTCGGAAATCGTCGCCGGTGCCCTGCAGGATCTGCGTCGCGCCACGGTGCTCGGCACCCAGTCCTTCGGCAAGGGCTCCGTCCAGACGATCATTCCGCTCGGTGATGGCAATGGCGCCCTACGTCTGACGACGGCGCTCTATTACACGCCGTCGGGCCGTTCGATCCAGGGCACGGGCATCACGCCCGATGTCAAGGTCGACCAGCCGCTGCCCGACGATTTGAAGGGCAAGCTGACGACGGAAGGCGAATCCAGCCTGCCGGGCCACATCAAGGGCCAGAGCGAGACCGACAAGGGCTCCGGCTCTTCGGCCTACGTGCCGCCGGATCCGAAGGACGATATCCAGCTCAACTACGCGCTCGACCTGCTGCGTGGCGCGAAGACCGATCCGGCCTTCCCGCCGAACCCCGAAAAGGCGGTTTCCTCCAAGTAAGGATTGGCGCCGGGCTGGAAACAGACCCGGCGCTTTCATGATGAGGGAGCGGGACAAAGTGTATCGTTCCGGTCGTCTCCGCCGGCCTCAATTCCGTATGAATCCGGCGTCTCTCAGAAACAATTTTGTTCATGTTTTAGCGCTTTGAGTGCCGCGGGCATTTTTCCGCTTCGCCGTGAGCGATATGCTCGAGGCCGATAAAGTTTTCCGCTTGGGGTGGATTGGAACTTGGGAACGGATTTGCATGCACCGTTGGGACAGAACCGCCGCCCCGGCCGCCAGCGGCGCTCCATACCTTTTGGACGCATTCTCGGCGGCTTCTGCCTGATCGCGATCGCCGGCTTTTCTCTCTATTCGGCGCTTTTGCGCGATCACCTACAAAAGACCCAGCCGGTCGAGACGGCAAAGAAGGAAGATCCGGCTCCTCCAGCCGAGACCAAGGCGGCTGCGGCCGGGCAAACCGGACAGACCGGGCTAACCCAGGTCGATCCGCAATCCGGCGCCAATACCACACGCATCGTTACCGGCGACGGTTCGGTCGTCACCATGTTCAGCCCGAACAACCGTGATGGCAGCGGCCCGGTCCTGATCAACGCCAATCAGGTGGGCCAGGACCCGCGCATGGCGGCAACGCCGAATGACAGCCTGCTGGAGGACTCTCCTTTCGGCAAGCTGCCGATCACCTCGCCGAGCGGCCTACGACCGATGGATCAATATGCGCGGCCCTGGTCCGGCGCGCGCGGTACCCGCATCGCTATCGTCGTCAGCGGCCTTGGATTGAGCCAGACCGGTACCCAGCGCGCCATCGAGAAGCTGCCGGAAGAAATCACCCTTGCTTTTGCCGTCAGCGGCAACAGCCTGCAGCGCTGGATGCAGGAGGCGCGGCGCGGCGGCCATGAGATCCTCATCCAGGTACCGTTCGAACCCTTCGACTATCCCAGCAACAATCCCGGCCCGGACACGCTGCTGACCTCGCTTTCGGCTGCAAAGAACATCGATAACCTGCACAAGGCGATGGGCAAGATCACCAATTATACCGGTGTCATGAACTATCTCGGCGGCCGCTTCCTCGCCAATCCCGATGCCATAGAACCGGTGCTGCGCGATATTGGAAAGCGCGGCCTGCTATTCCTGGATGATGGCTCTTCGGCGCAATCCAAATCCGGAATGCTCGCCAAGACACTGGAAGTGCCGCATGCTTTCGCCGATATCCAGCTCGACGGAGAACTGCAGCAGGACGCGATCCTTAGGAAACTCGACGAACTCGAGCGCATTGCCCGCCGCAATGGCTCCGCGATCGGCGTGGCCTCGGCGTTCGACGAGAGTGTCGATGCCATCAGCAAATGGAGCGAGGAGGCCGCCATGCGCGGCATCGAAATCGTCGCCGTCTCGGCGCTTGCCGACGACCCGAAACATCCCTGACCTCTGGCCCGGCTGCCCGGGCTGACCCCTGGAGAGAGAAATGAGCACGCCCCACGCGCCCGTAAGAGCCGAAGACCTGCCCTACCGCCCTTGTGTCGGCATCATGATCCTGAACCGGGACGGCCTGGTTTGGGCCGGCCGCCGCATTCCGGACGGCAATTCCGAGTATGATGGCTCGCCCCAGCTTTGGCAGATGCCGCAGGGCGGCATAGATGAGGGCGAAGATCCGCTGAAGGCCGCCTATCGGGAGCTTTATGAGGAAACGGGCATGAAAACCGTGACCTTGCTCGCGGAAGCGAAGGATTGGATCAATTACGACCTGCCGCCACAGCTGATCGGCATCGGCCTCAGGGGAAAATACCGCGGCCAGACGCAGCGCTGGTTCGCCTTCCGCTTCGAGGGCGACGAGAGCGAGATTGCCATCAATCCTCCGCCGGGCGGCCATGAACCGGAATTCAATGCTTGGGAGTGGAAGCCAATGGCCGAGCTTCCCGGCCTGATCGTTGCATTCAAGCGATCGGTCTACGAGCAGGTGGTTTCGGAGTTCAGCCATCTGGCCGGCCTGAAGGCCGAAGACTGAACGAAAGAACCGGCCGCAAAGCGGCCGGTTTTCTAGAGCAATTCCAGGAAAATTGCGTAGCGGTTTTCCGCCCGGAATTGCCGGAAAACAAAAAGATAGAGCGGTTCAGAGTTTCCGTGAAACGCTAAACCGCTTTGGCATCGATTATTCTGCAGAATCGGCGGAATCAGCGTTGAGCTGGCCGTATTTGGCTTCGCCGATTTTTCCGAGCAGTTCGAGCTGGGTTTCGAGGAAGTCGATATGACCTTCCTCGTCCGCCAAGAGCTCTTCGAACAGCTTCATGGAAACATAATCGCCGGCATCGTGACAGATATCGCGGGATTTCTTGTAGGCGGTGCGGGCATCGTATTCGCCGGCGAGATCGGCTTCCAGCACTTCCTTGACATTCTGGCCAATGCGCAGAGGCGCCAGCGTCTGCAGGTTGGGATGACCTTCGAGGAAAATAATGCGAGCAACGAGGCGATCGGCGTGCTGCATTTCCTCGATGGATTCTGCGCGCTCCTTCTTGGCAAGCTTGGTGTAGCCCCAGTCTTCGAGAAGTCTGTAGTGAACCCAATATTGGTTGACTGCGCCAAGTTCGAGGAACAGTGCCTCGTTAAGCCGCTCGATGACTTTTTTGTCGCCTTTCAATGTCCGCTCTCCTGTTGTCTTCATGGAATTTTTTCAGGCGGGACATGAAATCAAATATTTCCGCTTCCGTCGAGTGGCGACGGGCATGATAATCTTGGGTTGTCTGTATAATGATATCAACGACATTCGGGAAGCAGCCACAGCAACGGCCGCGCTTTTCCATCGCGTGATAAACCTTGGCGGGAACGATGAGCTGCCAACAGTCCTGATCAAGGAGTTCGTTGATGACGTCCCGGATTTCTTTGTCGGTGATGTAATTACAACTGCAAACCAGCATTCTTCGCTCAGCCCGTCAAACATGACATCCGCTGTCTTGTTATCTGCTAAAGAAGACGCTCTTTGTCAAGAAAGAAACGATTCGAATCTCGTCCGCCGATGAGGTCATTGGCCTCCGCCGGGGATGCGGAGGCCGGAATTTCAATGGAAATTGCGACCTCGCGGCATGACTCTAGCCGTTTCGGCACCATTGCTGCGGCCTTCCGCCGCTGCCCCGGCAGCGGTTCCACGCGGCAACAGAGGGGACTTCTCCTTCTTCTGTCTGACATCCATGGTCGGCCGCAGCGCCTCATCCGCTCGATCGCTGACGCCAAAACGCCGTGCCTCGCGCTGAAGAATGCCAAGCGCCGGCGTCATGTCCTCGATATGATCGACCACCACATGGATGACGCCGCTCTCGCTCTGCAGCCGGCCACGGATCTTCACCAGCCGCGCACCCATGACGATGGCGCGGTATTTCTCGAATTTTTTCCGCCAGACGATCGCATTGGCGACGCCGGTTTCATCCTCCAGGGTCATGAAGATCACCCCTTTGGCCGAACCCGGCCGCTGGCGTACCAGCACCAAGCCGGCGATCGTCACCATGCGGCCGCTGGCGATACCGGGCAAATCCTGGCTTTGCACGATGCCCTGCCGGGCGAAATCGGCGCGCAGGAAGGAAACCGGATGCGCCTTCAAGGATAGCGACAGATAGCGGTAATCCTCGATGACCTGCTCTCCGGGCAGCATTTCCGGCAACGCAACCGCCGGTTCGACCTGCAGCTCCGCATGGTCGCCGAGATCGAAGAGAGGAAGCTTTTCGGCAGCGCTGCTGGCATCGAGCGCCCGCACGGCCCATAGCGCCTCCCGTCGGCTGAGGCCTATAGAGCCGAATGCATCCGCATCCGCCAGGCGCTCGATCTGCGCCTTGGCAAGACCGGAGCGCAGCCAGAGATCGCGCACCGACCGATAGCCATCGCCACGACGCTCGACGAGCTGCTTCATCTCATCCTCTGACAGGCCCTTGACCTGCCGGAAGCCGAGACGGACGGCACATTGCGTCTTGATGATCTCCCGCATCGACGCATGGCGCGGCTCGACCGCATCCTTATCGAAGCGTCCCCGCTCGAGCAGGCAATCCCAGCTGGAACGATTGATATCCACCGGCCGCACCTCGACGCCATGCTCGCGTGCGTCACGCACCAGCTGTGCCGGGGCATAGAAGCCCATCGGCTGGGCGTTGAGGATCGCCGCACAGAAGACATCGGGATAATAGGCCTTGAGCCATGAGGAGGCGTAGACGAGCAGAGCGAAGGAGGCCGCATGGCTTTCGGGAAAACCATACTCGCCGAAACCTTCGATCTGGCTGAAACAGCGTTCGGCAAAGTCCTGAGGATAGCCATTCGCGACCATGCCCGAAACCAGATCCGTCTTGAATTCATCGACCCTCCCCGTTCGCTTGAACGTCGCCATGGATCGGCGCAGCCGATCGGCCTTGGCGGGCGAAAATCCAGCTGCGGTGATGGCGATCTGCATCGCCTGTTCCTGAAACAGCGGCACCCCCAAAGTTCGCTCCAGAACAGCCTTCAACTCCGGACGATGATATTCGATCGGCCGCTTGTGAAGATCGTCATCCCGCCGCTTAAGGTAAGGATGAACCATGTCTCCTTGAATGGGCCCGGGACGGACGATCGCTACCTCGATGACCAGATCATAGAATTTGCGGGGCCGAAGACGCGGCAGCATGCTCATCTGCGCCCGGCTTTCGATCTGGAAAACGCCGATCGTATCGGCACGGCAGATCATGTCATAGACCGGGAACCGGTCGGGGTATTCACCGCTGCCAAGGTCGGAGAGCTGCTTCTTCACATCGTAATGCAGCAGCAGTAGGTCGAAGGCCTTGGCAAGGCAGGTCAGCATGCCGAGCGCGAGCACGTCGATCTTCAAGATGTTAAGGTTGTCGAGATCGTCCTTGTTCCACTCGATCATATAGCGATCGTCCATCGCCGTATGCATGATGGGCACGACTTCATCCAGCCGATCCCGGGTGATGACGAAGCCGCCGACATGCTGGGTCAGGTGCCGCGGAAACCCCATCAGCGTCGAGGCATAGGAAAGGACGTTGCGTGTCGTCATGTCCTTGAGATCGAGACCGGCAATCTTCGCCTCGCGCTCGGACAGCTCCTCCGTCGACCAGCCCCAGACGCCACTCGCAAGAGCCGACTGCACATCCTCAGACAGGCCGAAGGCTTTCGCCACTTCGCGACCGGCCGAGCGGGCCCGATAGCTGGTGACCGCCGCCGTCAGCCCGGCATGCTCTTTTTTGTAATGCCTGTAGATGAACTGGATAACCTCTTCGCGCTTCTCATGCTCGAAATCGACATCGATGTCAGGTGGCTCCTCGCGTTCTGTCGAGATGAAACGCTCGAAAAGCAAGCTTGTTATTTCAGGATTGACCTCAGTAATCCTGAGGCAATAACAGACGGTCGAATTGGCTGCCGATCCGCGTCCCTGGCATAGGATATTCGCACTGCGGGCAAACTCCATGATGCGGTGCACCGTCAGGAAATAAGGCTCATATTGCCGCTCCCGGATGAGCTTGAGCTCGTGCTCGATCTGCATCGAGACCTTTGGCGGGATCCCTTCAGGAAAGCGCCACTCGGCGCCCTCCCACGTCAGTCGCTTCAGTGTTTCCGCAACGGTCTCTCCAGGAACGCTTTCGTCGGGATAATTATGTTTCAGCTCGTCCAGCGAAAAAGAAAGCCGGCTAAAAAACCTCTGAGTATTAGCGATAGCCTTCGGATAATCCCTGAAGAGGCGCGCCATCTCGGCAGCGTCCTTCATGTAGCGTTCGGCATTCGCCGCCAGCCTGAAGCCGGCTTCGGCGATCGGCACATGCTCGCGGATCGAAACGACGATATCAGCAAGCGGCTTGCGTTCGGTCGCATGATAGAGCGGCTGATTGCTGGCGATCAACCGCACGCCATTGCGCTGCGCCAGGATGGAAAGCGTGGCGAAGACCATTCGGTCCCGCCCGTCATAGGCCGGTGACAGGACCATGTGGAACTTTCGCCCGAAGCGCATCCATAACCGCTTCAGGCATTGCTCCAGCTTTTCCTGCCCCTCTTGCGTCTCGACGCTTTCAGCATCGGGAATAAGCGCCAGCATCATCTCGTCACCCCATTCCATGAGGTCGCTTTCATTGAGAATGCATACGCCTTTTTCGCCGCGCAGATTACCGGCGCTCAGCAGCCGGCAGAGATGCGCCCAGCCCTTTCGGTTTTCCGGATAGGCAAGAATGTCAGGCATGCCGTCTGAAAACACCAGGCGCGCGCCTGGCTGGAAAGGGACCGGCTTCAGAAGCGGCTTTTCTGACTTGCCCTTCGCTTGAAGCTCCAGGTTCTTCTCAATGCCCTCCTTGTATTTTTCCCAGAGAAGCTTGGTATGCGCATGCGCTTTGACGACGCCGGCAACCGAATTGCGATCGGCAATCCCAAATCCGGACAATTTCAGGAGGGCGGCCTGCATCACCATTTCCTCCGGATGCGAGGCGCCTTCGAGAAAGGAGAAATTCGTTCTGACCCCGATCTCGAAGAAGGGCACGGATTCGTGGAAGCTCGGGCGCGCGTTCATGCGAAGACCCCATGCATGTACCAGTCTGGTGTCGTACCGCCTCGGCCATAGAGCCCCTTGCGGAACAACCAGAAACGATGGCCTTCTTCATCTTCGATCTGGAAGTAATCGCGGACAGGCTCTTCCTTTTCCTCGACCCACCATTCCGCCGAAAGCCGCTCAGGCCCTTCGGCCCGGCTGACCCGATGCATGACCCGTCGCCAGCGGAATTGCCGGGGCGGACCTTCAGGTACTTCAGCAGCGATGGTTTCGACCAGCTCCGGCATGCGAAACAGCCGTAGCGGCCGTTCGCTGCGGAAAAAGCCAAACCCGGCATCTTCCTGACCTGTCCGCCGCCGAGAAGCGAGAAGGCCCATGGCTGGTATCGGCCGCACAGCCCGTTCGGGGATATGGCTCTGCCGCAGCTCGAATCCTTGCAGACAGTCCGGCCCCAGGCGCGCGGCCACGCGATCGACAAAGGCGGCAAGCGAGCCTTCCTGACGGTCTTCTCCGACAAAATCGCCTTGCATTGCATCAAAAGGCGCATGCTGAAGCACATTGAGGCGGATAATTTCGAAACCGTAGCCGACATCGAGATCGTCATGAATGGCGCCGAAGCGTTCCGCGAACAGGCTGGCGATCCGGCTCGGCTCCCGCAGCGGTTGCGACGCGCCGGCCGCGATGCGGAAGACCGCACCATCCACACGGAAGAGCAGGAGCTCGAAGGATCGGCCGCCGATGCCGCGGGCTTCTAGCCCCAGCTTCAGGCTTTCGGCGAGCTGGCGGGCAAGCTGAAGAATATCCTCTTCGGCCTGCACCGGCTCGGCCAGCCGGCGCTCGGCCGACAATTGCGCGACCGGGCGGCGAGGCGAGATCGGCTCTTCGACCAGACCGACGGCCTGATCGAGCCGCAGCAGCAGCTGTGCGCCGAACCGGCGGGCAAGCGGCGCTCGTGGTGCGGCCAGAAGATCGCCCACCTGCTTCAGGCCCATCTTCTGCAAGGCTGCAATAGTCTCCTCGCCAAGCCGAAGACATGCGACCGGCAGCGATGCCAATGCCTCTTCCATGGCCTCCGGCGGAACGATACGGCTCTCGTCAAAGCGGGCAACGGCCCAGGAGAGGCCGGGTGCGGAGGAAATGGCGCCGCGCACATCGAAGCCCAACCGGGAAATCCGGATCAGGATGTCCTCAAGCAACGCCTCCTCGCCGCCGAAGAGATGAGCGCAGCCGGTAATATCGAGAAACAGACCGTCCTTGCCGTCGATCGCCACCAATGGCGTATAGCGGTCGCACCAGTCGGCGATCGCTTCCAGAAGCTTGCGATCCGCTGCTGGGTCCTCCTCAATGACATCGAGCTCGGGACAGATCGCCTTTGCCTCGGCCACGCCCTGTCCCTGCTTCAGGCCGATCATCTCCGCGCGCTCGTTGAGGGCGGTCAGCCGCATGGCATTGTTGAGCTTCCCGGCGCAGGCGAGCGGCGGCGCTTCAAGCCTGCCTGTCGAACGCCAGGACAGACCCCAGCGCTTGCGCGCGATGCGGTCGGTCGGCAGATGCGGGAAGGTCAGCGCCAGAATGCGCTGCGTGTGCGCCGGGAAAGGCAGGGCGTTGAGTGTCGAGGACAGGGGCAAAGCGGCGGTCATGGGCATTCCACTCCAGGGTTATGGAAAGGGGCGCCGGGTTTCGGCTCTTTTCCAAGGTCAGACGAAAGGCCGGATGACCGATACTGCCGCCAAGCACCGATCCGTCCGGCAGGGGCCGCGCCGGCGCCGGCGCGGGTTCGACGGAAAAGCGGAAGAGAGCGCTGCTTGCTTCCTCCTCGCCTCCCTGTCGCAACAGAAACAAGGGCCGTCCCGCCGCCTTGGCCCTCAGCGCAAGCCGCCGGCTTTCGGTCAGGCCGAAACGAGCGGGGTTGCCGCGTACTTCCAGAATGACGACGGCAAAGGCAGCACTGCCAAGAGCTGCTTCCGCCACCCAAAGCGCATCATCCAGCTTGCGCGGTGACGCCTGCAGGAAAGCCTGGGGCTCCAGCCCGAAATCGCTGATGCCGATGGCATAGGGCAGACCCGCCTCCATCGTCGCGACCGTATCGCCGATCCACAGAACCGGAGACTTGGCCGCAACCGTATCCGACGCTTGCGCATGCAGCCGCGCGGCAAGCGCCAGGGCAAAACCGCTTGCGGCCCCGGCATCGCGCAGGCCAAGCGAACGGATTTCCGTCAGCGCATCGAGCGGCAGGCCGCCTTGCAGCGCCGTATCGAGCTCGCCGACACCGATCGGAAGGAACCCAGTTTGCTCCGGAAGGGACTTCGCAATACCAGCCGCCTGCCTCGCCGGCTTGTCTGCCAGCGTCTCATGCGCCGCGGCCGCCAGTGCCGGGATCGGCCTGCCTTCCAGTCGGGCAATGGTTTCACGCAGGGCAAAAAGCGTTTCCCGCGCCACGGCAGCCTCGGCCATGACGTTCACTCCAGATCGATAATGTTCCTGTTATGTTCTTATGGATTCCAGAGCTTGCGAAAAGAGTCAACACCATTTCATGAGAAAATATTCCTCTGCCGCAATCTACACTCGTAAAAGCGGCGCAAAGTCTCTATATGACCAGCCAAGGAAGGAATATTCATGGCTCGCGTCGACCAGAGCGAAGATTGGCGGGATCGCCACTCGCCCTCCATCAGTACATTCGAATCCCTGGCAATGGAGGCTTACAGCCACCTGCCGGACGAATTCCGTTCGCTCACCGGTGATCTCGTCATCCTCATCGAGGATTTCCCGGATGACGAGGTATTCGAGGACATGGCGCTGGAAACCCCCTTCGACCTGCTCGGCCTCTTCGAAGGCCGCGGCATCTCGGAGCGCTTTACCGCCCAGACGGGCGACATGCCCAACAAGATCCGCCTCTATCGCCGGCCGATCATCGATTACTGGGCTGAGAACGAAGAAACCCTCGGCGACATCATCACCCATGTCCTGATCCATGAGATCGGCCACCATTTCGGCCTGAGCGACGAGGATATGGAGCGCATCGAGGCGAGCGCCGAGGAAGCGACGGATCGCTGATATCGGTTCCGGCCGCAAGACGGTCGGGAAGAATGAGAATTTCAGCCGGCGCTTACTGCTCGGAAAGCTTCATATCCGGATCGTAATCCCTACCGGCCACGTCCTTGACGACGGCCTGGCCGCATTCCATCCGCCCGCTTGCAGAATTGAAGCCATAGGTCGGCGAGCCGTATAGCTCCCAGCCCTTGTTCAGCGCCGCACTCACTTTGTGGCAGAAGGAAGCGTCATCGGGACCGGTCAGGAAGCGGTAGAGTTTCATCAAGGCATCTTTCGTGTATTTGCCATCAGACATCGCTGCGGGGCGTTGCGGCGGCGCCTGAGGAGCGTCGCGCAATCAGGCGAGCTTTATGAACGAGTCTCTCCGCCTGGACAAGGTGCAGCCGCTCCACCATCCGTCCGCCGAGATTGACGACATTGAGAGTGGCGGCATTCGGTGCGGCGAAGGCGGCGATAATAGACTCCGCCTCGGCAACGGCGGCCTTGTCAGGGCCAAAATGCCGGTTGGCGGCTTCGATCTGGCTCGGATGGATCAGCATCTTGCCAGCAAAGCCCATAGCGACCCCCTGGCCGCATTCTGCCGCGAATTCTTCGGTATCCTTGAAATCGTTGAAGACGCTGTCGATCGCCTCGAGGCCATAAGCACTGACAGCCAATATCACCTGCATCAGCCAGGGTACGAGATAGGGGCGACCGGGCTGCGGCAGGACGCCCGTTTCCTTCCTGAGGTCGTTGAGACCGACGACAAAACAATCGAGCCGGCTGCCGGCGGTGCGCCCAGCCTCGGCGATCGCGGCCGCATTCAGGATGCCGCGCGGCGTCTCGATCATGGCCCAGATACGCAAATCCTCAGGCGCATCGGCTTCCGCAAGCCGGTCACTGACAGCAGTCACGTCCTGAGGCTCGCCTACCTTCGGCAGCAAGACCGCATCCGGCTCCAGCTCCACGACCAGCGCCAGATCATCGGCACCGAAGTTCGAGGAAAGCGCATTGATGCGGATGATCCGCTCCTTACCCGGTAGCGGTGAGGCCGCAAAGAAGGCTCGTAGGATCTCCCGCGCCTCGGCCTTTTTCTCCGGCGAAACCGAATCCTCGAGATCGAAGATGACCGCGTCGCAATCGAGGCTCGAAAGCTTGTCCAGCGCGCGTCGATTGATGGCGGGAACGCTCAAGACCGATCGGCGCAGACGGGCGGGACGGGAAGGGGGGTTTGGGCTCGCAGATTGGCTCATTGTGCCGTTTTGCCGCGCTTTTAATCGACAAGCAAGTCAACAAAAAGCCATGCTCCTCTTGCAGATGACAGAGATGAAGACCACATTGCTTGGTGTAGAGAGGTCTCGACCATGCAGAATATTCGTTCCCTGTTCATTGCGCTTGCCGGTATCACCGTGTTTGCAGCCATGGCCCTGCTGACCGTTTCGGTCACACTTGCTGTCGGCGCTATCCTGACTGTGCTGATGGCGGCCCGCGCGATTTCGCTGCGTATGAAGCCGGCACCGGTGCGCGCCAAGGCGAAGACGAACGGCCAGCGCGAAATGCGCATCTGGAACGACGGTCGCGGCACCATCATCGATCTCTGAGATTGAAAGCAGGGCAGGGTGGTCTGTTGCCGGCTCCCGGCCTATGTGTCCGATTAAGGCCACGTGCTGAAGGGCAAGGACGGCTAAAGTGCCGTCTTTGAGAGCATTTCCAAGATTCTCCTTCATTTCGGGCCGGATTTGCTCTATTGGCAAGGTAATTCGTGCTTAGACGAGAATGAAGGCAGGACCCATGGACAAATTCGTGAAGTTGACCGGTGTCGCAGCACCCCTCCCGGTCGTCAATGTCGATACCGACATGATCATCCCGAAGGATTATCTGAAGACCATCAAGCGCACGGGTCTTGGCAAGGGGCTCTTCGCTGAAGCCCGGTATAATGAAGATGGTTCTCCGAACCCGGATTTCGTGCTGAACAAGCCGGCTTATCAAAACGCCAAGATCCTCGTTGCCGGCGACAATTTCGGCTGCGGCTCCTCGCGCGAGCATGCGCCCTGGGCACTGCTCGATTTCGGCATCCGCTGCGTCATCTCGACGAGCTTCGCTGACATCTTCTACAACAACTGCTTCAAGAACGGCATCCTGCCGATCAAGGTCAGCCAGGAAGATCTCGACAAGCTGATGGACGACGCCTCGCGCGGCTCCAACGCCATCCTGACGGTCGATCTGGAAAACCTCGAAATCACCGGCCCGGACGGCGGCTCGCTGAAGTTCGAACTCGACGAGTTCAAGCGTCACTGCCTGCTGAACGGCCTCGACGATATCGGCCTGACGCTGGAAAAATCCTCCGCGATCGATAATTTCGAAAAGACGAACGCCGCGTCGCGTCCCTGGGCCGCCTGATCGGCTTTATCTCTATTTCACGTTTCGAAGCCGGGCCTTGCGCCCGGCTTTTTTCATGCCAAAACGCCCGCCGCCTGCGGAGAGAAGAGGGAACTATCCGCGGCTGCGACACCCAGAAGCGAAAACGCAAATCCCGGAAACGAGACACATCTTTTCCACTCGCTGTAATATGATCGACAAAAAGCAGGTCCATACAGGCCGCCGAGACCCTTGCGGCCTCTCTCCCGCCCTTAAATTTCCTCCACGCAATGGAGCCTCCATGACCTCCCTTCCCATTGTCGGCGCAGCCATGACGCTCGACGACGTCGAAATCCATCGTAACTGGTTGCTCGAAAAGCCGCGTGACTTGGAGTTGCAGAGCTTCGTCGAAGCCGAAGTCCTCAACGGCGACTGGGCTCCGCTGGCCGAGCGCGCCCGCAAGCTGCTCGACGGCCATCAGGGCCGGCTCGGCATCCACGGCCCGTTCTGGGGCTTTGTCATCGCCTCGCAGGACCCGGACGTCCGCACCGTCGTCACCAAGCGCTTGCTGCAGGCACTCGACGTCTGCGCCAATATCGGCGCCACGCAGATGGTCATCCATAGCCCCTATACGTCGTGGTCCTACAACAACCTCGACAACAACAAGGGCGAGCGCGAGAAGATCATCGAGTACACGCATCTGACGCTGAAAGAGGCCGTCAAGCGCGCCGAAGACATCGGGCTCACCATGGTCATCGAGAATATCGAGGACAAGGATCCCCATATCCGCGTCGGCCTCGCCGACAGCTTCAATTCGCCCGCCGTCGCCGTTTCGATCGACACCGGCCACGCCCATTACGCCCATGGCTATACCGGCGCTCCGCCGGTCGACTACTACGTCCACGCCGCCGGTAACCGTCTGCAGCATGTCCACTTGCAGGATGCTGACGGCTATGCCGACCGCCACTGGAGCCTCGGCGAAGGCAATATCCACTGGCGCGCCGTCTTTGCTGCTCTTGCCAAGCTTAACAGCAATCCGCGCCTGATCATCGAGATCAAGGACAAATCCAAGATCCCGGCATCTGCCGCCTATCTCGCTTCGCTCGGACTGGCTGAGTAAGGATAAACAACGCAAGTCACCCACCCTCGTGGTTCAAGGGCGGGTGACTAGTCTCAAAACCCCGAAAACCGTACCGTTTCGGTCCCTTCCTCGCTTGAAAAGCCGCATTTGCAGGTCTAAAAACCCCGCAACTTTTTCTTTCGCGGAGGCTTTCCCATGACAGTTCGCAATCTTTTCCTCCTGCCGGGCGACGGCATCGGCCCAGAGGCCATGGGCGAAGTTCGCAAGATCATCGCCTATATGAACGAGGCGAAGAATGCCGGCTTTGTCACGGACGAAGGCCTTGTCGGCGGCAGCGCTTATGATGCGCATGGCGCCGCCATTTCCGAAGGAGACATGGCAAAGGCGCTTGCTGCCGACGCCGTGCTCTTCGGCGCCGTCGGCGGCCCGAAGTGGGACAGCGTTCCCTATGAAGTGCGCCCGGAAGCCGGCCTGCTGCGCCTGCGCAAGGATCTGCAGCTCTTCGCCAACCTGCGCCCGGCCATCTGCTACCCGGCGCTGGCATCGGCTTCGTCGCTGAAGCCGGAACTGGTCGAGGGTCTCGACATCCTGATCGTGCGCGAACTCACGGGCGGTGTCTATTTCGGCGAGCCGAAGGAAATCATCGACCTCGGCAACGGCCAGAAGCGCGGCATCGACACCCAGGTCTACGACACCTATGAGATCGAGCGCATTGCCGGCGTCGCCTTCGAGCTGGCGCGTACCCGCAACAACCGCGTCTGCTCGATGGAAAAGCGCAACGTCATGAAGTCGGGTGTGCTCTGGAACCAGGTCGTCACCGCCACGCATAAGGAAAAATATTCCGACGTGCAGCTCGAGCATATGCTGGCCGACGCCGGCGGTATGCAGCTCGTTCGCCAGCCGAAGCAGTTCGACGTTATTGTGACGGACAACCTGTTCGGCGACATGCTGTCCGACGTCGCCGCCATGCTGACCGGCTCGCTCGGCATGCTGCCCTCGGCTTCGCTCGGCGCCCCCGATGCCAAGACCGGCAAGCGCAAGGCGCTTTACGAACCCGTGCACGGTTCCGCCCCCGATATCGCCGGCAAGGGCATCGCCAACCCGATCGCCATGATCGCTTCCTTCGCCATGTGCCTGCGTTACTCCTTCGGCCTCGTCGCCGAGGCCGATGCACTGGAAAAGGCGATCGCCAACGTGCTCGACAGCGGCATCCGCACCGGCGACATCATGTCGGCAGGCAGCCGCCAGGTCGGCACTACCGAAATGGGCGACGCCATTCTTGCCGAATTCAAGGCTCTCTCGGCATAAGTCGCCTAATATATTTCACGTGAAACATGGAACCCCGTTCTGCAGAGCAGCGCGGGGTTTTTATCGAATACGAGGAGCCAACAGCGAGGTCCGAATCGGCAGACCGATACCGGCGATCTTAAAAATACTGTTACAGGAGCCTGCTAGTCGTACAGCTGATTGGAAATCGACATAGGCACTGATTATGCAGGCGATCTTGACGTCTCTCGACCGGCGTTGGCGGCGAAGCGATGCCGCATTTGCACCATCACATTGGAAAAACTGCCTTTTTCTGACCACTAATATCGTCCTTCTCTCAGCTCTCCTGTTCGATTGGCCTGTCGGCGCCACCCTCAAAAGCCTATCGCCCTCCATTCGCTTCGTCGGCGGAATGCTGACAGATTTCGGCGATTCCGGATGGATCCTCCTCATCAGCGCCTTCCTGTTTTTCGAAGGCTGGGCTGGCAGCAAACTGCTGCATTCGCAGCGCTGTCGCTGCCAGGCATTGCGCATCTGCCAGATCGGCGGCTATCTCCTGACGACCGTGGCGCTTTCAGGCATCCTTGCCAACGTGCTGAAGCGCGCCATCGGCCGCGCCCGCCCGACGCATTTTGCCGATTGGGGACCCTTCGGTTTTTCGCCCTTCAATGGCCGTGCCAGCTTCGAAAGCTTCCCCTCCGGCCATGCCACGACCATCGGCGCTCTGTTCGTGGCGCTTGCCTTCCTGTTTCCGCGCTATCGCTATGTTTTCGCCGCCTGCGCCCTATGGCTGGCGATCACCCGCGTCATCGTCGGTGCCCATTATCCGAGCGACGTGGTGGCCGGTCTGGCGCTCGGCGGCTGGTTTGCCTTCATGATGGCGATCGTCTATTCACGCTACGGCCTGCTCTTCCGCATCAATGCCGCCGGTTGGCCGACGCCGCGCTTGCCACTCCTTAAAAGCAGCAAGCTGCGCGAGACCGATTCCTGAGCCGGCCTGCGCTACAACGCAAAGGTTGCCAAGCCCCTCCCGCATTCATATATCTGGCAGGGTAGGGATGGCCGAAGACGGTCAACCCGATTTCGTTTGCGATGAACACCATGGATGCCGGGCCAATACGTTTAAGCGAAAGGCAGATGGGATTGATTTCCCGGGCACTTGCCGAACCGCGACGTGTGCAGATTCTGAAAGAGATCGGCACGCGAACCGTGCCTACGCCCTGCAGCCTTCTGAATGAATGCCACGCTGTCAGCGCCGCAACGATGTCGCATCACATCAAGGAACTGGAGAATGCCGGGCTTATCGAGATCCAGCGCGAAGGCAAGTTCGCCAACCTCGTGCTGCGACGCGATACGCTGAACGCCTATATGGCGGAACTTTCCAAGATCTGACCATCCGATTCCACACCATCGGCATTTCTCGCTCCGGCTCTTGTATCAGTTAGATGATTATCTAAATATCAAAGCGACGGTGCGATCGGTTTTCGGGTCGCATGCGCCAACCGATTTGATGATTGTAAAACTGTCTAAGTTTTTCGAAGGAAAATGACATGAGCAAACTGACAGGCAAGGTCGCGATCGTGACCGGAGCATCCAAGGGCATCGGCGCCGGCATCGCCAAGGCGATGGGCGAGGCGGGCGCAGCCGTCGTCGTCAACTATGCCTCGAGCCGCGAGGGCGCCGACAGGGTGGTAGCCGAAATCACCGCCAAGGGCGGCAAGGCGCTCGCCGTGCACGGCGACGTTTCCAAAGCCGAAGACGTCAAACGCCTCTTCGCTGAAACCAAACAAGCCTTAGGCCGCGTCGATATCCTCGTCAACAATGCCGGCGTCTATCAATTCGCGACAATTGAGGAGTTCACCGAGGAAGAATTCCACCGTGAATTCAATATCAACGTGCTGGGCACGCTGCTGACCACGCGGGAAGCCGTCAGGTATTTCGGCCCGGAAGGTGGAAATGTGATCAACATCGGCTCCAACGCCGTCAGCATGAACTTGCCGACTGCCTCCGTCTATACGGCAACCAAGGCCGCCGTCGATTCCATCACCAAGATCCTCGCCAAAGAGCTCGGGCCGCGGAATATCCGGGTCAACAACCTGGCGCCGGGCGGCGTTGAAACAGAGGGTGTCGTTGCGGCAGGCGTCATCGGCAGCGACTTCGAGAAGCATCTCGTCTCCCAGACGCCCCTCGGCCGCCTCGGCCAGCCGACGGATATCGCCCCGGTCGCAGTTTTCCTCGCATCGCAGGACGCCGCCTGGGTGACCGGCGAAACCATCTATGTCGGCGGTGGCCTGAAGTAGTCGCCCATACCGATGCCGCCCTCTGACAAGAAGGCGGCATCGGCGGCGCGACATGACTGCACGCCGCGCCTATACATTAGCAAGCAATTGCCAAACCGCTCCAATTTCCTATTTAATGAATATGTTCGGGTTTTCCGCTTAAGCAACGCAGTCACCATGTCGCAAGGCGGTATTTCGGCTGCGAGATTTCAAAACGATCCTGTCTTCAATGCGATCCCACGCAGCGGCTGATGTCATGGAACTCCCCTAAGATCCGCCGGCGGTCGCTGTCGTGAACAATAAATGGAGGACGTCTTTATGAATAGCGCCAATACCAAATCGAAATTGGGCACTCGCACCAATCTCAGCGAAGACGCGACACGCGATATTTCCGCAGCGCTGTCCGCCCTGCTGGCGGATGTCTTTGCTCTCTATCTGAAGACCAAGAATTTTCACTGGCACATGAGCGGCCCGCATTTCCGTGATTATCACCTGCTTCTCGACGAGCAGGGCGAGCAGATTTTTGCGATGACCGATCCGATGGCCGAGCGCGCCCGGAAGATCGGCGGGACGACCTTGCGGTCGATCGGCCAGATCGCCAAGCTGCAGCGCATCCCGGATAATGATGCCGAATATGTCGATCCGCAGGACATGCTCGCCGAATTGGCGGACGATAATCTGAAGCTTTCCGCCGAAATGCGGGCCGTCCACGACGTTTGCGACGAGTACGGCGATGTCGCTACAGCCAGCCTTCTGGAAAACTGGATTGACGAGACCGAGCGGCGCACCTGGTTCTTGTTTGAAACCACCCGCAAGTCCAATCGCTGACGCCGAACCGGCGCGCCTTCGAACATGATAGGCTGACGGCTGGTTTCGGCGCACTCGATTTCCTCGCTTCCGCAAGGTGGTAGCGAGGAAATCCTTGACTCCTGTGGAAAACATCTTAGAACCGGCGACGGAAAAGGAAGACTTCCATGGTTCGCTTCGAACAGCTCGATAGCTTCAGTCACCTGGCGCAATGTGCCGGGCGGGATGTCTATTTTCCGGTTTCTTCCAAAACCAAGGCCAAAACGACGACGAAAACCGTCTGACGTCTCTGGCCTGCCGCTCTCTCCCCGGCCCGGCCGGGGACAGGAACCGGTCGTCATGGCCGCGGTTCCCCCCTCGCCCAAGAGGAGAGAAGAGAAAGAGAGCTTGTGAAATGGGTTTCAAAGTTGCAGTAGCGGGCGCGACCGGGAATGTCGGCCGCGAAATGCTCAATATCCTGGCCGAACGCGGCTTCCCGGCCGATGAGGTCGTGGCGCTCGCATCGGCTCGCTCGCAGGGAACCGAAGTTTCCTTCGGGGACCGGACGCTGAAGGTTTCCAACCTTGAGAATTACGATTTCTCCGACACCGACATCTGCCTGATGTCGGCCGGCGGCGACGTCTCGAAGAGGGTTTCGCCGAAGATCGGCGCCCAGGGCTGCGTCGTCATCGACAACTCCTCAGCATGGCGCTACGACGCCGACGTGCCGCTGATCGTTCCGGAAGTAAACCCGGATGCCGTCACGCAGTTCACCAAGCGCAACATCATCGCCAACCCGAATTGCTCGACCGCGCAGCTCGTCGTGGCCCTGAAGCCGCTGCATGATTTCGCCAAGATCAAGCGCGTCGTCGTTTCGACCTACCAGTCGGTTTCCGGCGCCGGCAAGGACGGCATGGACGAGCTGTTCAACCAGACCCGCGCCGTCTTCGTCGCCGACCCGATCGAAGCGAAGAAGTTCACCAAGCGCATCGCCTTCAACGTCATCCCGCACATCGATGTCTTCATGGAAGACGGCTACACCAAGGAAGAGTGGAAGGTGCTGGCCGAAACCAAGAAGATGCTCGACCCGAAGATCAAGGTCACCTGCACGGCCGTCCGTGTCCCCGTCTTCATCGGCCATTCCGAATCGGTCAACATCGAGTTCGAAAACGAGATCACTGCCGATCAGGCCCGTGACATCCTGCGCGAAGCCCCCGGCTGCCTCGTGATCGACAAGCGCGAAAACGGCGGTTACATCACGCCTTACGAATCCGCTGGCGAAGATGCGACCTATATTTCGCGTATCCGCGAAGATGCGACCGTCGAGAACGGTCTCAACCTCTGGGTTGTCTCCGACAACCTGCGCAAGGGTGCCGCACTGAATGCCATCCAGATCGCCGAATTGCTCGTCAACCGTGGCCTCATCAAGCCGCGCAAGCAGGCTGCATAAGGATCTGTAAACCAATTTACGGTTTATCAACCCTCCTGGGTTAAGCAGAATAAAATGAAAGCCTCGCCATTTCGGATGAAAGGCGGGGCTTTTCTGAATGGTTTTGGCGGCGATGTTTCACATGAAACGAAAACATCACTCGCTAAAATATGATGACATGATGGTCGGATGCTGGCATGGTCCGCTGGCGATTAAACGCGCGTGATCCCCTGGCTTTCAAGGGTTTGCGCGCTATTGAAAACGGTTACCGCTTTCGCACCGCGGTAAGAATTCGGGGACACTGAATGCGCTTCACAAAATCTGGAATGGCAGCTCTCGTGGCGGGCGGATTGCTGCTGGGAATGCCGCTTGCGGCAAATGCCGCATCTTGCGGCAACACTTCCGCCGGATTCGAGAACTGGGTGCAGGAATTCAAGCGGGAAGCGCAGGCACAGGGCGTCAGCCCCTCCACCCTCGACAGGGCCTTCGCCAACGTCCATTACAACCAACCCACCATCCGCGCCGACCGCGGCCAGAAGAGCTTCAAGCTTTCCTTCGAGGAATTCATGAAGAAGCGCGGGGGACAGACGATCATCAATCGCGGCAAGAGCATGAAGCAGGCCAATGCCGCACTCTTCGCCAAGATCCAGAAGCGCTTCGGCGTCCCCCCAGGCCCGATCATCGCCATCTGGGGCATGGAAACCGGCTTCGGCAGCTATATGGGCGATCAGCATACGCTTTCGGCCGTCTCAACCCTTGCTTATGATTGCCGTCGTTCCGCATTCTTTACTGAGCAGCTCTACGCCGCCCTGAAGCTCGTCGGCGAAGGTTATCTCAGCCCGTCGGCACGCGGCGCAGCTCATGGCGAAATCGGCCAGACGCAGTTCATGCCGAAAAACGTCGTCGCCTTCGGCGTCGATGAAGATGGCGACGGCAGGGTCGATCTTGTGGGATCGCGCGCCGACGCACTCGCCTCGACCGCCAACTTCTTGCGCGGCCACGGCTGGCAGCCCGGCGCCGGCTATCAGCCCGGTGAGCCGAATTTCTCCGCCATTGCCGGCTGGAACGACGCAAAGGTCTATCAGCAGGCAATCGCCTATATCGGCCAGCAGATCGACGGCAAGTAGTCCTGATCTCGTGAATCAAAAAAGGCGCTGCGACCAGATGGTCAGCAGCGCCTTTTTCGTTGATCCACCTGCCGCCCTACCGGGCGCCTGCCTCTTAAACCTCGGGTCCCTTAAATCTCAGGGCGGATGAAATCGCGCGTTGCCGGATCCATGACCCAGAGTTCGCCGGTCGAAATATCGAACCATGCGCCGTGAAGACTAAGTTTGCCCTCTTCCTCGCGCGCCTTGATCTCCGGAAAGCTGCGCAGATTGTCGAGCGAATTGCGGATCGAGATGCGCTCCAGCGCGGTCTGACGCTCGGTTTGCGTCATGATGTCGTTGCTCTGGATCTGTTCGGCCGCAGGCTTCAATAGCGCCATCCAGCGGCCGATGAAGTCGCCCGGCGACAGCGGCTCGGCATTGGGATCGAGCGCCGCGCGAATGCCGCCACAGCGGCCGTGGCCCATCACGACGATGTCGGAGACTTTCAGCGACAAAACAGCGAATTCGAGTGCAGCCGAAGTCGCATGGAAGTTGCTGTCCGGTTCGTAGGGCGGCACCATGTTGGCGACGTTACGGATGACGAAGAGTTCTCCCGGTCCTGCGTCGAAGATGATCTCCGGCGCCGAACGGGAGTCACTACAGGCAATCACGAGGGTCGACGGGTTCTGGCCGAGCTCGGCGAGAGTGCGGTAGCGTTCGCGCTCATCGACGTAACGCCCGCTCATGAAGTTGCGATAACCGTTCAGAAGGGTGTCGGGAAAGCTTTGCATGATATTGGATTACAGCGCGCTTCGACCGAAGGCAACTGCTGCGCTGCAAAAAGCGTTAACCGTCGCGAACCGCTATTTTTTCTTCCGCTGTGCCGGATGAACAAGATGGCGCAGCTGCACCATCGCCATCGGCGTCGACAGGCTTGCGGAATCGACGGCAAGCGTCAGCTCGTTGCTGCCGCGCTTAACGGCCCGCGCCAGCACTTCAAAGACGCTGGCCGTCGTCAGCTGCAATGCCCGCTCCTCATCCATCCCCGAAAGCAGGCGCGACAGGAAGACGGCAGACAGGAGATCGCCGAGCCCATTCGGTGCGCCTTCGACGCTGCGATGTTCGGCAAGCAGCGCGTTTCGGCCGCTGAGATAGAGGTTGCCGATACCACCGGCCATCATCGGAACGGCGGACGTCACCAGCATACGCGACGGTCCAAGCGCGAGCGCCGCCTCCATGATGGCGTTGTTATCCTCGAGCGGCGCTCCCGCCAGCCAGGCAAGCTCATAACGGTTCGGCGTTGCGAGTGACGCCAGCGGGATCAGGTGGTCGCGGATCGCTTCCGCAGTTGCCTCAGGCACGTAAAGGCCGCCGGCATCGCCGATAACAGGATCGCAGGCATAAAGGAGATCGGGGTTCTTCTTCCGCAAAGCCGTTACGAGCCTTGCAACGGAATGCGCCTGCGCTGCATTGCCGAAATATCCCGACAGAACCGCCTTGACCTCCGAAAGCCAGGGCGCGGCGATGAGATCGTCGATCGCATGGTCGAAATCTGCCTCGTTGAAGGTCAATCGCGTCGAACGTCCATGGCCGGGATGCCACGGCAGAACGATCGTCGGCAGCGCCCACACCGGATGGCCAAGCGTCTCCAGCGCGAAAACGGCGGCGCGATTGCCGACTGACCCTCGGACGACGTGGCTGGAGATGACGATAACGGCGCCGGCGGACACTTGCGACATGATGCTAGCTTTCAAGTTCAGGGCTTCAAACTGCAATGGCGCAAGTTGATGATCCCTTTCGCGCCACTCTGTCAACCGCACTTCACAGAGTCATGAAAACCTCTGTTGACGAGCCCACTCCGCTAATTTCACACCAATGATATCCGCTTTGCATCGGGATCGCGCCCTCCGGCAAGATTTTTAAAAAAAACCGGCCAAAATCAGTCCGAAAGCAACCAAATTCGCATTCTTTTTGCCAGTTTTTTCGCTAAACCTTCTGCTACTGTCGTCAAAATTCGAAAATCGGGAGGAATTCCATGGCGCCTAAGACCAATCCGAAACGGGAAAAACAGATTGAAGCGGCACGCAAGATAGCCGCGGCAACGGGCGAGGCGCATCTCGATCCCGAAATCCTGTTCGGCCGGGCAAGCAATGACGACATGGAGCTGTACAGCCCGGAAATGCTGGCCCTTGCCGCAACGCACGCGGCCAAGGAACTGGCAGCCTGGAGCGGCACCTCTCCGCGTGTGAGCATAGAACAGGTCGCCAATATCGAACCCGATGGCGTTGCGGTGTCGATCCTCTCGATCACCGACCACAACATGCCCTTCCTCTATGAATCGATCATGGGCGAAGTGACCAGCAGCTACCGCGATCTCTATATGGCCGTCCACCCGATCCTGGTCATTGAGAAGGGCAAGCAGCCGAGCCTTTATTCCGCCGATCAACCGAGCGATCCGGCCCATCGCGTCAGCCATATCCAGCTTCATCTCTCGCCCCTGACGACAGCGCAGGCGACCGATCTGACCAAGCGGATCCAGACCGTGCTCGATCAGACGCATCTTGCCGTTTCCGACTGGAAGCCGATGCTGTCGCGCCTCGATACAGTGATATCGGAACTATCGACCTATGAGGCTGCCGGCCGCCGCAAGAATGACCGCGATGAGGCGCTTGCTTTCCTTGCCTGGCTACGCGACGGCAATTTCACCTTCCTCGGCATGCGCGAATATGTCTATTCGGGCAAGGGCGCCAACGCCAAAGTCGAGCGGGATCGTGGCACGGGCCTCGGCATCCTCTCCAATCCGGATGTCCGCGTTCTCCGGCAGGGCAAGGACGCCGTCACTACCACGCCGGAAATCCTCGCCTTCCTCGACGGCCCGGATTTCCTGATCGTCACCAAGGCGAACGTCAAATCGGTCGTCCACCGCCGCGCCTACATGGATTATGTCGGCGTCAAGCGTTTCGACGCCGATGGCAACGTAACGGGCGAGCTGCGCATCGTCGGCCTCTTCACATCGACGGCTTATACCAGCGCTGCTGCCGAAGTGCCGCTGCTGCGCTCGAAGGTGCAGAAGGTCAAGGATCACTTCGGCTTCGATCCCACGAGCCACTCAGGCCGCATGCTCGAAAACACACTGGAATCCTATCCCCGCGACGACCTCTTCCAGATCGATACGACCCTGCTCGCAAGCTTCGCCGAACAGATCAACGATCTGACCGACCGGCCGCGCGTGCGCGCATTGCCACGCATCGACCATTTCGATCGCTTCGTTTCGGTCATCGTCTATGTCCCGCGCGAGGAATATGATTCCGTCGTTCGCGAGAAGATCGGCAACTACCTGAAGTCAGTCTATGACGGCCGTGTCTCCGCTTATTACCCGGCTTTCCCGGAAGGCGGCGTGGCGCGCGTGCATTTCATCATCGGCCGCAGCGCCGGCAAGACGCCGCATGTTCCGCAAGGCAAGCTCGAAGAGGCGATCCGCGCCATAACAGCCCGGTGGGACGAGCGCTTCGTCATGCTGGCCGGCCCGAAAGCGCCGAGCATTTCCGTCAGCCAGGCCTTCCAGGAGGCCTTTTCGCCGGAAGATGCCTTTGCCGATCTGCCTGATATCATTGCCACAGCCGGCACCGAGCCGATCCGCATCGGCTTCTATATCCGCAAGGATGAAGCGAGTGACATTCTCTCGCTGAAGATCTTCCATGGAGACGGCAATCTGGCGCTGTCGCGCCGCGTGCCGCTCTTGGAAAATCTCGGCTTCAACGTCATCAGCGAGCGCACCTTCGATATCTACGTCACGGCCAAGGACGGCTCGACCGGCCATGTCGTGCTGCATGACATGGAGCTCGAGGCCCGCAATGGCCTGACCATCGATCTCGCCCGCCACGGCGCGGCTCTCGAGGAAGCTTTCCTCGCCGCCTTCGGTGGCACGATCGACAACGACGCCTTCAACAGGCTGATCGTCTCTGCCGATCTCTCCGCCCGCGAAACCAATGTGCTGCGCGCCTATTCCCGCTATCTCAGACAGGCCGGCATCGCCTATTCGCAGGATTACATCGCCGCAACGCTGGACAAATATCCTGGGATCGCCGCATCGCTCTTCCGCCTCTTCTACGACACGCTCGATCCGAAGCTCAGCGACAAGAACCGTACGAAGAAGCTCTCCGACCTGCATGCGGGCATCGAAGCCGAGCTTGCCGACGTTCCGAGCCTTGACGACGACCGCATCCTGCGCCGCTACGTCAACGCCATCGATGCGACGCTGCGCACCAACTATTTCCAGAAGAACGCGGATGGCACGCCGAAAGCCATGCTCGCCTTCAAGCTCGATCCGAAGCTGCTCGACGGCCTGCCCGAACCGCGACCGTTCCGCGAAATCTTCGTCTACGGCGTCGAAGTGGAAGGTGTGCATCTGCGCTTCGGCAAGGTGGCGCGCGGCGGCCTGCGCTGGTCTGACCGCGCCGAGGACTATCGCACCGAAGTGCTGGGCCTCGTGAAGGCACAGCAAGTCAAGAACGCCGTTATCGTGCCTGTCGGCGCCAAGGGAGGCTTCTATCCGAAGAAGCTCCCGGTCGGCGGGAGCCGCGACGAGATCTTTAACGCCGGCCGCGAGGCCTACAAGACCTATATCCGCACCCTGCTGTCGATCACCGACAACATCTCCGGCGCCGATATCATCCCGCCTGCCGATACGGTCCGGCTCGATGGCGACGACCCCTATTTCGTCGTCGCCGCCGACAAGGGCACCGCGACTTTCTCCGACACCGCCAATGCGCTGGCACAGGAAGCCGGTTTCTGGCTCGACGATGCCTTTGCGTCAGGCGGCTCGGCCGGCTACGACCACAAGAAGATGGGCATCACCGCCCGCGGCGCCTGGGAAACCGTGAAGCGCCACTTCCGCGAAATGGACATCGACATCCAGACGACGCCTTTCAACGTCGTCGGCGTCGGCGACATGTCCGGTGATGTCTTCGGCAACGGCATGCTGCTGTCGCCGAAAATCCGCCTGCTCGCTGCCTTCGACCATCGCGACATCTTCATCGATCCCGATCCGGATATGGCAAAGACGCTCGCCGAGCGGCAGCGCCTGTTCGACCTGCCACGCTCGAGCTGGCAGGATTTCGACAAGTCGGTCCTGTCGAAGGGCGCGATGATCATTTCCCGCTCGGCAAAGTCGGTCACGCTGACGCCGGAAGCCGCCGCTGCCATTGGCATCGAAAAGTCGGTTGCAACGCCCTTTGAGATCATGACGGCGATCCTCAAGGCACCCGTCGACCTGCTGTGGTTCGGCGGCATCGGCACCTACGTCAAGGCGCCATCCGAAACGGACTCGGAAGTCGGCGACCGTGCCAACGATCCGATCCGCATCACCGCCGAGGAAGTCCGCGCCAGGGTGATCGGCGAGGGCGCCAATCTCGGCGTCACGCAGAAGGGCCGCATCGCCTATGGCCTGAAGGGCGGGCGCTGCAACTCCGATGCCATCGACAACTCCGCCGGCGTCAACACCTCCGACGTCGAGGTCAACATCAAGATCGCGCTCGCCAATGCCATGTTCGACGAGCGGCTGACACGCGCCAAGCGCGATACGCTGCTCGCCTCCATGACCGACGAGGTGGCAGCGCTCGTCCTGCGCAACAACTACCTGCAATCCCTGGCGATCTCGCTGACCGAGCGCAAAGGCACCGGCAACGCCCTCGAACTCAGCCGCTTCATGAGCGTGCTGGAAGCGGCAAAACAGCTCAACCGCAAGGTCGAGACCCTGCCGGACGATCAGACCTTCGCCGAGCGTTATGCCAACGGACGCCCGTTGACCCGCGCCGAAATCGGCGTGCTGCTCTCCTACGCCAAGATCGTGCTCTTCGACGCGATTGTCGCCAGCAACCTGCCTGACGATCCCTATTTCGCCGCCACCCTCAGCCGCTATTTCCCGGCCAAGATGCAGCGTTCGAACGCCACGGATATCGAAAGCCATCGCCTGCGCCGCGAAATCATCGGCACGGCGCTCGCCAACGAAGCGATCAATCGTGGCGGTCCGGGCTTTGCCGTCAGCATGATGGATGCGACGGCGGCATCGGCGGCCGAAGTGGTCAAGGCCGCCGTTATCGCCCGCGACGGCTTCGATCTCGATCGGCTCTGGAACGAGACGGATGCGCTTGATGGTAAGGTGGGCGGCCAGATGCAGAACCGCGTCTATGGCGAGATCACCGAAGTCTATACCGTGCTGACGCGGCTCCTGCTGAAGACCGGGGCCGCCAAGGGCGAGATCGAGGAAACCGTTAGCCGGCTTCGCGCAGCTCTGAAGAAACTGCGACCTGTCTTCCTGACCCATATCCCGGCGGATTTTGCCGCCGAAATCGCCGCTCGCGAAGCGGAATACCAGGCTGCCGGCCTGCCGGAGAAGCTGGCTTCGGAGATCGCAACCATCTACGCGCTCGTCCTCGTGCCGGAGATCATGCAGATCGCCGAACGCACCGGCGATACGCTGAACCGGGCAGCCGAAAGCTACTTTACCGTCTCGCAGACCTTCCGCGTCGGCCGCCTGCTGCTCGCCGGCAGCCGGATCGTCACAGGCGATCACTATGAGAGCCTCGCCTTGGCGCGCAGTCTCGACCAGATCGCCGGCGCGCGCCGCGATATCGTCATCTCCGCCTTGTCCAATCATCCGAAGGACAAGCAGCCGGTCCAAGCATGGCATGCGGAAGACCGGGTCCGCATCAATCGCATCGCCGAGGAACTCGGCGGCCTCAGCGAAAGTGGCGATCCCAACCTCGCCCGCATCACTGTCGCCGCCGGCCTGCTCAGCGATCTTGCGAACGGTCGGGCAAGGTGAGACAGTCCGCCCCAACCCGTTAGGCGGATGAGGGATTGAGGGGCAGGATCTGGTGGCAACCGAAGTTAGCAATGACGTGCCGGCGAAAGTGCCGGCACACGGCATCTGGGGCTGGATGTTCTTCGACTGGGCGGCTCAGCCGTTCTTCACCGTCGTCACTACCTTCATCTTCGGTCCCTATTTCGTCGCGCGGCTGACGGCCGATCCTGTCTCCGCCCAGACGACCTGGAGCAACATGGCGACGATCTCCTCGGTGATCATCGCCATCCTCTCGCCGGTCCTCGGCTCGATCGCCGATCAATCCGGCGCCCGCAAACCATGGATCGCCTTCTTCGCCGTCATCAAGATTGCAAGCCTTTTCTGCCTCTGGGGCGCAGCCCCCGGGTCGCCAGTCATCTATCCGGTGATCTTCATGATCCTGGCTTCCATCTCGGCCGAGTTCTCGATCGTCTTCAACGATTCCATGATGCCACGGCTGGTGGCTAAGGACGATGTCGGCAGGCTGTCGAACGCCGCTTGGGGGCTCGGCTATCTCGGCGGCATGATCGTGCTGATCACGGTCGTGACCTTGCTCGCCGGCAATCCGCAGACCGGCAAGACCATTCTCGGCCTGACACCGCTCTTTGGCCTCGATGCCACACTCGGCGAGGATGCGCGCATCACCGGGCCAATCTCGGCTGTGTGGTATTTCATCTTCATTCTGCCGATGTTCCTCTTCACACCGGATGCCGCCCGCGGCCTGCCGCTTGGCGCCGCCGTTCGCTCGGGCCTGCGTGAACTATCGGCGACCTTGGGCGAGCTGAAGCGTCGGCGCGGCATCAGTCTCTTTCTCATCGCCCGCATGATCTACCAGGATGGCGTCAACGGCCTCTTGATCCTCGGCGGCACCTTTGCGGCCGGCATGTTCGGCTGGGCGACGATCGAGATCGGCATCTACGGCATCATCCTCAACGTCATCGCCATTTTCGGCTGCTTCGCCGCCGGCTATGTCGATCGCTGGCTGGGCTCGAAGACGACCGTCGTCATCAGCCTGACATTGCTGCTTGTCGCGACCTTCGGCATCATCTCCACCGGACCCGGCTTCACGCTCTTCGGCCTCGTATCGCTATCAACTGTAAGCGCCGGCGGCCTGTTCGGCACTGCGGCGGAAAAGGCCTATATCGGCTACGGCCTGCTGATCGGTATCGCCTTCGGACCTGTGCAGGCCTCCTCGCGTTCCTATCTCGCCCGCAGCGTCAACCTCTCGGAAGCCGGCCGCTATTTCGGCATCTACGCACTGTCAGGCCGCGCCACGAGCTTCATGGCAACATTGTTCTTCTCGCTGGTAACCTATTGGAGCGGCTCAGCCCGCCTCGGCATGGCAACGCTCGTCATCTTTCTTGCCGGCGGCCTGCTGCTTCTGCTGCCGACGCCCTATCCAGCCGATAAGACGAAGTAGGCAAAGAAAATCCCGGCGGGCGAACCAGCCGGGATATAAGTTTTTAAATCTGGTATATCCGCCGATCAATGGCGGAAATGGCGCACGCCGGTGAAGACCATCGCGACATTGTGCTCATTGGCCGCGTCGATCACTTCCTGGTCGCGCATCGAGCCGCCAGGCTGGATGACGGCCGTGGCGCCTGCGGCGATCGCGGAGAGCAGGCCGTCGGCAAAGGGCAGGAAGGCTTCGGAGGCAACGGCGGAACCGCGCGTCAGCGGCTCGGCAAGACCCATGGCCTTGGCGGCTTCCTCGGCCTTGATGGCAGCGATGCGAGCGGAATCGACACGGCTCATCTGTCCGGCGCCGATGCCGGCAGTCTGGCCATCCTTGGCATAGACGACGGCATTCGACTTCACATGCTTGGCGACACGGAAGGCGAACTTCATGTCCTCAAGCTCCTGTGCCGTCGGCGCGCGCTTAGTGACGACCTTGAGCTCCATATCCTCGACCAAAGCGTTGTCGCGGTTCTGGACGAGCAGGCCGCCGGAGACGGTCTTGGCGGTAAGGCCAGCTATGCGGGGATCGGGTAGGGCGCCGACCGAGAGGAGGCGGAGGTTCGGCTTGCGGGCGATGATCGCCTTGGCATCCTCGCTGACTTCGGGCGCGATTATGACCTCGGTGAAGAGCTTGACGATCTCTTCGGCCGTTTCGGCGTCGAGCAGGCTGTTCAGTGCGATGATGCCACCGAAGGCCGAGGTGGAATCGCAGGCGAGAGCGCGCTTATAGGCTTCCACCAGGCTCGGACCGGTGGCGACACCACAGGGATTGGCGTGCTTGATGATCGCGCAGGCCGGCCCCTTTTCCGGCAGGAACTCGGCAACGAGCTCATAGGCGGCATCGGTATCGTTGATGTTGTTGTAGGATAGCTGCTTGCCTTGGATGAGCGTCGCCGTGGAAACGCCGGGGCGGTTTTCGCCGGTCACGTAGAAGGCCGCCTTCTGATGCGGGTTCTCGCCGTAGCGCATCTCCTCGCGCAGCACGCCGCCGATGACGCGATGGCGCGGCGTGGCGATATCGAGCGCTTCGGCAAACCAGTTGGAGATCATCGCATCGTAAGCTGCGGTGCGGGCAAAGGCCTTGGCGGCCATGCGCTTGCGGAAATCATAGGTCGTCTGGCCGGCGTCGGCGGAAAGCTGGGCCAGCAGCTCGGCATAATCGGCGGGATCGGTAAGCGTCGTCACATAGGCGTGGTTCTTGGCCGAAGCGCGGATCATCGCCGGACCACCGATGTCGATATTCTCGACTGTCGTCGGATAATCGCCGCCTGCCTTGCGCACGTCCTCGAAGGGATAGAGGTTGATGACGGCAAGATCGATGCCTTCGATGCCATGCTCCTTCATCGCAGCCTGATGCTCGGCATCGTCACGGATGGCGAGCAGGCCGCCATGCACCTTCGGATGCAGCGTCTTGACGCGCCCGTCCATGATCTCCGGAAAATTCGTCACTTCCGACACGTCGGTCACCGCGAGGCCCGCTGCAGCAATCGCCTTGTGCGTGCCGCCGGTCGACAGCAGGCGCACGCCCTGTTCGCTGAGCGCACGCGCCAGCTCGACGATGCCGGTCTTGTCGAAAACGGACAGAAGCGCGGTTTTCACCTTCACCTTGTCGGGAGCGGGAATTTTCTTGGAAACGACGGCCATGGGCTTTCTCCGGTCTAGAGCAACTCCAGGAAAAGTGTATGGCGGTTTTCCGTCCGGAGTTGCGATAACAAAAAACAGAGCGGAAACGCTCTGGAATGAGGAGATGTGGCGTCCGGCGTAGATGGCGCGGGACGGATAATGCCGCCCCGTTAGCATAGCTCACGCGCTTAGCCTATGGCCGATGCGATAAAAACCAGCGGATTTCCGGCTTTTCCGTGATCCGAAAGACGATCTCGAGCTGATCGGAAGAACGCATCCCCGAGGGATCGGCAAAGAAGATATCCTCCGCCACAAGCACCTCGTTGCCGGGCGAGGAGAAGACCCATGTCTCTCCATCCGGCGCGATCAGCAGCGCGGAATCCGTTTCCGTCTGCAAAAGGCTGATGGAAGGGTGAATGTGAAAGCGGGCCGAAGCGATGCCCTCACCCTTCGACTGATGCTTCTTGCCCTCCGGCACAAAGAACCGGTCGCGGCCGGCGACGATCGTGCCGCTGGCATTCAGACTGATCTCGCGCTCATGGACATAACCGAAGGCGGAGAGGTAGCCGTCATGCGCGGCACGGACATAGTCGCGTCCGTCCTCGGTCTCAGCGCGCTCGACGATGACCTTCTTCACGCCTGCGACCATGATCGGCCCCAGCGATTTCGATTTGGAGAACTGACAGGATGAGGTGTCGTTTAGCGTCACGGTCGAATGCGCCGCCGTCGCCCGCGCCGCCTGCATGAAGCGGTCACCGGCAAATTCGGGCGCGCCGGAATTGATGATGAAGCGCGTCTTGCCCGACGACATCTCGAAGGAGAGACAGCCGGCATGCGCCGTGCGGCTGAGATCGGTCGAAGCTGCTGTCCCGGCATCGATGATGACAACGGCCTGGCCGGCGGCCAAACGATGATACTTGGTATGCGGCAACGCCTTGAAGGCCTGACCGGCCGTTTCGTCATAGCGCAGCACCGACATCAGCTCATTGGCGAGCGTCGATGTCGCACCGTTGAACAGCGCCAGATCACCATCCTGGTGGCGGAAGAAGCGCAGCGCCGGATACATGCGATCGATACCAGAGATCAGCCGCACCGGCACGTCATGGCCGAGATTGACGTAGGTCTGGCGCAGCGGCAGCAGATCGAGCAGCAATTCCAGCGAGGCGCGCGGATTGCGCGAGATATGGCCGCCATCCTGCAGAATCTGCCGGTCGATCTCCCGGTCGAGCGCCTGCCCCGCCCGCTTCAGCGTGAGAGAACTGCTCGGCATGGCGACCGAGGCCATGGCAAGCGCGATGCGAACGCGAAACCGTGTGATGCCGTCAGGCGACGACGCAACGATCCGCCGCAGAAAGCGCACATGGAAGACGAGCATACGCATGAAACGGCGGTAGAAACCGCTATCTGTACCCTGCAGGAGCACGGGCGAATGCGACAGAAGCGCGATCAGCCGCTGCGCCGCTATATCGGGCGACCACGCAAGGCCGTGCAGCCGGCGGCCATGGACCGCAATCCAGTCGGTAAGGATCGACCGCGCCATGGCCGAGGCCTGATCGCTCTTTTCCGCCCGCAAATGCCGCAGCCAGCGAAAATTATGCAGCCGGGCAGCAAAGGCCAGCGACGGCAGCTCCAATGAGAAGGGCGACGCACCTTGTGTTTCCAGAACGCGCCCGGCGAGCAGAATGCGGCCGTTCAAAAGCTCTTCGACGAAAAAGGGATCGACGCTGCGCAGATCGGTCGGTGCCACGATCAGGCGGTCCGGCACACGCATCGTGTGGCGGGTGAGACGCAATCGCGTCAACGCCGCGCGGCGCGACATCCGCCGCCATGCTTCCCGCATGTATGAACTCACTAAACCCTGCCGCAGATCTGCATATTTGCTTCTGCTTACTCTCATTACCCGTGGTTAAAAAGAGGTTACAGATATACCAATTAAAGACATGTTCGCCGGTTTTTTAACCGTCCGGTAAAAACGATTCGAGGTGGGACTAATGCGTGCGGCGAAGCACGACGGCAAAGAAGCCGTCGAGGCCGGAGGCGAAACCATCGGCAAGCGGCAGCATATCCGGCGTGGTGCGGAAGGCTCCAAGCGGCGAAATCGCCGCTTCCAGACCCGGCCAATCGCCTGATGCGATCGGTACGCGCTCGACATTGCCAGTATCGGCAAGCAAGCGTGCAACCAGATCTTCGCCCTCTTCGGGATCGAGCGAACAGTTGGAGAAGACCACCACACCGCCCGGTTTGACCAAGGACAGGGCATGGCGAATCAGGCGTTCCTGCAGGGCGGCCAGCTTGGCGATATCCTCCGGTCCCTTGGTCCAGAGCACATCCGGATGGCGGCGCGTCGTTCCCGTCGAGGAGCAGGGGGCATCGAGAAGAGCGGCGTCGAAAAGTTCGTCGGGCTGATATTTGCTCATATCGGCAACGACGGTTTCTGCTTCGAAGCCAAGGCGTGCCAGATTGCCGGATAGCCTCTTCAGGCGATTGGCGGATTGATCGAGAGCCGTGACCTCAGCGCCGGCGAGAATGAGTTGCGCCGTCTTGCCGCCAGGTGCTGCGCAAAGGTCCACGACCCGCTTGCCGGCCAGCGAGCCGAAAAGCTTTGCCGGAATGCTGGCGGCAGCATCCTGAACCCACCACTCGCCATCCTCGAAGCCTTCCAGCGAGGGAATGGACCCTTCGAACGCGGCAAGCCGCACGCCGCCAGTCGGCAGCACCATGCCATTCAGCCGCTTTGCCCAACCCTCGGCATCGGATTTCACAGTAAGATCGATCGCCGCAGGCTCGAGCTGCGTGTCGGAAATCCTGAGCGCCGCAGGCGCGCCATAGGCAACTTCCAGGCGGGACAGGAACCAATCCGGCATGGCCGGCACCTTCGAGACCCGCTCGAGAATCTCCTGCTTCTCGCGGCCGATGCGGCGAAGAATGGCATTGACTAGCTTGGCGAAACGGCGATTGCGGGGATCACGGTTGGCCTGCTCGACGGCAAGATCGACGGCGGAATGATCCGGCACGTCGAGATAGAGGATCTGCGTCGCACCGACAACAAGCACATGATGCAGCGCGCGCGCACCCTCCGGCAGCGGTGAGTCGAGCAGCGACGATATCGCCGCCTCGATGCGCGGCAGGTGCCTAAGCGCGCTGTTCAAGATTGCTCGCACCAAAGCACGATCGCCATCACTGAGCGTCGTATAGGCGGCGCTGCCGCCTTCGGCATCGAGCATGCCGTCGAGTGGCGTCTTGCGGTCCAGCACGGCTCCCAGGATCTTCGACGCCGCCGCCCGGGCCGCAAGGCCGGGCTTCGGCGGAGACGAATCGACCGGCCTCGGCGGCTGCGGCCGTTTGCCCGATCGTTTTCCGTCTCTCTTGGAAGCGTTGTTTTTCGTGTCAGAACTCAAGACCAGGGACCCTTCGGCGGTTGCGAACCACCGCGACCCGTATTCGGCACGGAGCGCGATTTGCGCCCCGGATTAGCAGTGAAGGACGGTCCCGTCGAGCCAAAGCCGGAAGATGGGCCGGAAGACGGTGTCATCGACGAGGCACCACCGCCGCCGTAACGGGCCATGTCATGCAGCGCGGCGATGCGGTTTTCCGTGTTCGGATGGGTAGAAAACAGGTTGTCCATGCGCTCGCCGGAGAGCGGATTGATGATGAACATATGTGCCGTCGCCGGATGTCCCTCGGCCTCTTCGTTCGGAATATGCGCCGCGCCGCGGGCGATCTTGCCGAGCGCAGAGGCGAGCCACAGCGGATTGCCGCAGATTTCCGCGCCGCGGCGGTCGGCAGAATATTCGCGCGTCCGGCTGATCGCCATCTGCACCAGCATGGCGGCCAGGGGAGCGACAATCATCGCCACGAGTACGCCGACCATGCCGAGCGGATTGTTGTTGTCGCGGCGCCCGCCGAAGAAGAAAGCGAAATTGCCGAGCATGGAAATGGCGCCGGCAAGCGTCGCCGTGATCGTCATGGTCAGCGTGTCGCGGTTCTGCACGTGGGCAAGTTCGTGGGCCATTACGCCGGCCACTTCTTCGGGCGTCAGCGCGTGCAGCAGGCCGGTGGAGGCGGCAACGGCGGCATTTTCGGGGTTGCGGCCCGTCGCAAAGGCGTTCGGCTGCGGGCTGTCATAGAGATAAACCCTAGGCATCGGCAGGCCGGCATTGCGGGCGAGATCGCGGACGATGCGGTAGAATTCCGGCGCGCTGCGCTCATCCACCTCCTGCGCACTATAGGTGGAGAGTACCATCCGGTCCGAATTCCAGTAGGAAAAGAAATTCATGCCGGCAGCGACGACAAATGCGATCAGCATGCCCGATTGGCCGCCGATCAGAAAGCCGACGCCCATGAAGAGCGCGGTCATGAAGGCAAGCAGCATGGCTGTACGCATGAGATTCATCGAGAGGTCTCCAACACATCTGGTGTCCAAACCTTTTTCTTTGCGGCCGGACACGCCGGAGGCGGATGATTTCAGGTCTCTTCGACCTGAAATCTGAATCCGCTCCGGAATCAAAAAAAGCAGAGCATGATGTTATCCGAAAACCGTTCACACTTTTCGGCATCATGCTCTATGATTTGGCTATTCCTCCCTCCATTTCAATATTCCGGAGGTCATACGAGACCATGCAGACAGCAGATAACGACAACAATATCGACACCGAAGCCGGCGAAGCGACCCGCAAGCCGCTCTCGCCCGCCGCCAAGCGCGCCCTTGCCGAAGCCGAGGAGCGCCGCAAAGCGCAGGAAGCTCAAGCACAGGCCGAACTTCCCCCCGAAATCGGTGGCCGCGGCGGCGCCGACCCCGCCCGATTTGGGGACTGGGAAATCAACGGCCGGGCTATCGATTTTTGAGATCAGGTTAGGTTAGCCATCGTTCGATGAAAGAATAATGCCTGTAGGTTTCGCTCAAGGTCTGTCCTTTGATAGGAAGCGCGCAAACTGGAGCCGCACGGGCCACCGCCCTCTGGCTTGGTGCGCGTGGTATCCGGCCGATGATGATGCAGTCGAAATTGCACCTTCGCCGTCCTGGTTTAAGCAAAAGCCGGTCGCGCCCAACGCGCCGATGAAGAAATCTTCCGATCCACTCCCCCTGGTGTTGTTGTCTCATGGGTCCGGCGGCCTTGCCATCGGGCTGGAATGGCTCGGACTTCGCCTGGCGCAGGCGGGCTTCGTAGCCTTGGGCATCGACCATCACGGCCATACAGGTTCGGAACCCTACAGGGCTGAGGGGTTCCTCTGTCTCTGGGAGCGTGCAACTGATCTGACCGCCTTGCTCGATGCCAATGACTGGAGAGAGGTTTTAGGCGGGACCGTCGAAGACCATGCCTGCGTCGCAGGCTTCTCCGCCGGCGCCTATACCGCGATGCTGCTTGTCGGTGCGCGCGTCGCATACTCTCAATTCGAACCCGATAACCCTCAGAAGAGCCCCATACGTGGCCCGAGAGAATTCCCCGATTTGGTGGATCGCATTCCTTCGCTTCTTCAGGACGAGATGTTCCTGGAATCCTGGAATCGACGACGGGACAGTTTTAGGGATGACAGATTGAAAGCCGCTTTGGCGATCGCGCCGGGTCGGTCGGTTCTGGGCTTTGCCAGGGAAAGCCTCGAAGAAATAACAGCACCCGTTCAGATCGTTGGCGGCGACGCAGATATTATAGCGCCGGCCCGCGAATGCTGCACATGGCTCCACGAGAATCTGCGCTCGAGTTCCCTTGAAATCATGGGCGGCGGAGTGGGCCATTATACGTTTTTGCCTGAGCCTACATCACAAGGCCTCAAGGCCGCACCAGCAGTCTTTACCGACATTGCTGGCTTGGTGCGAGAAAACGTGCATAACCATGTTGCCCAAATGGCAATTGCTTTTTTCAGCACTGCGAAATGAGAAACTTAGGCGAGAGCCGAGGAGCGCAGGAAGCTCAAACACAGGCCGAATTACCCCTGGAAAGCGGCGGCCGTGGCGGTGCCGACCCCGCTCACTTCAGTGACTGGGAAATCAACGGCCGGGCGATCGATTTTTGATTCTCAACTAAATTCGAGTGCATTTGCCACGCTAATATGAACACCATTTCGCTCATCGGAACCGGGCAATGAAAACTTTGCATGTAACGCCTGGCTTTTCCGCCGCAGGCTCACTGCGCGAGGCACTCCGATTGGCGGGGCGGGAAGATGCCGTCCTGCCTTTCGGAGATGACCTGACTTGCGGACCGATTAATTCCGACGCGGCAGGTAGGGTAGCGTGGTGGCATCCATTTTACGAGGATGCCATGGACGAGCATTTTCTGAGCTTCTGGCGTCGCATCGACGAAAGCGAAGACAGATTGGTCGTCTGGTTTGGGCGCCATTGCGCACAGGAGCTTGCCTTCCGGCTCGCCTTTGCCTTCCACATGAACGGCCGCCCTTATGACGCCATCGACGTCACCGATTTGCGCCTTCCACGCCGCCAAAGTGAGGATGGGCAACCCAGGACTTACTCCCCGCAGGGAGTTTCCTTAATCGGAGCGGAAACTTTGGCAACGGTACTAGACGAAGCACAACCCGTCACACCTGAGCACGATCTTGCGAACCGGAATGAATGGAAGCGCTTGATGGGCGAAAATGCCCCTTTTCGCATTGTTACGTCGACAGGATTATTATCCGCGCCGCTCGATTATTGTGATCAATTCCTGCTCGAACACGCATCCCCAGAATGGCAAAAAATGGCGCGCATTGTCGGAAACACAATGGGTTTGACTTGCGACCCATACTACCAAGTTGGCGACGTTATGCTGCAGGCACGATTGATCGCTCTTATCGACGAAGGAAAGCTCATCGCTGAGGGTGATCCTTGGAATATCCAGACTTGTCGAATCCGGCTTCCGCAATAAGCTTTCGAGATCGGTGAAGGTTTCACGTGAAAATGAATTGGCGAGAGACAAGCCCTCGCCAACGCAAATTTCGTGATTTCACGACATGAATGGGAACGAACTGCTCGCTCCGATCATTTTAAGCCGCATCCGCCTTGTTCTGCCTATTGGCGATCAGATCATCGACCACAGCCGGATCGGCAAGTGTCGAGGTATCGCCAAGCGCGCCAAAATCGTCTTCCGCGATCTTGCGCAGGATGCGGCGCATGATCTTGCCGGAGCGGGTCTTCGGCAGGCCGGGGGTGAACTGGATCTTGTCCGGCGAGGCGATGGGGCCGATTTCGGCGCGAACGTGCTTCACCAGCTCCTGCCGCAACGCTTCTGTGCCTTCCATCCCGACCATCAGCGTTACATAGCAATAGATGCCCTGACCCTTGATCGAATGCGGATAGCCGACGACGGCGGCTTCCGACACATGCTTATGGGATACGAGTGCCGATTCCACTTCCGCCGTGCCGAGGCGGTGGCCCGAGACATTGAGCACGTCGTCGACGCGGCCGGTGATCCAGTAATAGCCGTCCTCGTCGCGGCGGCAGCCGTCGCCGGTAAAATATTTGCCCTTGTAGGTGGAGAAATAGGTCTGGATGAAACGCTCGTGGTCACCATAGACGGTGCGCATCTGGCCCGGCCAGCTGTCGGCGATGACGAGATTGCCGTCGGCCGCCCCTTCCAGCACATTGCCCTCATTGTCGACCAACTGCGGCTGCACGCCGAAGAAGGGCAGGGTGGCCGAACCGGCCTTCAGATCGGTCGCGCCCGGAAGCGGCGTGATCATGTGGCCGCCGGTTTCCGTCTGCCACCAGGTATCGACGATCGGGCAGCGGCTGTCACCGACCACCTTGTAATACCACTCCCAGGCTTCCGGATTGATGGGTTCGCCGACGGTGCCAAGGATGCGCAGACTGGAGCGCGAGGCGCGCTTGACGAACTGATCGCCAGCGCCCATCAGCGAGCGGATCGCCGTCGGGGCGGTGTAGAAGATGTTGACCTTGTGCTTGTCGATCACATCCCAGAAACGGCCCTGGTCGGGGTAGTTCGGCACGCCTTCGAACATCAGCGAGGTCGCCGCATTGGCGAGCGGTCCATAGACGATATAGGAATGGCCGGTCACCCAGCCGACATCGGCCGTGCACCAATAGATATCGCCGGGATGATAGTCGAACACATATTCATGCGTCATCGCCGCATAGACGAGATAGCCGGCCGTCGTGTGCAGCACGCCCTTCGGCTTGCCCGTCGAGCCGGAGGTGTAGAGAATGAACAGCGGATCTTCCGCCTTCATCTTCGCCGGCGGGCAGTCCGCCTTCACCTTGGCGGTTTCCTCGTGATACCAGACATCGCGGCCGGGTTCCCAGGCAACCTTGCCGCCGGTGCGGCGCACGGCAATCACGGTCTTGACCGCAACCTGCTGCTTGGCGGCAATCTGAATTGCCTTGTCGGTGTTTTCCTTCAGCGGAATGGACTTGCCACCGCGGACTCCTTCATCGCAGGTGATGACGACGGTCGAGACGCAATCAACGATACGGCCGGCAAGCGCTTCCGGCGAGAAACCGCCGAAGACGACGGAATGCACCGCGCCGATGCGGGCGCAGGCCAGCATCGCATAAGCGGCTTCCGGGATCATTGGCATGTAGATGGTAACGCGGTCGCCCTTTTTGACGCCGTGCTTCTTCAAGACATTCGCCAGCCGGCAGACCTGCTCGTAGAGCTCGTTATAAGTGATCTTTTTATCGATATAGGGATTGTCGCCTTCCCAGATGAAGGCGACGCGATCGCCATGCTTCTTCAGATGCCGGTCGATGCAATTATAGGAGACGTTGGTGACGCCGTCCTCGAACCACTTGATCGAGACCTGGCCGGTAAAGGATGTGTTCTTGACCTTCGTGTAGGGCTTGAACCAGTCGATGCGCTTTCCGTGCTTGCCCCAGAATTTGTCGGGATCCTCGACGCTCTGCTCATACCATTTCTGGTACTTCGCCTTGTCGATCAGGGCGCGCGCCTTGACCGGTTTGGTCACGGGATGGATCTTCTCCGACATTGTTTCCTCCTCAAATCCTCGCACCCCGATTTGTAACCGCGAGTGCTCTTTCCGCGCAATAAATAGCAGGTCAAACTACGACAGCAATTGGACAAAGTGCATTTCATGCGCAAAGAATTGCAATTCCGCGACACTATCGCTATATAGGGCCGTATTTCCCGGACAATGTGGTGTTACACCCCGGACCGCGACACCGGCGCGGACTGACAGAAGGACTATATCCATGGCTCAACAATTGCTCATGCCGAAGGCAACTGCCATCTGGCTTGTCGACAATACGGCCTTGTCATTCGACCAGATCGCGCAGTTCTGCAAGCTGCATCCGCTCGAAGTGAAGGCCATTGCCGATGGCGAAGCAGCGCAGGGCATCAAGGGCCTCGACCCGATCTCGACCGGCCAGCTGACCCGCGATGAAATCGCCCGCGCCGAAGCCAACCCGAACCACAAGCTGAAGCTTTCCGAGCCGAAGGTCCGCGTGCCGGAATCCAAGCGCCGCGGCCCGCGTTACACGCCGGTTTCCAAGCGTCAGGACCGTCCCAACGCCATCCTGTGGCTGGTGCGCAACCATCCGGAACTGAAGGATGCGCAGATTTCGCGCCTGGTCGGCACCACCAAGTCGACCATCGAGCAGATCCGCGACCGCACCCACTGGAACTCGGCCAACCTGGCGCCGATGGATCCGGTCACGCTCGGTCTCTGCAGCCAGATCGACCTCGACATGGAAGTCGAAAAGGCCGCCAAGGGCCGTCCGCTGCCGACTGCCGCCGAACTTGGCGCAACCCTGCAGCCGGCCCAGGAAACCGAGAAGCTCGGTTTCAGCTATGATCGCGAAGAAGAGAAGGAAAAGGAAATCGACGCCGACGCCGTTTTCGCCAAGCTGAAGTCGCTGAAGTCGACCAGCCGCGACGACGAGGACGACGATCAGTTCTGAAATCCGGTATCATTGAAGATTTACCGAGCTCCGGTCGCAATGCGACCGGAGCTTTTCGTTGTGCGGGCACGGCAGGCTCCCTCTCCCCGCAATTACCATTTTCGGGACTAAAAAGTCCCGTCAAATCCCAATCCGGTCCGCTCGTGTGTTCCACGCAGCAAGGCCTTCAGACATATTTATTTCAGCAGAACTATCGCGCCCCAAAAATCGCCGAGCCGACCCGGACGCTGGTCGCGCCGAAGGCAACCGCAATTTCATAGTCGCTGGACATGCCCATCGAAAGCTTTTCGACGCCGGCCTGCTTGGCGAGCTTTGCCAGCAGCGCAAAATGCGGCCCCGGATTTTCCTCGGCCGGCGGAATGCACATCAGGCCCTCGATCGAAAGCCCCAGTTCCTTGCGGCACAGCTCGACGAAAGCGACGGTATCGTCGGGCGCAATCCCGGCCTTTTGTGGTTCCAGTCCGGTATTGACCTGCACATAGAGCCGCAAACTCTTGCCCTGCCGCTTCATTTCATCGGCGACGGCCCGCGCGATCTTTTCCCGGTCGATCGTCTCAATAACGTCGAATAGCGCCACCGCATCTGCGGCTTTGTTCGATTGCAGTGGCCCGATCAGGTGCAGCTCGATTCCAGGCGTTTCAGCTTTCAGCTCCGGCCACTTGCCCTGACTTTCCTGCACGCGGTTTTCGCCGAACACGCGCTGGCCGGCCGAAATCGCCGGCCGGATCTGATCGGCATCGAAGGTCTTGGAAACGGCAACGAGCTGCACGGAGCCGGTAGCTCGGCCGGCGTGACGCTCGGCGGCTGCGATATGGGAACGGACTTCGTTCAGACGCTCTTGAAGTTCCATCTTTCCGCCTCGATATTTGGCTTGCTTCTCAAACTTTGCAGTAATGAGGCTCACAGGCTTTGCCAAGGGCGAATGCACTGGAATCCGGCTTTGCTTTGCAAGATAGGGCACTTGCTGCACCCGCTAAACTTGACGCTTGGGTGGTTTCGTGGTGAAGGTCACGCCTTAATCCCCATGATTTTCCGGAATACAAAATCAGATGACTAGCGAACGTTATAATCCGCGCGACGCCGAGCCCCGCTGGCAGGAAAAATGGAACGAAGAAAAGGTCTTCGTGACAGACAATGCCGATCCGCGTGAGAAATATTACGTTCTAGAGATGTTTCCCTATCCGTCGGGCCGCATTCATATGGGCCATGTGCGCAACTACGCCATGGGTGATGTCGTCGCCCGCTACAAGCGCGCTCGCGGCTACAACGTGCTGCATCCTATGGGCTGGGACGCCTTCGGCATGCCGGCGGAAAACGCCGCGCGTGACAACAAGGTGCATCCGAAGGAATGGACCTATCAGAACATCGCCTCGATGCGCACCCAGCTGAAGGCCATGGGCCTGTCGCTGGACTGGAGCCGCGAGTTCGCGACCTGCGACGTCGATTATTATCACCGTCAGCAGATGCTCTTCATCGACATGATGGAAAAAGGCCTCGTCTATCGCAAGAAGTCCAAGGTCAACTGGGACCCGGTCGACAACACCGTTCTCGCCAATGAGCAGGTCATCGACGGCCGCGGCTGGCGCTCGGGCGCTCTGGTCGAGCAGCGCGAGCTGACGCAGTGGTTCTTCAAGATCACCGAATTCAGCCAGGAACTGCTGGATGCCCTGGATACGCTGGACCATTGGCCGGAAAAAGTGCGGCTGATGCAAAAGAACTGGATCGGCCGCTCCGAGGGCCTGACGGTGCGCTGGGAAATCGTGGCCGAAACCGCTCCCAACAGCGATCGCGAGATCACCGTTTATACGACCCGTCCGGATACGCTATTCGGCGCCTCCTTCCTGGCGATCTCGGCCGACCATCCGCTCGCCAAGGAAGCGGCTGCCAAGGATCCGGCCATCGAGGCATTCTGTGAGGAATGCCGCCGTGCCGGCACCTCGCTGGCAGCGCTCGAAACCGCCGAGAAGAAGGGCATGGACACCGGCATCCGCGTCCACCATCCCTTCGACCCGTCCTGGGAGCTGCCCGTCTATATCGCCAATTTCGTGCTGATGGATTATGGCACGGGCGCCATCTTCGGCTGCCCGTCCGGCGACCAGCGCGACCTGGATTTCGCCCGCAAATACGGCCTGCCTGTCGTTCCCGTCGTCATGCCTGCCGATGGCGATGCAGCGACCTTTACCGTCGGCGACGTCGCCTATGACGGCGATGGCGTGATGATCAATTCCCGCTTCCTCGACGGCATGAGCACCGAGGAAGCCTTCCAGACGGTAGCAACGAAGCTCTCCGAGACGAGCCTTGGCAATGCACCGCAGGCAGAGCGCAAGGTGAATTTCCGCCTGCGTGACTGGGGCATCTCCCGTCAGCGCTATTGGGGCTGCCCGATCCCGGTCATCCATTGCGACGATTGTGGCGTGCTGCCGGTGCCGAAGAAAGACCTGCCGGTCAAGCTGCCTGATGACGTCACGTTTGACCAGCCGGGCAATCCGCTCGACCGGCACGCCAGCTGGCGGCATGTCGCCTGCCCGCAATGCGGCAAGGATGCCCGCCGTGAAACCGATACGATGGACACCTTCGTCGATTCGAGCTGGTATTTCGCCCGCTTCACCGCTCCCTGGGAAAATCAGCCGACGGATCCGAAGGCCGCCAATCACTGGCTGCCTGTCGACCAGTATATCGGCGGTATCGAACACGCGATCCTGCACCTGCTCTATTCGCGCTTCTTCACCCGCGCCATGCGCGAAACCGGCCATCTCGACGTGAAGGAACCCTTCAAGGGCCTGTTCACGCAAGGCATGGTCGTGCATGAAACCTATAGCCGCGGAAACGGCCTGACCCGCGAATGGGTGTCGCCCGCCGATATCAAGATCGAGGAAGTGGACGGCCAGCGCCGCGCAACGCTGCTGTCGTCAGGCGAGGACATCGCCATCGGTTCGATCGAGAAGATGTCGAAGTCGAAAAAGAATGTCGTCGATCCCGATGACATCATCGCCTCCTACGGTGCCGATACCGCGCGCTTCTTCGTGCTGTCCGATTCGCCACCCGATCGCGACGTCATCTGGTCGGAAGCCGGCGTCGAGGGTGCGTATCGGTTCACCCAGCGCATGTGGCGCCTGGTGTCCGAAGCCGCCGATGCTCTGAAGGCGGTCGAATCTACGCCGGCTAAGGAAGGCGACGCTCTGGCGATTTCGCAGATCGCACACCGTACGCTGAAGGCGGTTCAGGGTGATTACGACAAGCTCGCCTTCAACAAGGCCGTGGCGCGCATCTATGAATTCGTCAATGCGCTGGCGGCACCGCTGACGAAAGTGGCTGCCGGTCAGGCAGATGGCATCTATCGCTCTGCCGTCCGCGAAGCCGTCGAAATCCTGATTGCTTTGGTCGCGCCGATCACGCCGCATCTGGCCGAGGAGTGCTCCGCCGCGCTTGGCAACGTCAACATGGTCGCGACCAGCCCATGGCCGGCCTATGACGAAGCCCTCGTCATCGAGAACGAGATCATCTATCCCGTTCAGATCAACGGCAAGAAGCGCGCGGAATTGACAATCGCGCGCGATGCAGATCAGAATGCCGTGCAGCAGGCCGTGCTCGCCCTGGATGCCGTTACGAGCGCATTGAATGGTCAGGCGCCAAAGAAGATCATCGTCGTTCCACAGAGGATCGTAAACATTGTCGTCTGATAGTCTTTTCAAATTCGCCCGCGTCGCCGGCGCTGCGTCTCTTGTGGCCGTTGCCGGCCTTCTGTCGGCCTGCCAGGTTCGGCCGCTCTACGCTGTCAGCACCGGTGTCACGCAGAAGCTGTCGGAAGTTTCCTTCTCCGACGTCGGCTCGCGTGTCGGTCTCCAAGTGCGCAACCAGCTGATCTTCATTGCGGGTCGCGGCGCAGGCGAGACCAAGACGCCGAAATACAGTGTTGATCTGAGTGTCAGCTCCGGCACTGGTGGCGTGCTTTATCTTCCGTCTTCGAGCACGTCGGCCGCAGGCCGCACGACTGTGACCGTCTCCTTCACATTGAGGGAGATCGGCACCGGCAAGGTTGTCAAATCGGGTAGCCGTGCGGTGACTTCGCTCGTCGACTTCCCGACGCAGGAATTCGCCAAGCAGCGCGCAATCCGTGATTCGGAAGACCGTGCCGCCCGCGAAGTTGCCGAAATGGTCGCAGCCGACATCGCTGCCGCGCTCAGCCGCTGATAAAGAGCGCGGCATGGCGGAAATCAAGTCTCACGAATTCGACGGATTCCTCCAAAATGCCGCGCGCAGCTACCGGATCTTTGTAATCTACGGTCCGGATCGCGGCCTCGTTTCTGAACGTGCAGCACAGATCGCTGCCAAAACCGGCGTCGATCTCAACGATGCCTTTTCCCTCATCAAACTCGACGTCGGCGACCTGCAGAACGATGCAGGACGCCTGCTTGACGAAGTCAACGCCATCGGTCTATTCGGCGGCGAAAAACTGGTCTGGATTCGCGGCGCCGCCAATGAAAAATCATTGGTCGATTCGCTGCAGATCATTGCCGAAAACCCGCCGGAGACGAGTTTCGTCATCATCGAAGCCGGCGATCTGAAGAAGGGCGCAGGTCTGCGCAAGGTGGCGGAACCGGCGCGCTCCGTCGCAACCATTGCCTGCTATGCCGACGATGCCAGAGCTCTCAATGGTTTGATCGATACGGAGCTGGCAAATGAAGGGTTGCGCATAGCCCCAGCAGCTCGCCAAGCATTGCTCGAACTTCTGGGCGGCGACCGGATCGCCTCGCGCAACGAGGTGCGCAAACTGGCGCTTTACTGCCGCGGGCAGGGCACGATCGAAGAGAGCCATGTCATGGAGATCATCGGTGATGCCAGCGCAATTTCCACTGACGATGCCGTCGATGCCATCTTGAAAGGGGACTCCGAGGCCTTTCTGCATGCCATGCAGAAGATCGCCTCCTCCAAGACTCCGATGTTTCTTGTGCTGCAGGGCTGCCTGCGGCAATTTCAGATGCTCGATACGATGCGAGCCGAAATGGATGAAAAGCGCGTTGCCCCGGCACAAGTCATGCAGACGCACGGGCGCCATCTGCATTTCAGGCGCAAGCCGATCATTGAGCAGGCCCTCAAGACCTGGTCCAGCCCTGCGATTGCCCGCGAGATGAACAGGCTGCAATCCGCCATTCTCCAGACACGCCAGCGTGCGAGCCTCGAAGACACGATCGCAACGCAAACCCTGCTTGCGACCACATTGCAGTCGGCACGCAGGGGCTGATGTTTCACGGGATACGGACTTGGACAGGCGTATGCATAGCGGCGCACTAGCAGCCTATCTCGTTGTTTTTACAGGACTATAATAATCTTTCCGCGCAATCGCCGAAAGGTGCGTAACCGTTTCCATCCAGAATCGCGAGAAGCAAACAGCCGGAACGATTTGACGTTTCATGTAGAGCAGAACCGTCTTAGCGGCGCTCCAGAAGCCGGCAGATTTCCTCCAGCTGCTCCAGCGTCTTGTAGCTGATCTTCACCTGGCCGCCGTTGCCGCGGTGATTGATGGAAACATCGAGCCCAAGCGTGTCCGACAGCGTGCGCTCGAGCGCCAGCGTATCGGAATCCTTCTCATCCCTGCGCGCGCCGGCGGGGCGGGGGTCGTTCTGAGCCTTGATGTCATTCTGCGCAAGACGTTCGGCATCGCGAACCGACATGCCCTTGGAAACGATAGTTCGCGCCAGCGCGGTGGGATCGGAGGTCGAAACCAGGGCGCGTGCATGACCGGCGGAAAGCGAGCCCGCAGCGAGCATATCGCGCACCGGATCGGGAAGCTTCAACAAACGCAGGGAGTTGGCGACATGGCTGCGGCTCTTGCCGATGATTTCGCCGAGATCATTCTGCGTATAGCCGTGTTCGGCAATCAGCTGCTCGTAACCCAGCGCCTCTTCCAAAGGATTGAGATCTGCGCGCTGGACATTCTCGACAATGGCGATCTCAAGCGCCGTTTTGTCATCGACATCGCGAACGATCACTGGAATTTCGATCAGACCGGCAAGCTGTGCCGCGCGCCAGCGTCTTTCACCGGCAATGATTTCAAAGCGATCGCTGGAAACTGTGCGAACGACGACCGGCTGGACGATACCGTGCTGGCGAATGGAGCTGGCGAGATCATGCAGCTCGGTCTCATCGAAATAGCGGCGAGGATTGCGTGGATTGCGGCTGATGAATTCGATCGGCACCAAGCGATCCGGATTGACGGCCGGTCTGCCGGCATCTACGGGCGTCGACTGGTCCATCTCCCCGATGAGAGCCGCCAGTCCGCGCCCGAGACGCCGCTTCGAAAGATCATCATTCATCGCCGATACTCACTCTGGAACAAATACTAGGTCATATCAGGCGGCAGCTTTTCGCTGCCGCTCTCTTTGGATCACTTCCGAAGCAAGCTGCAGATAGGCCTGGCTGCCTGCGCACTTCAGGTCGTAAAGAATGGCAGGCTTGCCGTAGGACGGCGCTTCCGACACGCGGACGTTGCGCGGAATCAACGTATGGTAGACCTTCTCGCCAAGATGGGTCCGCACATCGCTGACGACCTGCTGCGCCAGATTGTTGCGGGAATCGAACATGGTCAAGACGATTCCCTGGATGTCGAGTGACGGATTGACCGTGCGCCGCACCTGATCGACCGTCTCCAGCAGCTGGCTGAGACCTTCCAGAGCGAAAAATTCGCACTGTAACGGCACCAAAACGGAATGAGCCGCGGCCATGGCATTCATCGTTAGGAGGTTAAAGGAAGGCGGGCAGTCCACCAGAATATAGGAAAAGGCGAGAGCGTCCGACGCATTCAACGCACGCCGCAGCTTGAAAACGCGGTCCGATTGCTGCGCAATTTCCATCTCCACACCAAGAAGATCCATCGTCGATGGCACAATGAAGAGATTCGGAACGGCCGTTTCCTGCACCGTATCCATGATCCCGTGGCTGCCCACCAGCAGATCGTAGGAGGACAGCTTGCGGTCACGGCGCTCGATGCCCAAACCCGTGCTGGCATTGCCCTGGGGATCGAGATCGACAATCAGGACGCGTTCGCCAATGGCGGCAAGAGCCGTCGCCAGGTTGATCGCGGTCGTCGTCTTGCCAACGCCGCCCTTTTGATTTGCGATGGTAATAATCCGGTTTCGCTCGCCGATCATCTGCCGCACATCCAATTATGGTTAAATCAGGCGTCGAAGACGACTTAGCTCCAGAATGACGGAATCTCGCTCAACGACACTCTGATGTTTTACCAGATCGAATTCCCAACGACCACGGGCTTTCTGCAGCTCGCGTTCGTAATCCCGGCCTTTATGTAGAAAGAGGCGCAGATTTTCATTGCGCTCGAGCCAGGGAGCTGCGTAATCCAGCAACAGTTCAAGCTCCGCAAGCGCCCGGGCCGAGATAACATCGCAGGTCTGGATCGCAGCCGGTGCCTCTTCGATACGAATGGCATGAACAGCGCCCCGGGCCGCGCATTCCCGTAGACAGACACGTAAAAAAGCAGCCTTTTTCTGATTGCTTTCGACCAGATCGACATGTCCGGCACCCTTTTCGGCTAGCAGGATTGCCGTTATCACGCCCGGAAATCCGCCGCCGCTCCCTAAATCGACCCAATGGTCGGTTGCCGGATGCAGCTGGAAAATCTGCGCACTATCCGCGATATGGCGACGCCAGACATCGTCGATCGTAGACGGCGCGACAAGATTGATGGTCTTCGCCCATTTCTGGAAAAGCTGCGCAAAATGCTGCAGCCGTTCCTGTGTTTCACGTGAAACACGCACACCGTTCAATTCCATACTATGGACTCTCTAGCCTTGTAGTCGTGTCAGGAAACGAGCTTCTGTTCGTCCGGTATGCTCATTTTTCTTAAATAAGCCAATAGCAAAGAAATAGCCGCGGGCGTTATCCCGTCAATGCGCAACGCCTGGGCGAGATTCTTGGGCCGCGCCGTTTCCAACTTCTGCTTCAGCTCATTTGACAATCCCGAAAGAACGGAAAAATCAAATTCCGCCGGAATGACGCGCTCTTCTTCCCTGCGAGCCTGAATAATATCAGCTGTCTGGCGATCCATATAGACGGCATAGGCCGCTTCAATCTCAATGGCTTCGGCCACGTTGCGCTCGATGGACTGCAATTGCGGCCAGAGCCGCGACAAGTTCTCCACCGACTGCCCAGGATGAGAAAGGAGCTCATAGGCAGAACGCCGCTGACCATCCTTATTGAGATGCATACCGCCCTTTTCAGCTTCGTTCGGCGTTACCGTCAAGCTCTTCAGCCGATCGCGGGCCTGCTCGAGCCTCTTCATATACTGATCGAAACGTGATGCGCGGCCGGAACCGACGCAACCTATGGAAAGGCCGATGGGCGTCAGCCGGACATCTGCATTGTCCGCCCGGAGCGATAGGCGATACTCCGCGCGCGAGGTGAACATGCGATAAGGCTCCGCCACGCCGCGCGACGTCAAATCGTCGATCATGACACCGATATAGGATTCCGTGCGGCTGAACTCGATCGGTTTGCCGCCAGCAGCCAGACGCGCGGCATTCAGCCCCGCGACAAGACCTTGGGCGCCGGCCTCTTCATATCCCGTCGTACCGTTGATCTGGCCAGCCAGGAAAAGCCCGGGAATCTTTTCCACTTCGAGAGACAGCTTCAATTCGCGGGGATCGACATGATCATACTCGATGGCATAGGCGTGCTGGAGAATGCGAACTCGTTCCAGACCCGGAATGGTCTTGATGAATTCATCCTGAACATCCTCGGGCAAGGAAGTCGATATGCCATTTGGATAGACCGTGCTGTCATCCAATCCCTCCGGCTCAAGGAAGATTTGATGACCGTCACGTTCACCGAATTTAACGATCTTGTCTTCGATCGATGGGCAATAGCGCGGTCCCACACCTTCAATCTGACCGGAATACATTGCCGAACGCTTCAGGTTTTCGGCGATGATCCTATGGGTTTCGGGCGTCGTACGGGTTACCCCGCATTCGATCTGCGGATTCACGATGGACTCGGTCATGAAAGAGAAGGGTGTCGGATCTTCGTCCGCACCCTGACGTCCGACAGAATCCCAATCGATGCTCGCCCCATCGAGGCGAGCCGGCGTTCCGGTTTTTAATCGACCCAGGGCAAGGCCGTGTCGCAGCAATGTCGCAGAAAGTCCGAGGGACGGCTCTTCGCCAACGCGGCCAGCCGGTATCTTCTTGTCGCCAATATGAATGAGACCGCGAAGAAAAGTTCCTGTTGTCAGAACAACGGCTCCGCAGCGAAAGGCGCGGCCGTCCTTCAAGATCACCGCGGACACCCTGCCGTGCTCGAAGGTAAGATCGAAAGCATCGCCTTCGATAACCTCCAGATTGTCGATCGCGTTGATCTCCGCGTGCATGGCCAGGCGATAAAGCTTGCGATCTGCCTGGGTGCGGGGACCGCGCACAGCGGGACCCTTCTTGCGATTGAGCATGCGGAACTGAATACCAGCCGCATCCGCAACGCGGCCCATCAAGCCGTCAAGGGCGTCAATTTCTCGAACCAGATGACCTTTGCCGAGACCGCCAATGGCGGGGTTGCAGGACATGACGCCGATGGTGTCGCGCTTGTGCGTCACCAGTGCCGTGCGCGCGCCCAGGCGTGCGGCCGCAGCGGCAGCTTCGCTGCCCGCATGGCCGCCACCCACAACGATCACATCATACGCTTTATTGAACATCATCAAGTCCTCGGTCGTGCCGCTTGTTTGGCACACCAATTTCAGGAGTCAAGAAGGTTTCACGTGAAACGTCAGTCAAGAAGCTCTAGCTACTCTGTTTCACGTGAATCATTTTCCTATGCAGAATTCCGAGAAGATTACATCCAGCAAATCTTCCACATCGACCCGTCCGGTAATGCGCCCAAGGCTTGTTGCCGCCTGTCTCAGGTATTCGGCTCTGATATCCAGACCGCGATCTTCCGAAGCCAGTGCAGCTTCAACCGCGTTAAGGCTCTCGGCAAGCAGGGTGCGATGGCGCAGCCGGCTCGGCAAAGCGAGCGACAACATCCCGGAACGGGCCTGCAGATCCTGGCGAAGAAGCTCGTGCAATTCCGCCAGGCCTGAGCCAGTGGTCGAGGAGATCAACAAATCATAGCCGTTGGCTTCTTCCCCGGCGTGAATATCCGCTTTCGTACCCATAGTCAGGACCTTACCGGGAAAACCGGGAAAACTCCGCTGCGCCTCACTGCCGATCTCGGCAAGAGACAGAACAAGATCCGCATCCGCAACTGTCCGTAGCGCCCGGCGAATGCCTTCGCGCTCGACGACCTCATCCGTTTCCCGCAGGCCCGCCGTATCGTAAAGCTTGACCGCATATCCTTCGATATTCAGATCGACATGCAGCACGTCGCGGGTCGTGCCGGCAATATCTGTAACAATCGCCACCTCGCGCTTTGCCAACGCATTCATGAGACTGGACTTGCCGGCATTGGGCGCGCCTGCAATGACCACCTTCAAGCCGTCGCGAATGATTTCGCCGAGATCGGCGCCGGCAAGATGATCGGAAATTTCAAGACGCAGCCGCTTCATATCGGCCCATACCGTGTCCGAGACGGAACCAGGCACATCGTCTTCATCAGCGAAATCGAGTTCCGCCTCGATCAGAGCGCGTGCCCGCGTTAGCCTGTCGGCCCAACCGTTATAGATACCCGACAGCCCGCCGGCCGCATGCTCCAGCGCGAGCCTGCGCTGCATCTCCGTTTCAGCACCGATGAGATCGGCAAGGCCTTCCACCTCAACGAGATCCATCTTTCCATTCTCGAGAGCTCGCCGCGAAAACTCACCATGCTCCGCCAAACGACAATGCTCAAAGGTCGAGAGCTCCTTGAGAAGCGCATTCACCACGGCTTTGCCGCCGTGAACATGAATCTCCACGCAATCTTCGCCCGTGAAAGAGGCCGGACCCGGAAAAACCAGCACAAGGCCACGATCAATGACCAGATCGTTACGAGTCCGAATCGTTCTAAGTGCAGCTTGTCGGGGCTGCGGCAACACGCCAGCAAGAGCTTCAGCAATGCGAAGCGCCAGATTTCCGCTGATGCGGATCACGGCGACGCCGGCCGGCAAGCCGCCGCTGGACAAAGCATAGATCGTCTCGTTCATCGTCAGCATAAGATTGATCCGCATCCGAATCGATCGCCTCGCGTTCCTCGAGGTCGGCTTCTGATCCCAAAAAACAAAATCGGGCCGCAATATGCAGCCCGATCATAACATCCTAAAAGCACCGTCAAAGCGCCGATTTGATGAATCCGGCTAAGGATTACGTATTCATCGAATCGAAGAAATCCGGGTTATTCTTCGTCTGCTTGAGCTTGTCGATCAGGAATTCGATCGCGTCGGTCGTCCCCATCGGCGCGAGGATGCGACGAAGAACGAAGATCTTTTGCAGATCCTGGCGCGGAACCAGGAGGTCTTCCTTACGCGTGCCGGACTTGAGGATATCCATGGCAGGGAAGATGCGCTTGTCGGCAACCTTGCGGTCAAGCACGATTTCCGAGTTACCGGTACCCTTGAATTCTTCGAAGATCACTTCGTCCATACGGCTGCCGGTATCGATCAGGGCCGTCGCAATGATGGTTAGCGAACCGCCTTCCTCGATATTACGCGCAGCACCGAAGAAGCGCTTCGGGCGCTGGAGGGCATTGGCGTCCACACCACCAGTCAGAACCTTACCGGAGGAGGGGACGACGGTGTTGTAGGCGCGGCCGAGGCGGGTAATGGAATCGAGCAGGATGACCACGTCGCGACCATGCTCGACGAGGCGCTTGGCCTTCTCGATGACCATTTCGGCGACCTGAACGTGGCGCACGGCCGGCTCGTCAAAGGTCGACGAGATGACTTCGCCGCGCACAGAGCGCTGCATATCAGTCACTTCTTCGGGGCGCTCGTCGATCAGCAGAACGATCAGATAGCAATCCGGATGATTGGCGGTGATCGAATGGGCGATGTTTTGCAGCAGGACGGTCTTACCCGTGCGCGGCGGTGCGACGATCAGACCGCGCTGGCCCTTGCCGAGCGGTGCGACAAGATCGATCACGCGGGGCGAAAGATCTTTCGAGGTGGGAACGTCGAGCTCCATCCTGAAACGCTCGTTCGGATAGAGCGGCGTTAGATTGTCGAAGTGTACCTTGTGACGGATCTTTTCCGGATCGTCGAAATTGATGGTGTTGACCTTCAGCAGCGCGAAATAGCGCTCGCCTTCCTTCGGTCCGCGGATCGGTCCCTCGACCGTGTCGCCCGTCTTCAAGGAGAAGCGGCGGATCTGGGAGGGAGAGATATAGATGTCGTCCGGACCGGGAAGATAATTTGCATTTGCGGAACGCAAGAAACCGAAGCCGTCCTGCAGAACTTCGACGACGCCCTCGCCGATGATTTCTACGTCCTGGCTCGCCAGCTCCTTCAGGATTGCAAACATCAGTTCCTGTTTGCGCATCGTGCTAGCGTTTTCGACCTCGAGCGATTCGGCAAAGGCCAGGAGATCGGTCGGGGATTTATTTTTCAGTTCCTGAAGCTTCATTTCAGCCATGAAGGGAATTACTCATTTTTTTAGGAGGGGAAAGGCAATGTTGTTCGTATTCAGAACCGCGATAGGGGCGCTCGCGGGCGACAGAATGGATACATGCCACGAAGAGAGATGGCGGGAAAATAGCGACTCGCTTTCTGAACCGCAAGGGGGGCAAACAAAATGAAAGAAATTTAACGCTACCCCTAATACAGCCCGCCTCACGCAAACGGCTTGACGACCACGAGAATGACGATCGCGATCATCAAAAGTGTCGGCACTTCGTTCATGAGACGCCAATAACGCGCCGAATGCTTGTTTTCGTCCCTTGCGAAAGCCCGGACCGCACTGCTGAAATAACCGTGAACGCCCGACAGAATCACGACAAGCCCGATCTTCGCATGCAGCCAGCCGCCTTGGAAATCATATACCGACCAGGCAAGATAAAGCCCAAAAATCCAGGTCAGGATCATCGCCGGGTTGATGATATAGCGCAGCAGACGCTGCTCCATCACCTTGAAGGTCTCCGATTGCTGCGAACCCGGCTCGGCATCGATGTGATAGACGAAAAGCCGCGGCAGATAGAACATGCCGGCCATCCACGAGATGACGGCGATGATGTGCAGCGCCTTGATCCAGAGATAGAGATCGGCCGGATGCCAGGCGAAAAGACCGATCGCGAGCACCGCAAAGATCAGGATCATGAAATAGGCCCGCCGTCCGGCCTTCTGGCCCGGCGCGGAATCCGTCTGCTTTTCCACTGTCATCAGTTCCTCCGTCCCCGCACGCGTTCGACCAGCGCCGCCACATTGGCGGGATCAGCCTGCGGCGTGATGCCATGCCCGAGATTGAAAATCAGCGGGCCATTTCCGAGCTGCTGCAGGATATCGTCGATCCCGTCCTCCAGAGCCTTGCCGCCGGCAACCACGCGCATCGGATCGAGATTGCCCTGCACCGGTCCGTCCTTCTGCAGTTCCCGAGCAAAGGCCAAAGGCACCGACCAGTCGAGGCCGATCGCATCGGCACCCGTCTTCTGCCGATAGGTCTTCAGCAGATAGCCCGCACCTTTGGCGAAGGCGATCACCCTAGCCTGCGGCCGCCGCGCTTTGATCGACGCGATCATCTTCGCGACCGGCTTGATGGCGAAAGCCTCGAATTCCTTTTCACCAAGCACGCCTGCCCAGGAATCGAAAATCTGCACGGCATCCGCACCGGCATCGATCTGGGCCACGAGATAATCGGCTGAAATGTCCGCAAGCAGCATCAGCAGATGTTCGAAGGCCCTGGGATAGCGATAGGCAAACAATCGGGCAGGGGCCTGATCCGGCGTGCCATGTCCGGCGATCATATAGGTCGCAACGGTCCAGGGAGCCCCACAGAAGCCGAGAAGCGTGGTTTCCTGGGGCAAGTCCCGCCGCAGCCGACGCACCGTCTCCATGACAGGCTCCAGATACGTCAAGATGCCTTCCGGTTTCAAAGCCAGGATGTCCGTCTCGTCGATTGGGTCCATTTCCGGCCCATGCCCCTCGGTGAAGCGAACATTCCGTTTCAATGCATCGGGAATGACAAGAATGTCGGAGAAGAGAATGGCAGCATCGAAGCCATAACGGCGGATCGGCTGCAGCGTCACCTCGACGGCGTGCTCTGGTGAATAACAGAGATCGAGAAAGCTTCCCGCCTTCGCGCGCGTTTCACGATACTCGGGTAGATAACGGCCTGCCTGCCGCATCAGCCAGAGCGGGGGAGGGGTGAGCGTTTCTCCGCTCAAGACCCGCATGATCTTCCGGCGTTCATCGGTCACAGACGTCGTCCTATATAAAACCAAACATATATTGAAAGGTTTCTATTTCTTAGAGTCGGTGAGTAGCAAGGATTAAAGTTCATCCCTTGCCTGTCCAATTTGTCGCGCCTCGCGCATAAATTTGGAGAGATTTCGAGATCAAAAGCCGATATGTGGAAAAGAAAGGTGATTTTTCAATCTTTTGAGGAGCTTGAGGAGAAATTCGGCTTTTCGCCTTCTGGGGACAAGTCGGGAATGAGTGAGGTGTTGTCGATCTTATCCACATTGCTCACAGCCACCGCGAAAGCCGTCTCTCGAAAATTCCAAATGTGGAAAACTCGGCCGTTTTCCACTTGCCCAAGATGGCCCCCTTCCCGTACCTCTCTTTTCTCCCGAGATATCAACAGGTGATGGAAAGTAGCGTGGAAAACCGAACAAGCTTCTTTCATCTGCACCTGATTTCTGACTCAACGGGCGAGACTCTCATCTCCGCCGGCCGCGCCGCTTCGGTGCAATTCCATGCCAGCCAGCCGATCGAGCACGTCTATCCGCTGATCAGAAACCGCAAGCAGCTTCTGCCTGTGTTGGAGGCGATCGACCACAGCCCCGGCATTGTCCTCTATACGATCGTCGATCGCGAACTTGCCGATTTCATCGCCGAGCGCTGCAGGGAGATGGGCGTACCATCCGTCAATGTTCTCGAGCCGGTCATGAATGTTTTCCAGACCTATCTCGGCACGGCGTCGCGCCGGCGCGTCGGCGCGCAGCATGTGATGAATGCCGATTATTTTGCCCGCATCGAGGCGCTGAACTTCACCATGGATCACGACGACGGCCAGATGCCCGACGATTACGACGAAGCCGATGTCGTCATAATCGGTATCAGCCGCACCTCGAAAACGCCGACGAGCATCTATCTGGCGAACCGCGGCATCAAGACGGCCAACATTCCGATCGTCCATGGCGTGCCGTTGCCGGAAAGCCTCGCCAGGGCGACGAAGCCCTTGATCGTCGGACTGGTTGCGACGACCGACCGTATCTCGCAGGTTCGTGAAAATCGCATTCTCGGGGCGACCCCTGGCTTCGATCGTGGTGGCTATACGGATCGAGCCGCCATCTCCGAAGAGCTCAAATATGCTCGTTCCCTCTGCGCGCGGCACAATTGGCCGATCATCGATGTGACCCGCCGCTCCATCGAAGAGACCGCCGCCGCCATTGTTGCCCTGCGACCCAAGCTGCGCTAAGCGCTCCCCATGACTATCTCGGAGGCAGCCGTCATGACCTCGCCCCTTATCCTTGCATCATCCAGCCCATTCCGGCGGATGCTGATGGAAAACGCCGGATTACATTTTCAGGCGATCGCCGCCGATATCGATGAGCGCGCCATCGAAGCACCGCTGGAACTGGGTGGCGCCAGCCCGGATGCGGTCGCGCTCGTGCTGGCAAAGGCGAAGGCAAAAGAGGTGAGCGATCGCTTTCCCGCCTCGCTCGTCATCGGTTCGGATCAGACCATGTCGCTCGGTGCCCAGGTCTTTCACAAGCCGAAGTCGATGGCCGATGCGGAAAATCATCTGAGGACGCTATCGGGTAAAACCCATCGGCTGAACAGCGCCATCGCTTTGGCGCGCAACGGCGATATCATCTGGGAACATGTATCCCACGCCGATCTGACCATGCGGCAGCTGCCGGCCGACTTCATCTATCGGCATCTGAGCCGCGTCGGCGAGAAGGCATTGTCAAGCGTCGGCGCCTATCAGCTTGAGGGCGAAGGCATCCAGCTCTTCTCGAAAATCGACGGCGACTACTTCACCATCCTCGGATTGCCGATGCTACCGCTTCTGGAAAAACTGCGAGAGTTGGGGACGATCGATGGATGATTCACGTGAAACACAAAGCGTAAACGCTTTCGTAACGGGTTATCCGGTCAGGCATTCGCGTTCGCCGCTGATCCACGGCTATTGGTTGAAGCAGCTCGGTCTGGCCGGAACCTACCGCGCCCATGAAGTGGCAGCGGAGGATTTCGCCGCCTTCATTGCGTCCCTGAAAGATGGCACCAGCGGCTTCGGCGGCGGCAACGTCACCATCCCTCATAAGGAAGCAGCCTTCAAACTCGCCGATCGGCCCGACGAACTTTCGGAAGAATTGGGCGCGTCCAACACCCTGTGGCTTGAAAATGGCAAGCTGCATGCAACGAATACCGATGGCCGCGGCTTCACGGCAAACCTCGACGAGCGTCATCCCGGTTGGGATCGCAGCGATCGTGCCGTCATCCTTGGAGCCGGCGGCGCCAGCCGAGCCGTCATCCAGGCGGTGCGCGATCGCGGTTTCAAGGAAATTCATGTGGTCAACCGCACGATCGAGAGGGCGCAGGAACTAGCGGATCGCTTCGGCGAGCGGGTCCATGCTCATCCGATGACCGCGCTCGGCGAGGTCATGCAGGATGCCGGTCTCTTTATCAATACGACATCGCTCGGCATGGATGGCGAAGCAGCGCCCCGCATCGATTTCTCTCCCCTTGCCGAAGGCGCCGTCGTCACCGACATTGTCTACGTACCGCTGAAGACGCCGCTTCTCGCCCAAGCCGAGGAACAGGGCTTTGCCATCGTCGACGGTCTCGGCATGCTACTGCACCAGGCCGTGCCGGGCTTCGAAAAATGGTTTGGAAAGCGTCCGGCAGTTGATGAAACCTTGAGGGCATTGATCATCGCCGACATGGAAAAGCACTAATATGATCAGGATCGGGCTCACCGGATCGATCGGTATGGGAAAATCGACCTCGGCAAAACTCTTCGCCGAAGCCGGAATACCTGTGAACGATTCCGATGCGGTCGTGCACGATCTCTATAGTGGCGAAGCCGTTCCGCTGGTCGAGGCGGCCTTTCCGGGCACGACCAGCAGCGGCAAGGTCGACCGGCAGGAGCTCAGCCGAAAGCTTGCCGGCGATCCTTCCGGGTTCAAGCGTCTCGAGGCCATCGTTCATCCGCTGGTGCGCGAACGCGAGCGTCAGTTTCTGGAACGTCAGCGTAAGGCCGGCGCCGATATGGTGATGCTGGATATCCCCCTGCTCTTCGAAACCGGCGCCGACAAACGCGTGGATAAAATCGTCGTCGTCAGCTGCGATCCACAGATTCAACGGCAGAGGGTGCTTGCCCGACCGGGCATGACGGAGGAAAAATTCAATATGATTCTCTCCCGCCAGACGCCGGATGCGGAAAAACGGGCGCGCGCCGATTACGTCATCGATACCGGCGGAAGCATCGAGGCGGCCGGCGAACAGGTCAGAGAGATCATTGCGGATCTGCGGCGCAAACAGCAGAGCAAGACATAGGAAAGCGGAGTTTCGATATGCGCGAAATCATTTTCGATACGGAAACCACAGGCCTCGACAACAGGGCCGACCGTATTATCGAAATCGGCGGCATCGAGCTCTTCAACCATTTCCCGACCGGAAAGACGCTGCACATCTATATCAATCCGGGTGACCGCAAAGTGCATCCCGATGCTCTGGCCGTGCACGGCATTACCGACGAGTTCCTGACGGGCAAACCGCTCTTCGAAACCGTCGCAGACGAAATTCTCGAATTTTTCGGCGATGCCAAATGGATTGCGCATAACGCCACCTTCGACATGGGCTTCGTCAATGCGGAGTTCGCAAGGCTTGGCCGCCCGCCGATTCTTCCCGACATGGTAATCGATACGCTCGCCATGGCGCGACGCAAGCATCCGATGGGGCCAAATTCGCTGGATGCGCTCTGCCGTCGCTACGGCATCGACAATTCGCACCGCACGAAACATGGCGCGTTGCTCGACTCCGAACTGCTGGCCGAAGTCTATATCGAGATGATCGGTGGAAGGCAGACGGCCCTGGGGCTTGGCAGCGTCACCGGTTCATCAGCGCGCTCACGCCAGAACGATGTCGCGGAAGAAGTCGTCGTCGACATCTTCGCGCGGCCCGCTCCGCTGCCGAGCCGACTGACCGAGGAGGAACTCGCGGCTCATGCAGCGCTGGTCGCCAAGCTCGGCACGAAGGGAGTTTGGTCGAAATACAGCGCTTCCGAGTAAAAGCGCTTTCCAAAACATCAAAGGAAAATGCCCGGACGTGCGATCCGGGCATTTTCGCTTCTGGAACTGGAAAAATACAGGCTTAGTTCGGAACAGCCGAAACCTGAGCGCGAGCCTGCTCTTCGGCCATGCGCTGCGTGAACATCTGCGCGAAATCGATCGGGTCGATCATCAGCGGCGGGAAGCCGCCATTGCGCGTGACATCGGCGATGATCTGGCGTGCGAAGGGGAACAGCAGGCGCGGGCACTCGATGAAGAGCAGGGGCAGCATGTGTTCCTGCGGGAAACCGGTGACGCGGAAGACGCCGCCATAGACCAGCTCGGTGTGGAAGAGTACGCGCTCGCCATCCTTGGCTTCGGCGCTCAGCGTCAGCACGACGTCGAAATCGGAATCCGACAGCGGGTTGGCGTTGACGTTCACATTGATATTGATGTCGGGGGCATTTTCCCGGGCCTGAAGCGAGCGCGGAGCACCCGGATTTTCAAAGGAAAGATCCTTGGTGTACTGAGCAAGGATGCTGAGGCTCGGGCTGGCAGCACCGTTGCCGTTGGTCTCGTTGGCCATGGGGGTGTCCTCTCACGTCTCGATGGGTGTCGCCATCTAGCATTTAGAAAAGGGGCTTACAACCCTTATGGCTCCGGCGCTCCGGAGGCCGTTCTCTAGTCTTCCAGCCGCTTTTGGTCCGACCAGGGCGAGTTGCGGTTCGGCTCCCGATGGAAATCGCCTTCATCGAGATCGACGACGTTTCCGGGTTTGTTCGGCCGGCCCTGCGGTCCGGCGCCCGGGCCTTGCCCGCGGCGGAACGCCCGCGAATTGCCGACAACGACGATGCGCTTGCGCAAAACCTGCCAGGCGAGATCGCGTACGGCCGGGATGAAGAGCAGCAGGCCGATGATATCTGAGATGAAGCCGGGCAGCATCAGGAAGAAGGCTGCCACGACGATCATGGCGCCATGCACCATCTCGCGACCGGGATCGCCGCCGTTGCGGCTTTCGGCAGAGATGCGCTGGAGAATGCCAATGCCCTGGATTCTCAAAAGAGCGGCACCGAGCAGCACGCTGAGGATGACAAGCCCCAGGGTTGCCCAGACGCCGATCATTTTTCCGACCACGATGAATCCGGCGATTTCAGCCAGAGGCATCAGAAAAACGACGATAGGAAGAAGTGATAGGCGCATGTTACGGTGGTCCTGAGAGCGTGTTTCTTCGCGTAAGCGTTGGTTTCTCGCATATAATAAAGAAACGGGTCCGCTATTTGAATGATAGATCGATGCGGACTATATGGGGTTTGATCTTTTAATTTTAACGGTGGTTCCGATACGAGATGGGTGCAAACGACTTTGTGACGATCTTTTTCCTGGTGGCGGCGGTGCTGATCTTCTTTCAGCTGCGCAGCGTTCTTGGCCGCCGTACGGGAAATGAGAAGCCGCCGCGCGATCTCTACGGTTCTGCAGATCCGGCAAATAGCCAGACGGCACCGGACGCCGGCAAGGTGGTCACCCTGCCGCGCCGTGACGGCACCGAAGAGGAAGACCGTTTTGCTGCGATCGATGCCTTCACCCCGGCCGGAACGCCACTCAATGATTCGCTGCGCGACGTAAGCAAGGCCGATCCTTCCTTCAATCCGAAGGAATTCGTCAACGGTGCCCGCATGGCCTATGAGATGATCGTCATGGCCTTTGCCGAGGGCGACCGCAAGTCGCTGAAGGGGCTGCTGTCGCGTGAGGTCTACGAGGGTTTCGATGCCGCCATCGCCGAACGCGAAGCCAAGGGTGAAAAGGTCAAATCGACCTTCGTCGGCATCGACAAGGCCGATATCGTCACCGCCGAGGTGAAGGGCACGGATGCCCTCATCACCATGCGCATCGTCAGCCAGATGATCTCGGCCACCTACGACAAGGCCGGCACCTTGATCGATGGTGATGCTGAAGCTGTTGCGGAAATCAGCGACCTATGGACCTTTGCCCGCGACACGCGTTCGCGCGATCCGAACTGGAAACTCGTGGCGACCGAATCGGAACAATGACGAGCCCATCGCAGGACTTCAGGCTGGAGCCGACAACCTTCGCCGATCTGAGGGGCTGGGAGGAGGACGATCCTTCCAGCCTTTTTCGCGCGATGAAGGACTGTCGCACCCATATCCGCGATGGGAAGCCCTATCGCACCGGCGCTGCCGGACTGACGGCTAAGGATCTCCTGACGCTCCTCGATGCCGCAGAACGGAAAGAGCCTGGCGATGCAGCCGAAGCCAGAGCCTTCTTCGAAGAGCACTGCCAGCCCTTCTTCATTCGCCGCGATGGCGGTGCCAGTGGTTTCGTAACCGCCTTCTTCGAGCCGGAAATAGACGTTTCGGCTGTGCCGGGTGGACCCTATCGCTACCCCTTCTATCGCCGGCCGGCCGATCTGATCGATCTGGATGACAGCAACCGACCCGCGGAACTTGACCCATCCTACATGTTCGGACGGTTGCGAGACGGGATAATTTCCGCTTATCCGGACCGCGGCGAGATCGATCGCGGCTATCTCGAAGGCGAGGGCCTGGAGATCGCCTGGGCGAAATCCAAGGTAGATGTCTTCTTCGTGCATGTGCAGGGCGCGGCGCGTCTGCGCTATCCGGACGGGCGTCTTGGCCGTATCACTTACGCCGCCAAGGCGGGTCATCCCTTCTCCGCCGTCGGGCGCCTGCTCATAGACCGGGGCCTGCTGGATCGCGCGACGATCTCTATGCAGACGATCCGCGACTGGCTGTATGCCCATCCGGATCAGGTCGACGAGGTCCTCTCGCACAATCGATCCTACATCTTCTTCCGTGAAGCCGATGTCAGCGATCCCGCTCTCGGCCCGATTGCAGCGGCGAAGGTGCCGCTGGTACCAGGCCGTTCCCTTGCGGTCGACCGGCTCATCCACACTTTCGGTTTCCCCTTCTTCATCCGATCTGAAAGCCTGACGCATCTCGACGCTGGCAAGCCCTTCGCTCGGCTGATGCTGGCGCTCGATACTGGCTCGGCGATCGTGGGGCCGGCGCGTGGCGATATCTTTACCGGCTCCGGCTACGATGCCGGAGAGCTCGCCGGCACCGTGCGCAACGACGCTGATTTTTATATACTCATTCCGAAGGCGGCGGCGCAGAGGTTTGGCTGATGGCCCCGGAACGGCAGAACAAGGAACGAAAGCTCAGTGCAGAGGACCGTATCCTCTGGGGTAAGGTCGCCAAGAGCACGCGTCCCATGCCCGGACGTGTGGCTGATATCGAGGCTTTCGAAGCGGCACTGCAGGCGGAAGCCGAAATCGAAGAAATCGCCCGCGCCGCAAAGACGAAGCCAGTGTCTTCCTCGGCCGAAACGCAGGAAACTCCGGCACCGGCCAAGCAGCCCGCCGGCCGTCACTATCCGCTCGAACGGCCCGTCAAGCGCAAGATCGCCAGGGGGCATCTGGCACTCGAAGCCAGGATCGATCTTCACGGCCTCATCCAGAGCGAGGCTCATGGCATGCTTCTGGATTTCCTGCTGCGCGCCCATAGCCGCGGCCTTCGCCATGTGCTCGTCATAACAGGCAAGGGCAGCTCCATGGGCAGCGAAGGAGCGCTGAAGCGCGCCGTACCGCTCTGGTTTTCCAAGCCGGAATTCCGTTTTCTGATTTCCTCTTACGAGACGGCGGCACAACATCACGGTGGTGAGGGTGCGCTCTATATCCGCCTGTCGCGCCTGAAGGGGGAGAAGCTTTGACCCCTTTCGGCGAAGCGGTACGCAAGCTGCGGCTACGCAAGGGCGTCTCGCAGAAGCAGATGGCGGCTGCGCTGAACGTGACTCCGGCTTATTTATCCGCCTTAGAACACGGAAAGCGCGGTCTGCCGACCTTCGATCTCCTGCAGCGCATCGCCGGCTACTTCAACATCATCTGGGACGAGGCCGAGGAATTGTTCTTGCTGGCGCGGTTTTCCGACCCGCGCGTCGTCGTCGATACCTCCGGGCTTGCGCCGGAATATACGGCCTTTGTCAATCACTTGGCAGGCAAGATCCGCAGCCTTGACGCAGCAACGATCCGCGAACTCTCGAAGGTTCTGGAAAATGCCGGAAAAACCGGCTGAAAACCGCCTTAATCCCCTGTTTTATACCTGATTTCGGGGCCTTCCGTTTGGAACTTCAGGGTGAAACATCCTATATACAAGCTAGGAAAAACCGCTGATTCGTTAGGGTCGGATGATTTCACGACCTGAAATCTGAATCCGCTCCAAACTTAAAGAAGTAGAGCATGATGCCGTCCGAAAACCGCTCACACTTTTCGGCATCATGCTCTAGGGATCGGTAGCGTTCTCTAAACACTGGAAAGACTTCAATATATGACTGACACGTCCGTAACCGATAATGGTGGCAACGCCGAGTATGGCGCAGATTCCATCAAGGTCCTGAAAGGACTCGATGCCGTGCGCAAGCGTCCCGGCATGTATATCGGCGATACGGATGATGGTTCGGGCCTGCATCACATGGTCTATGAGGTGGTCGATAACGCGATCGACGAGGCCTTGGCCGGCCATGCCGATATCGTCACGGTGACGCTCAATCCCGACGGTTCAGTCACGGTCACCGACAACGGCCGCGGCATCCCGACGGATATTCACAGCGGCGAAGGTGTTTCGGCGGCTGAGGTTATCATGACCCAGCTGCATGCCGGCGGTAAGTTCGACCAGAATTCCTATAAGGTTTCCGGTGGCCTGCATGGCGTCGGCGTCTCGGTCGTCAATGCGCTGTCCGTCTGGTTGAAGCTGAAAATCCGCCGCCAGGGCAAGATCCATGAAATGAGCTTCACCCATGGCGTGGCCGATGCGCCGCTGAAGGAAACCGGTGATGCGGGCGATGAGACCGGCACCGAAGTCAGCTTCATGCCGAGCTCCGAAACCTTCACCATGATTGAGTTCGATTACAGCACGCTCGAGCATCGTCTGCGCGAACTCGCCTTCCTGAATTCCGGCGTCCGCATTCTTCTGACCGACAAGCGTCATTCCGACATCAGGCAGGAAGAGTTGCTTTACGACGGCGGCCTGGAAGCCTTCGTTTCCTATCTCGATCGCGCCAAGAAGCCGCTGGTTCAAAAGCCGGTATCGATCCGCAGCGAGAAGGACGGAATCACCGTCGAAGTGGCGATGTGGTGGAACGACAGCTACCACGAAAACGTGCTCTGCTTCACCAATAACATCCCGCAGCGCGATGGCGGCACGCATATGGCCGGCTTCCGCGCCGCCCTGACGCGCCAGATCACCTCCTATGCGGACAGCTCGGGCATTACCAAGAAGGAAAAGGTGACGCTGACCGGCGACGACTGCCGCGAAGGCCTGACGGCCGTGCTGTCGGTCAAGGTTCCCGATCCGAAATTCTCCTCGCAGACCAAGGACAAGCTGGTTTCCTCCGAAGTTCGTCCCGTCGTCGAAAGCCTGGTCAACGAAGCCCTCAGCACCTGGCTCGAAGAGCATCCGTCCGAAGCCAAGGTTCTGGTCGGCAAAGTCGTCGAGGCTGCAGCTGCCCGAGAAGCGGCCCGCAAGGCCCGCGAGCTGACCCGCCGCAAGGGCGCGCTGGATATCGCTTCGCTGCCCGGCAAGCTTGCGGACTGCTCGGAGCGCGATCCCGCCAAGTCCGAAGTCTTCCTCGTCGAGGGCGACTCGGCGGGCGGTTCGGCCAAGCAGGGCCGTTCGCGCGAAAACCAGGCCATCCTGCCGCTGCGCGGCAAGATCCTCAACGTCGAGCGCGCCCGCTTCGACAAGATGCTGTCGAGCCAGGAAATCGGTACGCTCATTACCGCGCTCGGCACCGGCATCGGCAAGGACGAATTCAACGCCGAAAAGCTGCGTTACCATAAGATCATCATCATGACGGACGCAGACGTCGACGGCGCGCATATCCGCACGCTGCTGCTGACCTTCTTCTTCCGGCAGATGCCCGATCTCATCGAGCGCGGCCATCTCTATATCGCCCAGCCGCCGCTCTATAAGGTGACGCGCGGCAAGTCGGTGCAATATGTCAAGGACGAGAAGGCACTGGAAGAATATCTGATCGGACAGGGCACGGACGATGCAAGTCTGCGCCTCGGCAATGGCGAAGTCCGCACCGGTCAGGATCTGCGCGAGGCGATTTATGACGCGCTTCGCCTGCGTACGCTGATCGACAATCTGCATTCCCGCTACAATCGCGCTGTCGTCGAACAGGCCGCTATTGCGGGGGCTCTCAACGCCGAAATGGTCAGCAATCCCACGCGTGCGGAGGCGCTCGCCAATGACGTTGCCAAGCGGCTCGATGTCATCGCCGAGGAAACCGAACGCGGCTGGAGTGGCGCTGTGACGGGCGAGGGTGGCCTGCGCTTCGAGCGCACCGTACGCGGCGTCAAGGAAGTCGTCTTCCTCGACATGGCGCTCATCGGTTCGCAGGATGCTCGCCTCATCGATCAGCTCGGCGCGCGGCTGAAGGAAGTCTATGTCACACCGCCAAAGCTCGTTCGCCGCGATGGCGAGACGGAGATTTCCGGCCCTCGCCAGCTGCTGGACACGATCTTTTCCGGCGGCCGCAAGGGGCTGACATTGCAGCGTTATAAAGGTCTCGGCGAGATGAATGCCGAGCAGCTCTGGGAAACGACGCTCGACCCGAACGTCCGCTCGCTGCTGCAGGTGAGGGTCACGGATGCGACCGATGCCGACGGCTTGTTTGCCCGGCTCATGGGCGATGAAGTCGAGCCGCGGCGCGAGTTCATTCAGGACAATGCGCTGAACGTCGCCAATCTCGACATCTGATCGCTCGAAGAAGATGCAAAAAAGGCCCGCCAGATAATTTTGGCGGGCCTTTCTTTTTATCAATTACTTGGCAACGAAAGTGCCGTTGAAGGCGAGCCCCGAAAGCGGATTGCGCTGGCTCGGAACTTCGCGCTCGCGCAGCTTTTCCGGAAGCTGGTTCTTGTCGCCGATCTTGCCGATCGCAACGGCAGCCTCGACCCGGAAGCCGTCGGGAACGCCGAGAACCTCATACGCCTTCTCGACGTGGAAGCCGGTCATGCCATGGGCTTCATAGCCGGCTAAATGCGCCTGGATCGCCAAGAAGCCCCAGGCCGCGCCCGCATCGAAAGAATGACTGTAGCTGGGCTTCTGCTCAGCGGAGCCGAGTTCCCCACTGTGGGTGCGGGAAATGACGAAAAGCAGCGCACCAGCGGATTTCACCCAGCCCTGATTGAAGTCGATCAGGACGCTCAAAAACCGATCCCAATGTTCCGAGCCGCGCAGAGCATAGAGGAAACGCCAGGGCTGCAGATTCGAGGCGGAGGGTGCCCAATGCGCCGCTTCCAGGATGGTCAGCAGGTCGGCTTCCGGCAGGGTCTCATTGGAAAAGGCGCGCGGCGACCAGCGGTCGAGAAAGAGCTTGTCGATCGGATATTGGGATTCGCGGCTATTACTTGATGTCATGAGGGCTTCTTCCTTGGTGAACGTCTGCCGCGGGCGATCGAAACTGGCCGTTGGCTGGTTATAAATAGAGGATGGAAACTTAAACTCGGGCAGCCCAGCTCACGTCTAGCTCCTCGCGGAAGGCGAAGCGCTTGAGGTGGTCGGCAACGACGCTCTGCATGCGCTCGAGGTCTTCGGGCTTCTCGACCGTCAGCGTCATGACGAGGTTGCTGGGCTCGGCGGCCAGATCGAGGAAGTTTTCCGCGCTGAACGGCACCCTGCCGGCAACCGCATCGAATTCCACGCTGAAGCGATGACTCCAATGCTTGCAGAGCTGCTGGAGATAGCGGCTGGCATGGTCGGTCCTGACGTTGGAAACGGATGTCGCCATGGGATTTCTCCGATAAACCTGATCGCAAACGCGTCATTTGATACATAGAGGCATCTGCATTCGCCAGGTAGACAGTCTGTTTCAAGTTTGCGTTATTCCAGTGAAATTCTGTTCCGCTATGCTCCGCGCCTATAGGAACGCGTGCGAGCGGAGACAGAGCCTTGCTGGTAAATGGAAAATGGACTGAGGATTGGCAGCCGGTCCAGGCCAAGGATGAGAAGGGCGGTTTCGCTCGCCAGATTTCGAGCTTCCGCAACTGGGTCACACCCGATGGTCGTGCAGGACCGACGGGTGACGGCGGTTTCAAAGCAGAGGCCGGCCGCTATCATCTTTACGTCGCTCTGATCTGCCCCTGGGCTTCACGTACCCTGATTGGCCGCAAGCTGAAGGGTCTGGAAGAGGTCATTTCCGTTTCCGTCGTCCAACCCGTGTTGTCCAAGCAGGGCTGGCGGTTTGGCGACTATCCCGGTGCGACGAACGATCCGATAAACGGCGCTACCTACATGCACGAGATTTACACCAAGGCCGATTCTGTCTTCACCGGACGCGCAACCGTGCCTGTTCTTTGGGACAAGCAGAAAGGCACGATCGTCAACAACGAATCCTCCGATATCCTGCGCATGCTGAATGACGGCTTCGGCGATCTTGCCCGCAATGACATCGATCTCTATCCGGCCGGCAAGCGGGATGAAATCGACAGTTTCAATGCCCGGATCTATCCCGCTCTCAACAATGGCGTCTATCGCACGGGCTTCGCCACGACGCAGATCGCCTATGAAGAAGCCTTTAGCGAGGTCTTCAATTGCCTCGATCAGCTTGAGATCGAGCTGGAAGGCAAGGATTTACTCGTTGCCAACAATCCAACCGAAAGTGATATCAGGCTCTTCGTTACGCTCGTCCGCTTCGATGTCGCCTATCACGGCCTGTTCAAATGCAATCTCCGTCGCCTGTCGGACTATGCGAATCTGCAATCCTTCTGCCGCCGCATGTTCGATTGGCCCGGTGTTGCGGAAACCGTGAACTTCGATCATATCAAGCGCGGCTATTATTCGATAAAGACGCTCAATCCCGCAGGGATCGTGCCGCTCGGACCGGCGCTGGACGAGCTGTTCTGATACTCGACCAAGTACCGAAACCGGTCTAAGGTCCGCCCGTCCGATGGAACAGGGAGGATCGCCATGGATTGGGAGCAGTTCCGGCAGTGGTCGGAGAAAGCGGCCAATTGGGGTGCGGATTATCGTGCGTCGCTGCGCGACAGGCCGGTCCGGGCAAAGGCGGCGCCCGGCGAGATTGCGGCTCACATCGCCGATTCCCCGCCGGAATCGGGGGAAACCATGGAGGATATCTTCAAAGACTTTGAGAATATCCTCGTGCCCGGGATGACGCATTGGCAGCACCCGCGCTTCTTCGCTTATTTCCCCGCCAATGCCGCCCCTGTCTCGGTGGTTGCCGAATATCTGGTGAGCGCCATCGCCGCCCAGTGCATGCTGTGGCAGACATCGCCTTCCGCGACCGAGCTTGAAACGAAGGTGGTCGATTGGCTGCGCCAGGCCCTTGGTCTGCCCGAAACCTTCACCGGCGTCATTCAGGATTCTGCCTCGACCGCGACCCTTGCCGCCGTTCTTGTCATGCGCGAGCGAGCGCTGGACTGGCAGGGCAACAAAAGCGGGCTTGCGGCCAATAAGGCAGTGCGCATCTATTCGACCGACCAGGTGCACACGTCCATAGACCGTGCCATCTGGATATCGGGCGTCGGCGATGAGAATCTGGTGCGCATTCCCTCTGGCGGCCCCAACAAGGCCATGGATCCGAAAGCGCTTGCCGATGCGATCGAACGTGATCGCGCTGCTGGTTTGCTGCCGGCCGGCGTCATCGCCTGTGTCGGTGGTACCAGCGTCGGCGCCTGTGACGATATCGCCGCCGTCGTTGAGGTCGCCCATGCGCATGGGCTCTATGTCCATGTCGATGCCGCGTGGGCTGGCTCGGCGATGATCTGCCCGGAATTCCGCACCCTATGGCAAGGTGTCGAACGGGCCGATTCCGTCGTCTTCAACCCGCATAAATGGCTCGGCGCGCAATTCGATTGCTCCGTCCAGTTCGTGCGCGAGCCGGAGACGCTGGTCCGCACGCTGGCGATTCAGCCCGAATATCTGCGCACGCACGGCCATGATGGCATCATCAATTATTCGGAATGGTCGGTGCCGCTGGGCCGCCGCTTCCGTGCGCTGAAGCTCTGGTTCCTGTTGCGCTATCACGGCTTGGAAGGTTTGCGGACGATGATCCGCAACCATGTCGCCTGGTCGCAGAATCTGGCGAAGCGCCTGGCTGCAGAGCCGGATTTCGAAATTGTCACCGAGCCGTTCCTTTCGCTGTTTTCCTTCGATCACAAGGCGCCCGAGGGGGTCGATCAGGAAAGCCATACCCAGCGGCTGCTGAATGCGATCAACAATGACGGCCGTATCTATCTGACGCAGACTCGTGTTTCCGGGCGTCTGGTTATCCGTTTCCAAGCCGGCCAGTTTGAGGCGACGGCTGATGATATCGACACCGCCTTCGACGTCATCGTTGAAATCGCCAGATCATTATCCTCGGCTTAGAAAAGCTGTTTTTCCAGCGCGGAGGGCCAAGCCATGCTAGGCTCCCTAAAATCGCCTGATGACACTGGTAAATAGTTCGTTCATATATGGCTTCATCAATTTCGTCTTTGAAAATGCAGGGAAGGAAAATCCATGAAACTGTTGCGTGTTGGCGAAGTCGGCAAGGAAAAGCCGGCGCTTCTGGATAGCGACGGCAAGATCCGCGATCTCTCCGCGCATGTTGCCGATATCGGCGGCGAAGCGATTTCGCCCGCAGGTCTTGCGAAGATCGCAGCCCTCGATCCGAAGAGCCTGCCCGAGTTGCCGGAAGGCCGTCTCGGTGCTTGCGTTGCCGGCACCGGCAAGTTCATCTGCATCGGCCTGAACTTCTCCGACCACGCCGCCGAAACCGGCGCCACCGTGCCGCCGGAGCCGATCATCTTCATGAAGGCGAGCTCCGCCATCGTCGGCCCGAACGACAACGTGCTGATCCCGCGCGGTTCTGAAAAGACCGACTGGGAAGTCGAGCTCGGCGTCGTGATCGGCAAGACGGCAAAATATGTCAGCGAAGCCGACGCTCTCGACTATGTCGCCGGTTACTGCGTTTCCCACGATGTCTCCGAGCGCGCCTTCCAGACCGAGCGTTCGGGACAGTGGACCAAGGGCAAGTCCTGCGACACCTTTGGCCCGATCGGCCCCTGGCTCGTCACCAAGGATGAGATCGCCGATCCGCAGAACCTCGGCATGTGGCTGAAGGTCAACGGCAAGATGATGCAGAACGGCTCGACCAGGACCATGGTCTATGGCGTCGCCTACCTCGTCTCCTATCTCAGCCAGTTCATGTCGCTGCATCCGGGCGATGTCATTTCCACCGGCACGCCTCCGGGCGTCGGCATGGGCATGAAGCCGCCGCAGTACCTCAAGCCGGGCGATGTCGTCGAGCTCGGCATGGAAGGCCTGGGCACGCAGAAGCAGACCTTCCTCGCCGACGCGTAAGGGGTGCGAAGCTCCGGAACTTTAACCTTTTGAGATCATTGTTGATGCCGGGGAAGCGATTCTCCGGCGTTTTTTATCGATAAGAACCAATTGTAGTTATGTTGCTCTGCAGCAAAAACTGCTAGGTTGGATCATAAGGAAGGATGAGGATCGCGCCTGAGGAGCCGTCATTATCCTGCTGCACAGCGCCGACTGGAGGAGCGCCGCAGTGAAGGCATCGACACGCAAGACGCGTGCGCTTCAATGATTTAGGTGATTTGCGCGGCCGGATGCCTCGCATCACGAAAGGTAAAGCCCCCATGTTTTATCAGTTTTATGAACTCAACCATGCCGCTCTCGCCCCTTTTCGCGCCGCAGCAGACATGATGCGCCTGGCTTACGCCAATCCCCTTAATCCCCTTTCGCATACGGTATTCGGCCGCACCCTGACGGCCAGTCTCGAGGTCTTCGAGCGCACCACCCGGCGCTACGGCAAGCCGGAATTCGGCCTGCCTGAAACCGAGATTGAGGGCAAACGCGTCTCCGTGCACGAAAAGATCGTTTGGAAGAAGCCCTTCTGCAATCTCATCCATTTCGAGCGCAGCCTGCCCGCCGGCCACGGCGCCGATCCGCGTATCCTGATCGTCGCGCCGATGTCGGGCCACTATGCGACGCTGCTGCGCGGCACCGTGGAGGCGCTGCTGCCGGGCGCCGATGTCTATATCACCGACTGGATCGACGCCCGCATGGTGCCGATGACTGAAGGTACCTTCGATCTGGAAGACTACATCGATTATGTCATCGAGATGCTGCACCACCTCGGGCCGGATACGCATGTCGTTGCCGTCTGCCAGCCGTCCGTCCCGGTCCTTGCCGCCGCTGCCGTGATGGAAGCTGCGGGCGATCGCCTGGCACCCTCGTCGATGACGCTGATGGGCGGCCCGATCGATACCCGCATCAATCCGACGGCGGTCAACCAGCTTGCCAAGGAAAAGCCGCTGGAATGGTTCGCCGACAATGTCGTCATGAACGTGCCCTGGCCGCAGCCGGGCTTCCTGCGGCCCGTCTATCCCGGCTTCCTGCAGCTTTCCGGCTTCATGTCGATGAACCTCGATCGCCATATGATCGCCCACAAGGACTTCTTCGTGCATCTCGTCAAGAATGACGGCGAGCCGGCCGAGAAGCATCGTGATTTCTACGACGAATATCTGGCTGTCATGGATCTGACGGCGGAATTCTATCTGCAGACGGTCGATCAGGTCTTCATCAAGCACGCGCTGCCGAAGGGCGAGCTTATGCACCGCGGCGAACGTGTCGATCCCTCCGCCATCCGCAACATCGCGCTTCTGACCGTCGAGGGCGAAAACGACGATATTTCCGGCGTCGGCCAGACGCATGCGGCACAGACCATCTGCACCAATATCCCCGAACATATGCGCATGCACTATCTGCAGCCGGATGTCGGTCACTACGGCGTCTTCAACGGCTCACGCTTCCGCCGCGAGATCGCGCCGCGTATCCTGGCCTTCACCCGCGAGCATGCCCGCACCGGTCACTCGGTCGTCAAGCGTGTCATCAAGGGCGGCAAATCTGCCTAGAGCCGGATGATTTCAGGTCTGTTCGACCTGAAATCTGAATCCGTCTCTAACTCAAAAAGCTATAGCGGGATGTCGCCCGAAAACCGCGCACACTTTTCGGCATCCCGCTCTAAGAGAACAAGTAAAATCAATGGGATAAATCCGTCCCGGAGCATTGTCGGCGCCCGAACCGCTTTTGCTGTGCAAACTATTAGCTTTTGTTGAATTATCCGGGCGGATTCAAACACTTGTCCGATTCAGCCTCGCGATCCCATTGAAGCCTCACGAAGAGGTTACCATCTCGATTCCAGCGGTACCGCAAAGATCGGGCCGTTTACCGCGCCGCGCGTCCTTGGAACGCGCTGAGATGCAGGTAGAGCTTTAAAAACCGCGCAGAAGCCTGACCAATGACCGGTAACGGTCGAGGGGCGATGCGCCGTGCGAGGATACCTGACAATGAACCAATCTGCATTGCTTCGACCGGATTGGACTCCGGCTACTATTGCCCTGATGGTGCTTGGCTTCGTGGTCTTCTGGCCGCTTGGCTTTGCCATGCTCGCCTATATTCTCTTCGGAGAACGTTTGCGGGAATTCAAACGGGATGTAAACGAAAGGACCGACGGCATGTTTGCTGGCTGCGGACGTTATCGCAATCGTCATCGCCACTCCTATTCCTCCACCGGCAACGTCGCCTTCGACGACTGGCGCCGGGCAGAGCTCGAGCGCCTCGAACAGGAACGCCGCAAGCTGGACGAGATGCGCGCCGAGTTCGACTCCTACGCCCGCGAACTACGTCGTGCCAAGGATCAGGAAGAGTTCGACCGTTTCATGCGCGAGCGCAACAACGTCAAGCGCAATGACAATGGCGGCTCGCCGACCGAATTCCAGACGCCGTGACGGAAGCTCCGTCACGAGGTCAAAGCCGGCATCGCTCGATGCCGGTTTTTCTTTGCCAGAAATCGCAAAGCAAGTCGCGTAAAAGTGCGCAGCGGTTTTGCGATAACGACATGCGTAAATCAAAGACCAAAGCGCACGGAGCGAATCTGAAAGATTGCGACGCGCTTTGGCGAATCATATAAAACTGCCTTATGTTTCCGCTGCTCTCCAGATCCCGCAAACCGCAAGCCAAGTTGGCTGCGCCGGAAACGCGTACGCTCGATGTCGCCGGCCGGCTGATGCCGCTGACGATCCGTCAGCACGAGCGCGCGACCCGCATCACGCTCCGGATCGAGCCCGGCGGGCGGTCGCTGAAGATGACCATTCCACGTGGTTTGGCGGCACGCGAGGTCAACGCTTTCCTCGACCGGCATCAGGGCTGGCTTCTGACCAAGCTTGCGAAATTCTCGGTCGACAGCAGTCTGCGCAGCGGCAGCGAAATCCTCCTGCGCGGCGTGCGCCATCGGATCGAGCATACCGGCACCCTGCGCGGTCTCACCGAAGCGATCGTCGTCGAGGGCATACCGGTGCTGCGCGTCAGCGGCCTGCCGGAACATGCCGGCCGCCGCATCGCCACCTTCCTGAAGAAGGAGGCGCGCGCCGATCTGGAAAAGCTTGTGGCTATCCACGCCAAGGCCGTCCGCGCCAGCGTCACATCCATCACCATGAAGGATACCCGCAGCCGCTGGGGCTCCTGCTCCTCGCAAGGGAACTTGAGCTTCTCCTGGCGCATCGTCATGGCGCCGCCCTTGGTCATCGATTACCTCGCCGCCCATGAGGTCGCGCATTTGCGCGAAATGAACCATGGCCCCCGCTTCTGGTCGCTTTGCCGCAGGCTCTGCCCCGACATGGACGAGGCGAAAGCCTGGCTGAAGCGCCACGGCAGCCAGCTGCACGCGATCGATTTTGATTGAATGCATAGAGGCGCGCAAGGCAATCGCATATAGCCAGGTTGGCCCCTCATCCGTCCTCTCACAGTTCGCTTCGCTCAACTGTTCGAGTCCACCTTCTCTCCGCACGCGGGTAGAAGGGGCTTGACGAGACCGCCCCTCTCCCCGTCAAAACGGGGAGAGGGCTGGGGTGAGGGGCCTTTTCTATTTCATATACGATGGCCTTAGAGCCACGCAAAAATCCCGCCAACGTCGCCTTTAGGCTCGACTCTTTCGAAATTTCATGTCACTCCGCTGCCATGAACCCCGATATCAAAATTTGTGGTCTGAAGACGCCGGAAGCGGTGGATCGTGCTCTTGAGCGCGGCGCTACCCATATCGGCTTTATCTTCTTTGAAAAAAGCCCGCGCTATATCGAGCCGGATCTCGCCGGCGCGCTCGCCGAGCGTGCCCGCGGCAGGGCGAAAGTCGTTGCCGTCACGGTCGATCCCACCAATGACGATCTTGATGAGATCATGGCGCTGGTGAAGCCCGATATGCTGCAGCTTCATGGCAATGAAAGCCCGGAGCGCGTGCTGACCATCAAGGCGGTCCACAACGTGCCGGTCATGAAGGCCATGTCGGTGCGCGATGCGGACGATCTGAAGCGGGTGGAATCCTATATCGGTATAGCTGACCGCTTCCTCTTCGATGCCAAGCCGCCCGCCGGCTCTGTGCTGCCGGGCGGAAACGGCGTATCCTTCGATTGGAGCCTGATGAGCTGGCTCGACGATCGGGTGGATTACATGCTGTCCGGCGGCGTCAACAAGGACAATGTCGCCGAGGCGCTGGCTTCCACCAAGGCCAGCGGCATCGATCTTTCCTCTGCCCTCGAGAGTTCGCCGGGTGTGAAGGATCTAGGCAAGATCGACCAGTTTTTCGACGCTTTTGCAGAAGCATGCGTGCCGGAACCGGCAGCAGGGAGTAGAAAGTGAACCAGACGCCTAAACCCAATTCCTTCCGCTCCGGCCCCGATGAGGACGGCCGTTTCGGCATTTATGGCGGCCGTTTCGTTGCCGAAACGCTCATGCCGCTGATCCTGGATCTGCAGGAGGAATGGGCGAAGGCGAAGGACGATCCGGCTTTTCAGGCGGAGCTGAAGTCTCTCGGCACGCATTATATCGGCCGACCGAGCCCGCTTTACTTTGCCGAGCGCCTGACGGCGGAGCTTGGCGGCGCGAAGATCTACTTCAAGCGCGAAGAGCTGAACCATACCGGTTCGCACAAGATCAACAACTGTATCGGCCAGATCCTGCTCGCCAAGCGCATGGGCAAGACCCGCATCATCGCCGAAACCGGTGCCGGCCAGCATGGCGTGGCGTCGGCAACGGTTGCCGCCCGCTTCGGCCTGCCCTGCGTCGTCTACATGGGCGCGACCGATGTCGAGCGTCAGGCGCCGAACGTCTTCCGCATGAAGCTCTTGGGCGCCGAGGTCATTCCGGTGACAGCCGGCAGCGGCACGCTCAAGGACGCCATGAACGAAGCCCTTCGTGATTGGGTCACCAATGTCGAAGACACCTACTATCTGATCGGCACGGCCGCCGGCCCTCACCCCTATCCGGAAATGGTCCGCGATTTCCAGGCCGTGATCGGCACCGAAGCCCGCGCGCAGATTCTGGAAGCTGAAGGCCGCCTGCCGGATCTCGTCATTGCGGCCGTCGGCGGCGGCTCGAATGCGATCGGCATCTTCCATCCCTTCCTCGATGATGAGGGCGTCAAGATCGTCGGCGTCGAAGCCGGTGGCAAGGGTCTGCAGGGTGATGAGCATTGCGCCTCGATCACCGCCGGTTCGCCCGGCGTGCTGCATGGCAATCGCACCTATCTGCTGCAGGACGGCGACGGCCAGATCAAGGAAGGCCATTCCATCTCGGCCGGCCTCGATTACCCCGGCATCGGCCCAGAGCATTCCTGGCTGAACGATATCGGTCGCGCCGAATATGTGCCGATCATGGACCATGAGGCGCTCGAAGCCTTCCAGACGCTGACGCGCCTCGAAGGCATCATCCCGGCGCTCGAGCCGAGCCACGCGCTCGCAGAGGTGATCAAGCGCGCGCCGAAGATGGGCAAGGACGAGATCATCCTGATGAACCTCTCCGGCCGCGGCGACAAGGACATCTTCACCGTCGGCAAGATTCTGGGAATGTGAGTTAGACGCCATGACCGCACGTATGGACAAACGCTTCGCCGCTTTGAAGGCTGAAGGCCGCCCGGCACTCGTCACCTATTTCATGGGCGGCGATCCCGACTACGAGACCTCGCTCGGCATCATGAAGGCGCTGCCGGAAGCCGGCGCCGACGTCATCGAGCTTGGCATGCCCTTTTCTGATCCTATGGCCGACGGCCCGGCGATCCAGCTTGCCGGCCAGCGCGCCCTAAAGGCCGGCCAGACGCTGAAGAAGACGCTGCAGCTCGCCGCCGATTTCCGCAAGGTCGATGCCGATACGCCGATCGTGATGATGGGCTATTACAATCCGATCTATATTTATGGCGTCGAAAAGTTCCTGGACGATGCACTTGCAGCTGGGATCGACGGCCTGATCGTCGTCGACCTGCCGCCGGAAATGGATGACGAGCTTTGTATTCCGGCGATCCGCAAGGGCATCAACTTCATCCGCCTGGCAACGCCGACCACCGATGACAAGCGCCTGCCGACGGTTCTGAAGAACACGACCGGTTTTGTCTATTACGTTTCGATGAACGGCATCACCGGTTCGGCATTGCCCGACCCGTCGCTGGTCTCGGGTGCCGTCGAGCGCATCAAGCAGCACACCGAGCTGCCGGTCTGCGTCGGCTTCGGCGTCAAGACTGCCGAACACGCCAAGCTGATCGGCGCGTCCGCCGATGGCGTCGTCGTCGGCACCGCGATCGTCAACCAGATCGCCACCAGCCTCACCAAGGACGGCAAAGCAACAGCAGACACCATCCAGGCTGTCGCCACCCTGGTGCGCGGCCTGTCGACAGGAACGCGTTCCGCCCGCCTTGTTGCCGCCGAATAGTTTTCCCATATAGGCCTCTCATCAAATCCCCTGCGGATTGAGGGGAAAAGCCTATGGGCATTTGGTGACGACTAGGATATCGATTAATTCGGTCGATTAGGAGTTTCGAATTGAACTGGATCACGAACTACGTCCGCCCGCGGATCAATTCCATGCTGGGCCGTCGCGAGGTTCCGGAGAATCTCTGGATCAAGTGCCCGGAAACGGGCGAAATGGTCTTCCACAAGGATCTGGAAGACAACAAGTGGGTCATCCCTGCTTCCGGTTTCCACATGAAGATGCCGGCCAAGGCTCGCCTTGCCGATCTCTTCGACAACGGCGAATACGAAGCCCTGCCGCAGCCGAAGGTCGCGCAGGATCCGCTGAAGTTCCGGGATTCGAAGAAATATACCGACCGCCTGAAGGACAGCCGCTTGAAGACCGAGCAGGAGGATACGATCCTCTCCGGCGTCGGCAAAGTTCGCGGCCTGAAGCTCGTCGCCATCGTCCATGAGTTCAACTTCATCGGCGGTTCGCTCGGCATGGCGGCCGGCGAAGCCATCGTGAAGGCTTTCGAGCGTGCGATCGCCGAAAAATGCCCTGTTGTGATGTTCCCGGCTTCGGGCGGCGCCCGCATGCAGGAGGGTATCCTGTCGCTGATGCAGCTGCCGCGCACGACGGTCGCCGTCGACATGCTGAAGGAAGCTGGCCAGCCCTACGTCGTGGTTCTGACGAACCCGACGACCGGCGGCGTCACGGCCTCCTACGCTATGCTGGGAGACATTCACCTTGCCGAACCTGGCGCCGAAATCGGCTTTGCCGGCAAGCGCGTGATCGAGCAGACGTTGCGCGAAAAGCTTCCCGAGGGCTTCCAGACCTCGGAATATCTGCTGGAGCACGGCATGGTGGATATGGTCGTCAAGCGTCACGACATTCCCGACACTTTGGCGACGCTTCTGAAGATCCTGACCAAGGCGCCGGCAAACGACGTATCGGTCAAGAACAAGAATGGCGCGGCACTGGCAATAGCAGCGAGCGCCTGACATCATCGATTGCCGACGGGCGGAGGTGCGGGATGACGTCTATGGATCAGTCCGCAATGAGCGAGGCAGCACGCGAGATCGAGAAGCTCATGGGGCTGCACCCCAAGGGCTTCGATCTTTCTCTGGAGAGAATAACCCGGCTGCTCGACGCCCTCGGCAATCCTCATCAGAAATTGCCGCCGGTGATCCATGTCGCCGGCACCAACGGCAAGGGCTCCGTCACAGCCTTCTGCCGCGCACTGCTCGAAGCCGGCGGCTATAGCGTGCATGTCCATACCTCGCCGCATCTCGTCAACTGGCACGAGCGCTATCGCATCGGCGTCAAGGGCGGCCGCGGCAAGCTCGTCGACGATGCCGTATTTGCCGATGCGCTCAAGCGCATCGCCGAGGCCAATGACGGGCAGAAGATCACCGTCTTCGAAATCTTGACGGCCGCGACCTTTCTCCTCTTTGCCGAGCATCCGGCCGATGTTGCCGTCATCGAGGTTGGCCTTGGCGGTCGTTTCGATGCTACCAATGTCCTCTCCGATCCGGCTGTTTCCGTCATCATGCCGATTTCGCTGGATCACCAGCCCTATCTCGGCGACCGCGTCGAACTGATCGCAGCGGAAAAGGCCGGCATCATGAAGCCGGGCCATCCCGTCGTCATAGGCCATCAGGACTATGATGCAGCACTCGACGTGCTGATCTCGACGGCCGAACGGCTTCGTTGTCCGACCGCCGTCTTCGGCCAGGATTTTTCCGCCCATGAGGAATATGGCAAGCTGGTCTATCAGGATGAGTTCGGCCTTGCCGACCTGCCGCTGCCGCGCCTGCCGGGCCGCCACCAATATGGCAATGCCGCCGCCGCCATCCGCGCCGTCAAAGCCGCCGGCTTCGTCGTCACCGAAGCGATGATGGAAAAGGCGATGACCTCGGTCGAATGGCCGGGGCGCCTGCAGCGACTGACGGAAGGCGAACTGCTGCCACATGCCCCCGAGCGTTCGGAAATCTGGGTCGATGGCGGCCACAATCCCGGCGCCGGCGAAGTCATCGCGGAAGCCATGGCCAATTTCGAGGAGCGCCAACCGCGGCCCTTGTTCCTGATCACAGGCATGATCAACACCAAGGATCCGATCGGCTATTTCAAGGCGTTTGCCGGTCTCGTCGAAAAAGTTTATTGCGTGCCGATCCGCGGCAGCGAAGCCATGGTCGATCCGGTCATTCTCGCCAATGCCGCTTATGATGCCGGTCTCATAGCAGAACCCATGTCCAGCGTCGTCGAGGCGCTGGATGCGATCAAGGGTGCGGCCGTGCCGAATTCGCCTCCCCCGCGCATCCTGATCGGCGGCTCGCTTTATCTCGTTGGCGATGTTCTTGCCGACAACGGCGCGCCGCCGCGGTGATTTTGGTCGGGTGGTCAACCACCCGCCCTCGTGCTTCGAGACGGCCTGGGGCCTCCTCAGCATGAGGGCTGACCTTTGCGCCCAGCCGCTACGGGCTCATTTCTTCGTCGCCTCTTCGTTGCCATGGCGACGAGCCTGCTCCATCCTCACCCTGAGGTGCGAAGCCTCGAAGGGCGAGGATGGCCCGCTCTCTCTGAACCAACAAAAAACCCCGCCGAAGCGGGGTTTTTTGTTTCACGCGATCGATACCGATCAGGCTGCGCTGGAGATCCAGTTCTGCAGAGCCGTCTTGGGAGCTGCGCCGACCTTGATGTCGGCGACTTCGCCGGCCTTGAACATGGCAAGTGTCGGGATCGACCGAACGCCGAACTGGGCGGCCAGTTCCGGGTTTTCGTCGATGTTGAGCTTGGCAACCTTGACCTTGCCTTCGAACTGCACGGCGAGCTCTTCGAGAGCCGGGGCGATCATCTTGCAAGGACCGCACCATTCGGCCCAGAAATCAACGACGACAGGCTCTGCTGACTGCAGCACTTCGGTGGCGAAGTTGGAGGTATCGACTTTAACGGTAGCCATAGGCTGCTCCTTACCAGGATTTACGGGTTGCTAGATATGTGATGGTGCGGTGCCCAGATTTCAATATCTGGTATTTCACTTTGTCTCGAGCTCCGCAAGCGCCAATGCAAGCGCCCCGTCCGACAGCGTGTAGATCGAGGCATTTTCGGTATAGACCAGCATGCAGTCAACGCGCTTTCCCGGATAGAGCGGCGAAAGGATCTCGCGGTAGATCGCCAGCTGGGCTTTGTGCGCGAAGGGGATGCTGCTTTCCTCGCGGGGCGGCACGCGATTCGTTTTGTAGTCAAGAATGACCACACGATCATCCAGCACTGCGAGCCGGTCGATGCGGCCGGAGACGGCGTAGGACTGATTGCCGAGCTGGAGCGTGCCCATGATCGAGACTTCCGCCTGCGCATGGGTGCTGAACGTGCCCTGCAGATCCGGATGCGACAGCAGCGCCATGACGGACTTCACCAGCGCCTCTTGCTCGGCCTGCGGCCAGAAGCGCGCGGCCCGCTCGGCGTAGCGCCGGGCGGCATCGGCCCGCTCTTCGGGCGCGATTTCAGGCAAGGTCTGCAGCATCCGGTGGATGAAGCGACCCTTTTGCAGGGCGCGGTCGGACTTCGCCTTCTCGCCGAAAAGCGCCGAAGTCACCAGCAGATCGTCGGCTTCCTCATCGACGACGGTGCCGACGCCGGAGGGGCTGAGCGGCCGCGGCAGGCTTTTCTGCGGCGGTAGTGGGCGGTTGAGGCTGTCGGGCAGGCCAGCGCGTTCGGAGCGTTTCTCATGCTCCCTCGCGGTCTCGAATTCGAGCTGAACCTGGGCAACGCGCCAGCTCAAGCCCTGCCAGTCGCCGTCCGGGCCGGTAAAGGTCTTCTGCGTGCAGCGCAACTCATCCCCGCGCAGCGCCGCGGAAATCATCGCGTGCCAGGTATCGGCATTCTCGCGAATGCCGCGATAGCCGCAGATGATCAGCCGGTCGGCGGCGCGCGTCATGCCCACATAGAGCAGGCGTCGATATTCCTCCTCCGCCAGCGCCTGCAGCCGCACTGTGTCGGCCTGCGTCAGCGAATTGGCAAGCGCCGAGACCGGCACCCAGACGGGCAGCGGGATCTCATCCCCTCTGGTTTCGATCAGCCGCAGTTTCGGCAGGTGCGTATGGGTAAAGGCCTTGCCACCGCCATCGACGAGGAAAACGATCGGTGCCTCCAGCCCCTTCGAGGCGTGCACCGTCATGATCCGCACTTCATTGCGGCCCTTGTCCTGCTCGCGCTTGACGGTCGGCGCTTCGAGTTCCAGCGTCGAGATGAAGGATTGCAGGCCGGGCAGGCCGCTTGTCTCGTGATCGAGCGTAAAGGTCAGGAATTCGTCGAGGATATCGCTGACCTCGGTGCCGAGCCGCGCCAGAAACTGCCGCCTGCCACCAAAGCTGCCGAGCACGCGCGCATAGAAATCATGGACAGGAAGGCTCCTCGACAAAGCAAGGAAGGTTCTTAAGCGTTCGACCACCTGGCTGAAGCGTTCATGGCCGTCGGCTGCAAATCTCTGCAGGTGGCTCCAGACGCTTTCCCTGTCATCGCGATAGGCGGCGACCGCAAAGACATCCTCTTCGCTGAGATCAAACAGCGGACTCTTCATCAGCGCGCAAAGCGAAAGATCGTCTTCCGGCAGCAGCAGGAAGCGGCCGAGCGCCAGAAGATCCTGAATGGCGATATGGCTCGTCAACACCAGGCGATCGGCGCCGGCGACAGGAATGTTGCCACGTCGTTTCAGGGCGCGCGTCAGCGCATTGACGAAGCTGTCGCGCTTGCGCACCAGCACGAGAATGTCGCCGGCTTCGATGAAGCGCGCCTTGCCGTTCTCGATGATCTTTTCCCGGCCAACGAGATTGCCGATCGTATGCGCCATCCGCCGCGCCAGAATGGCGGCCGGTGCGCTCTCCGGCGTCGAATCGAAAGGTGCGGTCCAGTCCTCTTCCTTGGCGGCCGGCTCCGGTGCAATCATCTCCCAGAGATCGACAGCGCCGGGGTGGCCAATGCGGCTGGAGCGATGCACCACCGGCTCGTTGAGGGCGCTGAGCCCCCGGGCATTCTCCGGACTCGTGAAGACATGATCGACGGCGCCGAGCACATCGGCGGTCGAGCGGAAGGAGAGTGGCAGGCGGATCGACGAGAACTGCTGGCCGCTCGTCGCCACTCGCCGGCGCGTGCGGTCGCTCTCCTCGGAAAAGCGTTCAGGACGGGCGCCCTGGAACGAATAGATCGATTGCTTCTCGTCACCGACGGCAAAGATCGTGCGCAGCGTCGGCCGGGCGCTGTCGCCGGAGAAGAAATCCTCCGCCAGCGATTGGATGACGCTCCACTGGATCGGGCTTGTATCCTGCGCCTCGTCCACCAGGATGTGGTCGATGCCCTGATCCAGCTTGTAGTGAATCCACGGCCCGACATCCTTCTTGGTCAAGAGATCGGCCGTGCGGGTGATGAGGTCTTCGAAATCGAGCTGGCTGCGCCGCTTCTTCAGCTCCTCATAGTCGCGGTTCAGGCGATCGGCGAGAATGAGGGCGGCATGGGTGGCGCGATACATCCGCATCAGCTTCAGCCGATCGCGGCTGGCAACGACATGGGCGCGCGCCTCAGCGACCGCCTCGGCGAGGATAGGCGCATCCGCAAGCATCGCCTTGACGAAGAACTGGCTGTCAGACTTCGGTTCGCCCTTGGCGGTCAACATGGCCCTTTCCAGGATCTCGGCGCGGGCAAGCGGATCTGCCTCGCGCTTGGCAAGGCGCAGCGCGTAAGCCACCTCCTGTGCCTTGGCGCCACCCTTCTCGTCGGCGAGCGTCAGGTAAAGCTCCAGCGTTGCGCCTGAGAGGCCGGGCAGCGGCCAATATTGCTCGGCAATGCTCGTTTCCGTTTCACCGGGCGTGAGGCCAAGCCGGGCAAGCAGTGCGGCCTCGATGCCGCCCTTGCGGTCCGCACTCTCCGTGAAGCGACGGATCGCGTTACGGTTGGCGACGATATCACCCAGTAGGGTCTCAAGGCCGGATTCATCACCGAGATCGAGCACATAGTCGAAAGCTCGCGCCAGTTCGGCATCGCCATGCGGTGTCGTTGCCGTCAGCAACGCGCGGCGTGTGTCGTCGAGCAGGACTTCGGCGGCGCGATCGTCGAGAACGGAGAAATGCCCGGCGACGTTTGCTTCGAGCGGAAATTGATGCAGCAAGGCCTCGCAAAAGGCATGGATGGTCTGGATCTTCAGTCCGCCAGGCGTCTCCAGCGCCTTGGCAAAGAGCCGGCGTGCCTCGGCGAGCTTGAAGAGATCGGGCTCCTTGCCTTCGATATCAGCGATGCGTTTCTTCAGCTCCTCGTCCGGCATCGTCGCCCAGGCCGCGAGCCGATCGAAGACGCGGTTCGACATTTCGGACGCTGCCGCCTTGGTATAGGTGAGGCAGAGGATCGCCGAGGGCCGCGCACCAGCTAGAAGCAGGCGGATCACACGCTGCGTCAGCACATGCGTCTTGCCGGAGCCGGCATTGGCCGAAACCCAGGCCGAGCGTTCGGGGTCGGAGGCGATCGATTGCTGGATTGTCGTCCAGCTGATCCAGACGCCGGGGTCGTCGCTTTCGGGCAGGGTAGCGAAGTCGTCGGCGGAAAAATCACTCATCGCCGCCACCTTCCTGCTCGGTCTCGGCCGTCGACCATTCCGAAACGCGGGCGAGGTGATCGTAGTCGCCGCCATATTCGAACTGCTGTGCCGGGATCAGCCGCGAAGAGAAGCCCTTCTCGCCCGATTGCAGCAGCGAGACGAACTTCACCAGCTGGTCCATCGATTCCTGCGCCAGATCCATAGCCGACTTCGTTTCCGTCTTGCCACCCCGGCTGGAATGCTCGTTGTTGACCTGATCGACCTTGAAGCGATCGCCGGGCCTCAGCCGGACATAAAGCAGGTTTTCCGGCACCAGCGCGCCGATATTGCGGAAGGCGCCGGCCTTCAGCGCATAGGCTTCCAGCGCCAGCTGCGGATCGAGCAGTGCGCGCGCCTGTGGCGGCGAGGGATTATAGCCGGTCTTGTAATCGATAAGGTCGGCGCCCTTGTCGCTCTTGATGTCGATGCGGTCGGCAACGCCCGTCAGGCGAATGCCGATCGGTTCGATCTCGACGCCAGCGGGCACTTCCGTTGCCGTTTTGCGCACTTCTGGCCGCCGTTCCGCTTCCCAATCAAGGAAGGCGCGCGCCACCTCGCGGAAACGTGGTCGCCAGACGCTGTCGATATGGACGGGCAGCTTTTCGGCATCGAAAAGCTCTGCAATGATCCGATCCATGGCCAGTGCCGCATCGGGCGTGCCGGCCACATGCCCTTCGCGGACGAAACGGTCGATGATCTTGTGGTAGAGCGTGCCGCGTTCGGCCAAGCCGGGATCGCGGTTGAACGCATCGACCGGATCGAGCCGCAGCACGCGCCGGGCGTAGATCGAATAGGGATCGCGCCGCAGCCGCCCCACCTCGCTGAAGGAATAGCTCTTCGGCTGCAGCTCTGCAGGCGGCTTCGGTGCCGGGCGCAGCGCCGGTGCCTGGTTTTCACCCTCGTCGATCATCGCAGCCCAATGGCGATACTGGTCGCCGCGCGCCTTCATGGCCTCTTCCAATTCCTCGCCGCCGAGTGCGATCAGCCGCTGCAGCCAGCGTGAGGCGACCGTCGGCGTCGAGCCCTGGCGCAGCGCGCGCGAGTAGATGAGATCGCGGGTGCCGTTCGCCATTTCAAAATCGTGCGCGAGCTGGCCGATGCGGCGCTCCGGCGGCTCCAGGCCGATCTCGGTCTTCATGCTGCGCGAAATGAAGGGGTTGTTCGCCGTTTGCCCCGGCCATGAGCCTTCGTTCAACCCGCCGAGGATCAGCGTATCGACACTCTGCAGGCGCGCTTCCAGCGTACCGAAGATGAAGAGACGGGGATGGCTGAGCGCCCGCGGCTTCACCGCCTGACCCACTGAGAGCGCGGCCATAATATCGATCCACTGCATTCCGTCGGCTTCCAGCTGGCCATCTGTTTCGATGACGTCCCGAAGAAGGCTGGCAAGCGTGTCGCCGGCTTCGCCAGACCAGAGGCCTGCTAGGCTGCCACGCTCATCAACGCCTGCGGCTTCCAGGGCGCGGCCGGTACGCTCCGCCCAGTCCGAAAGCGTGAGGAGACCTTCCGATACGGGCAGAGAAAGCGCCGATACCAGCGGTTCGCATGCCGCCGTCACTCGCTGGGCAAGCGCACGCGCATGCTCGATGGCCTCGGACGGCAGCGCTTTGCGCCATTGCGGTGCATGGCGGTCATTGGCCTGTTCCGCCACGCGGTCGTCGAGCAAGGCTTCCAGCCCGCCGATGTCGACATCGGCGACGCCGCCCCGAAGTGCCAGGATCTCCAGCGCATCGACGCCGGGCTGTCGGATCTCCGCAGGCAGGCCGAACAAGGCGAGGGGATGCTTGAGCAGCGCGACAACGGCAACGGGATCGCCGGGTCGAAGGGATGCTTCCAGCAGCAATTGCAGCAGTGTGCCCTGTGGCGTCGCGTTCAGCGGCGTGCCGGCCGAATCGTCGGCGGTGATGCCGAAGCGGGCGAGCTCGGCGGTGACCCGCCGCGCCAGATTGCGGTCTGGGGTGATCAACGCCGTTTGGCTTTCGCCGCCGTTGCGCCCCGGCTTTTCCAGCGCCAGCCGTAAGGCGATGGCGATCGCGGTCGCCTCCTCGCGCTCATTGGCCGCTTCGATCAGCGCCACGTCGGCGAATGCATCCGGGATCGCATCGGGAGGGAGCGTCTTGCGCCAGCTTCCCCAGCCGCTCGTCGCCTTGGCCGGCGTCAGTGCGCGCGACAGGATCTGCGCCCGCATCTGCATGGTTTCAGCCGCATCCGCGATGGGTTCGACATCGCGCCGCGTGACCTGCAACCGTTTCAGCAGCAGCGAGAGACCATATTGCGGATGGCTGCGCGTCGTCGGATCGGCTCTTTCGCCGATGGACGTCTCCGGCGCCACGAGCTGCCAGTCCTCTTCCGGCATCGCAAGATCGAGGCCGGGCAGCACGATGACACCTTGCGGCAAGGAGGCGACCGCTGCGATCAGCTCAGCCGTTGCTGGCACCGAGCCGGTCGAGCCTGCTATGATAACCGACCCCGGATGCCGCATAGTGGACATGCGCTGCGCCTCGGCGCGTAGGACGGCATTGCGATTGCGGGCGGGCGAGGACTTTCCGAGTTCTTCAAGACGCGCCGGCCAAAAGGCGCTGGCAATCGCCAGGAATTCCGCCGTCAGCTGCCACCAGAGCGCATGATCCTCCGCGCTGAGAGCCGCAAGCTCGCTCCATTCGCGGTCCTCCGTCTCCAGCGAATCGATGAGTTCGGCGAGATTGCGCGCGAGCCATATGGCGTCAGCCGGGCTTGCAGGCGCCACCAGCGGCGAATCGGAGTGAATATCGCGCACGATCTGCGGCAGCTTATTGCGCCAGGCAAGGATTAGCCGCGCCAGCTCCAGCAATCGGGCGGTATTGGCAAGCGGCTGCGCCAGATCGGCCGTTTCCGGCAGGGTTTCTTCGAAATAGCCGCTGTCGTCATCGGTTTCGCCGAGCGGGCGAATGATCGGCAGGATGGCGGAGCGGCCGCCGAGCAGGTCAACGAATTCCGAACGCAGCACGCGCGCCGCGCGCCGCGTCGGCAGGAAGATGCTGACTTTGGCGAGCGACAGCGGGTCGGCTGGATCGTGACGGAAATGCTCGGTCAGCCGGCCATCGCAAAGAGCCGTCGCAAGGGTCCTCAGGAAGGGCAGGCCTGCCGGAATCGTCAGAATGCGCTGCCGGTGTCCGCCTGCCATAGGCTCACGCAAACGCCCGGAAATTCCGGATCGTTTCCTCCGCCTCGCCGACCGCCTCCGGCGTGCCGACAGTCAGCCAGTGACCGTCGAGCATCGTGCCATAGAGCCGGCTGCGAGCGATGGCCTTGTCGTAGTATGTGTTGATGTTGAAGGCGTCGTCAGGTGCGTCGTCGAGGAAGGACGGGTTCATCGCAATTGCACCGGCATAGACGACGCCGTCGTGTCCGACATCGCGATAGCGGGCGAGCCTTCCATCTTGCGCCATGGCGAAGTCATTCTTGCCATTATGACCCGTGGTCCGTTCCAACTCAACGCAGAGCATAGCCATGTCCATGCGCTGCTCGTCGTAGAATCCGGCTAGCTTTTCAAGATTGGTGGGATGGCCTAGCTTCTCGCCGATCCAGAACAGATCGGCATTCATGACGAACACCGAATCGCGGCTCAAAAGTTTCAAGCCCTTGACGAGACCACCGCCATTGTTCATCAGCGCGTCCCGCTCGTCGGAAATCAGGATTTCGAGGCCGCGATAGCCGCGCAGATGTGCTTCCATCTGGTCGGCGTGGTGATGAACGTTGACGACGACCTGCTCGACGCCGGCTTCCGCCAGCGCATCCAGCGCATAATCGATCATCGGCTTGCCGGCGACCTTCACCAGCGGCTTCGGGATAGTGTCGGTGATCGGTCGCATGCGGGTTCCAAGCCCCGCCGCCAGTACCATGGCTTGCTTGATGGTCATTTCGTCTCGAACTCTCGATTCGCTATCTGATTTCCATAGCACAGGGCCGGAAAGCCGTCGCGGGTCTTGGCCCGCTATACCCGGCCAATACCGGCCTTCTCGCACCATTCGCGTAACGGCGCGAGCGCTTCATGCTCGAAGGCGATGGCGAGATAGGCGAGCGTGCGCGGCATATGCTTCAGATATCCCGGCTTGCCGTCACGCTGCAACAGCCGCACCCAGAGGCCGGCGAGCTTGCAATTGCGCTGCGCCGACATGATCGCCCAGCTTTTCAGGAATTTCGCCTCGTCGAAGCCGTCCTGGACGTGCCGAAGCGTGAGGTAGTCGGCCATCAGCTGGTCATGCAGATCGCGCTCGATCGTCACCCGTGCATCCTGCACCAGCGAGGCGACGTCATAGGAGGTCGGTCCGATCATCGCATCCTGAAAATCGATCATGCCGACACGCTTTATGCCCTGTTCATGCGCCCGCCAGATGATATTCGGTGAATGCATGTCGCGTAGCAGCAGGTTCTTTTCCACGTCCTCGAGCTGATCGATCAGTCTGTCCCAGATCGCCAGGTAGCTGGCTCGTTCCTCATCGCTTGCCGGCGTGCCGCGCTTCCAGGGCAGATGCCAATCGAGCAGCAGCCGCGCTTCCATCTTCATGGCGGTCCGGTCGAAATCCGGAATGTGATGGATGTGATCCGGCGTGACCGGAATGTCGCGGGGAATGGAAAGACCGTGCAGATGCGCAAGGCAGGCGACACTGGCGCGATAGCGCTCGGCAATAGGCTTTCCTCCGGCGTCGACCACGCCATCGGTGCCGAGATCCTCGATCAGAAGAATGCCCTGGTCGTAATCGGCGGCAAAGACTTCCGGGGCGGCAAAGCCGTTTTCGCTGAGGATATTGGCGATCGCAACGAAGGGATAAGTATCCCAGGCAAGATGCGCGACCTTGGGATAGGGCTTGCCGTCGAGTACCGGCGGCCCTTCCGGCAGCCGTGGCCAATCCATCAGGATCACGCGGTCGCTGCCGTCGGCGGGATAAAGGGACTCGTAAGCCCGCAGCGAGGCATCGCCAGTGAGGAAACGTCTGGCGGCACCGCGATAGCCATGCGAATCGAGAAAGGCGCGTATAGCCAATACGCGCTCGATGCGTGCGATCTGCTTCGCCGGTGCCGTGATGACGGCGCGCCGTCCTTCGCCCTCATGCGTCAGCTTGAGATCGATGCGCTCTTTCGGCAGCTCGCCTTCGGCCATTTCGGGCCATTCGACAAGGCAGATGCCGGTCTGCAGGGCTTCGTCGAAGCCGAGCTCCGTCAACTCGCTGGGATTGCCGAGCCGATAGAGGTCGAAATGCGAGACCGGGATGCGCAGCTCGTAGGATTGCACGAGGGTAAAGGTCGGGCTCGGCACGTCCAGTTCGGGATCGTCGGCCATGGCGCGCAGCAGCGCGCGGGCGAGCGAGGATTTCCCAGCGCCGAGATCGCCTGATAGTGCTAGACAGTCGCCGACCTTCAGGGCCAGCGCCAGATCTTCGCCGAGCTGAGCCGTGGCGGCGTCATCTGCGAGGAAAAGGGAAATGCTGCTTTCTGAGGCTGTCATTCTGCTGCGACGGAGTGGGGCAGTTCGGCCGAAGGAATTCGGCAGGTGACCGTCGTTCCTTTGCCCGGCTGGCTTTCGATCGAAACCTCGCCCTCATGCAGGCTGACGAAGCTTTCGACGATGGAAAGGCCGAGGCCGGCACCGCTGCGCTTGCCGCCTTTGCCGCCGGAGGCGAAGCGGTTGAAGACGCTTTGGATCAGTTCTTCCGGTATGCCCGGACCCTTATCGGCGACTGAGAAGACGAAATCCGCGCCTTCACGTCCGCATTTCAGCGAAATCGTCGATCCCTCCGGCGCGAAATTGGCGGCATTGGTCAGGAGCTTGAGCAGGATCTGCTTCAATCGCTGCTGATCGGCAACGATGGAGCCGAGGTGCGCCGGCACGGTGATTTCGAGCGTCACACCGCTTTCCTGCAGCCGGTCGGCGATCTGCATCGAGACTTCATCGAGCAGATCGGAAAGCACGATTTCGGAATAGTTCAGCCGCATGATGCCGGCGTCGAGCGTCGCGAGATCAAGGATGTCGTTGACCAGCGTCAGCAGTACGGAAGAGGAGGTGGAGATATGATCGATATATTCGGCCTGCCGCTCATTCAAAGAGCCGATGCCCGGCGTCTTCAGAAGGTCGGTGAAGCCGATGATGTTTGTGAGCGGCGAGCGCAGCTCGTAGGAGACATGCTGGACGAAATCGTTCTTCAGCTCGTCCGCCTTCAGCAGTGCTTCGTTCTTCTCGGTCAGGGCGCGTTCGGCGCGCACGCTGTCGGTCTTGTTGACGAAGGTCAGCATGGTCTGCGCGTTCGGCAGCGGAATGACCGCGTAGTCGAGCACCAGATTGGAATAGAGCTCCAGCGTGCCTTGTGAGGATGGGCGCTCATCGTCGAAGCTGGTGATCTGCTCGGCAAAGCGCTTCCAGCCGTCCGGCCTGTCATAGGAGGGCAAGCAAGCTTCGGCGAGCGCCTGGATATGCGTGCCGGGCTTTGCCTGCGCCTCTGTGATGTTCCAGAGAATGCGGAATGCCGGGTTCGACAGGCGGATGCGGCCATCGGGACCGAAAACGGCGACGCCTTCCGATAGATGGTCGATGGTCTCGCCCTGGACCTTGACCAGCGTGTTGTAGCGCGTTTCGAGATCGACCTGCTCGGTCAGGTTCTCGAATACCCAGGTGGCGCCGCCCTGCGGATGCGCGGTCGCGAAAACCTTGAGAATCTGGCCATTTGGCAGGTGCCAGAGATCGGTCTGCGTGTCGAGCGCGCGATAGACCGAAAGGACGCCGTCCTTCCAGGTCTTCCAGTTCAGCTGTTCCGGAAGCTTCTTGGCGCCGCGCAGCCGGTCCAAAAGCTCGCTATTGTCGGGTCGTTTCTCAAGGAAGGCGATATCGAGTTCCCAGAGCTGGACGAAGGCCTGATTATAGAATTGCAGTCGTCTGTCGCCATCGAAAATCGCAACCGGTGTTGCGAGATGGTCGAGGGTTTCGGCGTGGCTTTTGAGTGTACGGGCAAGCTCGGCGCGAACCGCTTCCGCTTCGGAAATATCGATCGCCATGCCGGCGGAGCCGTTTGGTGATTTGACGTCGACGACGTCGAAGAACGTGCGGTTGCCGTGCACGACGGTCGAAATCTTGTCGTGGAAGGGCGATTCCGGCGTTGCCGATGCGCGGATGCGCTCGCGGGCCACGGTCGTCAGGAATTCGCGTTCTTCGCGAATCGCCTCTTCCGCCGAAATAGCCTCGACAGCCTCGCCATAGGCTTGATTGACCCAGGTGAGCTTGCCTTCCGCATCGCGCTGCCAGACGGGCAGGTCGATGGCATCGAGCAAATTCTGGAAGGTGGAGATCGAGGTCATCAGTCGGTCGCGTTCGATCTTCAACTCGGCGAGTTCGGCGCGCAGATTGTTGAGCGCGATGAAGCGGACGAAGGCGCGGCCGCCGGAAATGCGACCCTGTGCCTCCAGGATTTCGTCGCGGTTGGTTTCGACCACCATGTCGAAGCTCTGGCCGCTGCCGCGCAGCGTGTCGATCGCCTTGTCGAGCTCGCCGGCCGACCATGATTTCAGCCAGCGGCCGAAGGCAAGGAATTCACTGTCCTGCGGCGCGCCGGTCTCGACCGGCAGCTGACCGAGCAGTTCGGGCCGCGCATTCGGACCATCCCAGATGACGATTCGGCGGTTCTTGTCGGCAATCAGCGCCTGATACTGCGAAATACGCTGGTTTGCGTCCGACAGGGCCGTGCGGATCTCGCGACTTTCACTTTCCATGTTGCCCCGCTGCCGGACCATCCACATGGTCGAGAGGAGCGCGGCGGAAATGACGCCGATGATGATGGAGAAGACGGCCATTTCGGAGGAGGTGAAGAGGCGCATGCTCGCCTGCGCAGCGCCATTGCCCTGCGCAAAAGCGGGTCCGACCCAACTGGTCAACAGACCACCGAAAACGCTGATCTTCAACAGGCGGTTCAGGCGAGCGAGCCGGCCTTTGCCCTGCTTTGCGCCTGTCGAAAGCCGATATGCACTGCCCCGCAGCAACCGCGCCGCCACTTCGTGTAGCGCTGATCGATGCCGGTTGTCTTCCCCTTCAAACATAAGAGGTCTGTCTCCGTCCTTCAGAGCATGATGCCGAAAAGTGTAAGCGGTTTTCGGATGACATCATGCTCTACTCATCTGATTGTAGAGGGGATTCAGATTTTAGGTCGAACAGACCTAAAATCATCCGGCTCTACTGTGCCGCATCCTGACAAGACATCCCATTTTCATGGCTCCGGGCACGCCCGGTTCGTCACGAATCAAGTGTAAAAACAATACTGCCTAGGAGAATCCGGGGGAAGGGAGCTGGCTAAAAAATAAGCCCCGGCATTTGTCAATGCCAGGGCCACAAGATGTTGTGGATACTGTTTTAATAATCAGTATCTGTAGTGGTCGGACTTGAACGGGCCCTTCGGCGTCACACCGATATACGAAGCCTGCTCTTCCGAAAGCTCCGTCAGCTTCACGCCGAGCTTGGCAAGATGCAGACGGGCGACCTTCTCGTCGAGGTGCTTCGGCAGTACGTAGACTTCGTTCTTGTAGTGCCCGGGCTTGGTGAAGAGCTCGATCTGCGCCAGCGTCTGGTTGGTGAAGGAAGCCGACATCACGAAGGAGGGATGGCCGGTGGCGTTGCCGAGGTTCAAGAGACGGCCTTCCGACAGCAGGATGATGCGGTTGCCCTTGGCGAACTCGACCATGTCGACCTGCGGCTTGATGTTCGTCCACTTCAGGTTCCGCAGCGCGGCAACCTGGATCTCGTTGTCGAAGTGGCCGATATTGCCGACGATCGCCATGTCCTTCATCGCGCGCATGTGGTCGATGCGGATGACGTCCTTGTTGCCGGTCGTGGTGATGAAGATGTCAGCCGAGGAAACGACGTCCTCGAGCTGAACGACTTCATAGCCGTCCATGGCTGCCTGCAGGGCACAGATCGGGTCGACTTCCGTGACCTTGACGCGGGCGCCGGCACCGGAAAGCGAAGCGGCAGAACCCTTGCCGACATCGCCATAGCCGCAGACGACAGCGACCTTGCCGGCCATCATGACGTCGGTGGCGCGGCGGATACCGTCGACCAGCGATTCCTTGCAGCCGTACTTGTTGTCGAACTTCGACTTGGTGACGCTGTCGTTGACGTTGATGGCCGGGAAGGGCAGAAGGCCCTTCTGGCTAAGCTGGTACAGACGGTTGACGCCCGTGGTGGTTTCTTCCGTTACGCCCTTGATGGCGTCGCGCTGCTTGGTGAACCAGCCGGGCGTTGCCTGAAGGCGCTTCTTGATCTGTGCGAAGAGGATTTCCTCTTCTTCCGAATGCGGGTTGGAGAGCACGTCCTCACCGGCTTCGGCGCGAGCGCCGAGCAGGATGTACATGGTGGCATCACCGCCATCGTCGAGGATCATGTTGGAGAGGCCGCCATCGGTCCACTGGAAGATCTTGTCCGTGTAGGTCCAGTAGTCTTCGAGGCTTTCACCCTTGATGGCGAAGACCGGAACGCCGGAGGCGGCGATCGCGGCGGCGGCATGGTCCTGCGTCGAGAAGATGTTGCACGATGCCCAACGCACCTGAGCGCCGAGTGCGACCAGCGTCTCGATGAGAACGGCCGTCTGGATCGTCATGTGCAGCGAACCGGTGATGCGTGCACCCTTTAGAGGCTGCGCTTCGCCGAATTCGGCGCGGCAGGCCATCAGGCCCGGCATCTCGGTTTCGGCGATCGTGATCTCCTTGCGGCCGAAGTCGGCAAGGCCGATATCCGCGACGATGTAGTCCTTTTCAGTGCTCATGAAGGTCTCCAGCCTGAACGATGCAGCCGCGCCGCGGGCAGACGCCTCGGCCGAATGCAACAAGAATTGCACGCTGACAGCGTGTGGATGATGCCGTGTAGCAGGCTTCAGGATGGAAATCAATAATGATATAAAGAAGTCTTTATGTCTTTATATCCAATTGGCAATCGCAGGCAAACGCCTAGATTTCCTCGCCAAACTTGTTGGCGACCAGCTGGTCGAGCGCCTCAAGCGCTTCTGCGGCCTGGTTGCCGCTCGCCGTGACCAGCACGCTGCAGCCGGGGCTGGCGGCGAGCATCATCAGGCCCATGATCGACGTGCCGCCAACTGTGGTGCCATCCTTGGAAACGGTGATCGCGGCGTCGTAGGCTTCGACGGTCTGCACGAATTTCGCCGATGCACGGGCATGCAGACCCCGCTTGTTGATGATCAGGAGTTCCCGGGAAAGCTCGGTCATGGGGGCGGTGTTTGCCTCGTTATTTGCCACTGAGCACACGGCTGGCCACGTTGATATATTTGCGCCCGGCCTCTGAAGCTTCCACCAGGGCCCTTTCCATGTTGTTGTCGCCGCGCACGCCTGCGAGCTTGATCAGCATCGGCAGATTGACGCCGGCGATGACCTCGGTGTGGCCGCTATTCATGACGGAGATTGCGAGATTGGAAGGAGTGCCGCCGAACATGTCGGTGAGGATGATGACACCGTGCCCGTCGTCGGCACCGGCAACGGCCTGCAGAATATCCTGCCGCCGCTTGTCCATGTCGTCTTCGGGACCAATGCATACCGTTTCTATGAACTTCTGCGGACCAACGACATGCTCGACAGCATGCCGAAACTCTTCAGCCAGCTTGCCATGAGTGACAAGCACAAGTCCAATCATGATATTACTGCTCCCATCGCATACGCAAACAGGTGGCCCATATCGCAATGCAGCAATGTCGTCCACCAGTGGGGGGACATCTTGGCGATGAAAAGACGAAGTGCAAGCTTAAAATACAGGATTTGCGCGCCTGTTCGGGCCTAAATGGCCGATTCATCCAAACTCGCGCCGATTTTCGCCGTTATTATGGCAAGCGGATTCGCCGAGGTTGCAGCCAATCGGATCAACGGCAACCGCGCGGATGCGGTAATATCGATCAGCTCATCCTCGGGTGGCAGTCTTTCGGCCGTTGCCGTGTCGACAGGCCGGATGGCGAAGTGCATTTCGGCCTCGGAAATGTAAGGCATGCGAACGATGCCGGTATAACGGATTTCCATGAGTCCTGCGATCGAGGGCGGGCATTTTGCGATAACGGAGCCATTGTGCTCGCTGATCAGTACCCGGTCGTCGGCAACAAGGCTTGCCGCCAGTCCGAGGGGCTTGGCGGCGGCAATGCAGGAGAAGGCGAGAGCGGATTTGCCGCTGCCCGAAGGGCCAAGGAACAAAAGCCCGGTCTTGCCTATGACGATCGCCGTTGCATGGATATTGGTGGTTTCGCCGGTCATGCGGCTGCTCACGCCGTGGTCTGGGCGGGCAGGGATAGGATGAAGCGGGCGCCGAGCAGCGTCGCGCCATCGCTGTCGACGATATTTTCCGCGCGCAACGAGCCGCCGTGCGCCTCGGCGATCTGCCGGCTGATCGAAAGCCCGAGACCGGAATTCTGCCCGAAACCTTCGGATTCGGGCCGGTCGGTGTAGAAGCGCTCGAAGATACGGTCGATATTTTCGGCCTGAATGCCCGGACCATTATCTTCGATATAGATGACGCAGCGCGTCCGCGTCCGCGTCAGCCGCACGGTGATCTTGCCGGTTTCCGCCGGAACGAAGGAACGTGCGTTTTCGATGAGATTGGTGACGATCTGGCCAATGCGCAGGTCGTGACCGTCGATGGAGAAATTCGCCTTGTTGCCCGGCTTGCGGTCGACGATATAGTCGATCTCGACAGCTTTCTTGCTGTGTCCGACCTGCCTTGAAATCTCGATCATGTCGCGCAGGAGCACTTCCATATCCAGCGATCTAGCATCCGAACGGGCGAGCTCCGCGTCAAGGCGCGATGCGTCGGAGATATCGCTGATCAGGCGGTCGAGGCGGCGCACGTCGTGCTGAATCACGTCCATCAGCCGCTTCTTGGAATCGTCGCTCTTGGCGAGCGGCAGCGTTTCGACAGCGCTGCGCAGCGATGTCAGCGGGTTTTTCAGTTCGTGGCTAACGTCGGCTGCGAAACTCTCGATCGCATCGATGCGGTCGTAAAGCGCCGATGTCATGTCGCGAAGCGCGATCGAAAGGTTGCCGATCTCGTCCTGGCGGGCGGAAAAGTCCGGAATTTCCTCGCGTTCTTTCGCCCCGCCGCGCCGCACGCGGATGGCCGCAGCCGAAAGCCGGCGGAGCGGATTGGCGATGGTGGAGGACAAAAGCAACGAGAGCACGACGTTGACCAGCGTCGCGACGCCGAAGACACGCATGATTGCGAGACGCTCCGCATGAACGATCTTGTCGATATCACCCGCCTGGGTCGAGAGCAGCAAGACACCGAGAACGGCGCGGAAGCGCTGGATCGGCACAGCGACCGAAACGATCAGCTCGCCTTTCTCCGTGGTGCGGACAACGGCGCCGCGTACGCCGGTCAGCGCGTTCATGACTTCCGGATAGATCGAGCCGTCGCCGCCGGGCGCTTCTTTATAGACAGGCAGGTTGCCCGGCTGCAGCATCTTGTTGAGCAGGCCGCTGAACCAGTCGGACCAGCTCTGCTTCTCGTCTTCGACGGGCGGCAGATCGTAGCGCAGCACCTGGCCGCGGGAATAGAGATGGCGGCTGTCCAGCAGCAGGTTCGCGTCTGCATCGAAGATGCGCGCGCGCGTGCGCGTCGGCGAGATCAGCCGCGTCAGCACCGGCGCCACCTTTTCCGGATCGATCGGGAATTCGAGATCCTCGTCGTTCGGAACGGGCGTGATGCTCTGGCCGGCCTGCAGCTCCAGCAGCTTCTGCGGGTCGATGGTGATGGAGTTGGTATCGACCGATGCCGATGCCGAGACGGCGCCGGCGATGATCTCGCCCTGCGTCAAGAGGCTCTCGACGCGGGCATCGATCAGGCCTTCGCGGAATTGATTGAGGTAGAGAATGCCGCCGACCAGAACGACGAGGGCGGCCAGATTGAAAAACAGGATGCGCCGCGTCAGGCTCGAAAATACGGCATTACCGAAGATGCGGCGGATCAGAACAAACGGATGAGTCCAGCGCCGGCGCGCAATCCGAGCGCCGCTCGGGCTTTCCGAGTCGTCTATATCCCTGTCCTGCACCAGCTGTGCCAAGCCAACGGCCCTTTCGAAGAACGGGATCGTCGATCCCGTCCGCATGCTCTTATTCCATCGTTCGCCGTATGGTCTAGTTAACTCTTATGCAGCTTCACGGAAGCGGTAGCCGACGCCATACAGCGTCTCGATCATATCAAAATCGAGGTCGACCATCTTGAATTTCTTGCGCAGCCGCTTGATGTGGCTGTCGATCGTGCGGTCATCGACATAGACCTGCTCGTCGTAGGCCGCGTCCATCAGGGCATCGCGGCTCTTGACCACGCCGGGGCGCTGCGCCAGCGAATGCAGGATGAGAAATTCGGTAACGGTGAGCGTCACCGGCTCGCCCTTCCAGGTGCAGGTATGGCGTTCTTGGTCCATCACGAGCTGTCCGCGTTCCAGCGAACGGGCCTGCTGTGCAGCACCCGGCTTGGCGGCGGCTGCGCCGCCGGCCGCATTTGCGGCTTCGCGGGCGGAGGCGCGGCGGAGAACGGCCTTGACGCGTTCGACCAGCAGGCGCTGGGAGAACGGCTTGGTGATGAAGTCGTCGGCGCCCATCTTCAGGCCGAAGAGTTCGTCGATCTCTTCGTCCTTCGAGGTGAGGAAGATCACCGGCAGGTCGGATTTCTGGCGCAGGCGGCGCAGGAGCTCCATGCCGTCCATGCGGGGCATCTTGATATCGAAGATCGCCAGTTGCGGCGGCCGGGCAAGCAGGCCGTCCAGCGCCGAGGCTCCGTCCGTATAGGTCTCTACCTTATATCCCTCTGCTTCCAAGGCAATCGATACGGAAGTCAGGATATTGCGGTCGTCGTCAACGAGCGCGATTGTCAACATGGTGTTCGTCTCCGTCATCAGTGCGCGTCTCCCGGATTTGGAATCCAGCCCAGGCGGTCTGCCAGCTCGGTCGGCGGTAACCTGGCGCGCTTATGGGGATAAAGGTGGAACAAATTGTGGCAAAGATAAAGGGGAGGATTGTTGCCGGGAAAAACCCTTGCGCAGGGGTTGTGTGACGTGACGTCGCGCCACCCGCTATTCAAACGATTTAAAAATAAGAAAATTTATTTAAATCGATTAAATAACTGATATCATTAAATATTTTTCGCTTCTAGCTCTTGTGCTTTTAAAAAGAGCCCTCTACGCTTTAGTTAGTTTTAACGGCCAAGCCCCTTTGTAGAGGAAAAAGTGATGGAGCAATTCGGCGTCCGCAATCCCGCGACTGAACTGGGATCGATCGGCCTGGGAGCCGCCGCCAGTGTGCGTTACAACCTCATGGAAGCTCACCTCTATGAAGAGGCGATTCGCCGTCGCGAAGCCGATCTGACCGCCGACGGTGCGCTCAGGGCCTTGACCGGCCAGCATACCGGCCGTTCTCCGAAGGACAAGTTCGTGGTGCGCAACGCTACCACCGAAGACCAGATCTGGTGGGATAACAACAAGCCGATGTCGCCGGAGCATTTCGAACTCCTGCATGAGGACATGCTTGCCCATGCCCGCGGCAAGGACCTGTTCGTGCAGGATCTGATCGGTGGCGCCGACGTCGAATATGCTCTGCCGACGCGCGTCATCACCGAATTCGCCTGGCACTCGCTATTCATTCGCAATCTGCTGATTCGCCCCGATCGTGCGGCGCTGGAAAGCTTCGTGCCGCAGTTGACGATCATCGACCTGCCGAGCTTCCGCGCCGATCCGGAGCGTCATGGCTGCCGCACCGAAACGGTGATTGCCTGCGATTTCGTCAATGGCATCGTCCTGATCGGCGGCACCTCCTATGCCGGCGAGATGAAGAAATCGGTGTTCACGGCGCTGAACTACATGCTGCCGGAGCGCGGCGTCATGCCGATGCACTGCTCGGCCAATGTCGGCCCGGAAGGCGATGTCGCGATTTTCTTCGGCCTGTCCGGCACGGGCAAGACGACGCTCTCTGCCGATCCCACCCGCACGCTCATCGGCGACGACGAGCATGGCTGGGGCGAAAACGGCATCTTCAATTTCGAAGGCGGCTGCTACGCCAAGACCATCCGTCTTTCGGCAGAAGCCGAGCCGGAAATTTACGCCACGACGCGCCGTTTCGGCACCGTGCTGGAAAACGTCGTGCTCGATGAGCACGGCCGGCCGGATCTCGATGATGGCTCGCTGACGGAAAACACCCGCAGCGCCTACCCGCTGCATTTCATCCCGAATGCTTCGGAATCCGGTATCACCGGCCACCCCGAAACGATCATCATGCTGACGGCGGACGCTTTCGGCGTTATGCCGCCGATCGCAAAGCTGACACCGGATCAGGCCATGTACCACTTCCTGTCCGGCTACACCGCCAAGGTCGCCGGCACGGAAAAGGGCGTCGTCGAGCCGGAAGCGACCTTCTCGACCTGCTTCGGCGCTCCCTTCATGCCGCGCCATCCGGCCGAATACGGCAATCTGCTCAAGGAGCTGATCGCCCGCCACGGCGCCCGTTGCTGGCTGGTCAACACCGGCTGGACCGGCGGCGCCTACGGCAAGGGAAGCCGCATGCCGATCAAGGCGACGCGTGCGCTGCTCGCGGCCGCCTTGAAGGGCGATCTCGATAATGTCGAATTCCGCACCGATGCGAATTTCGGCTTTGCTGTGCCGGTCGCCGTTGAAGGCGTCGATACCGCCATCCTCGACCCACGCTCCACCTGGGCCGATGGCGACGCCTATGATGCACAGGCGAAAAAGCTGGTGCAGATGTTCGTCACCAATTTCGCCAAGTTCGAGGATCATGTGGACGGCAACGTCCGTGATGCCGCGCCGGGGATGCCGGTCGCTGCGGAGTAAATAATCTCTCACGGGAGCCATGACTCACGTGAAACCCACTCGCCCTCGTGGTTCGAGACGGCCCTTCGGGCCTCCTCACCATGAGGGCTAGTCTCTTGTGCCCGGTCGCATAGCTTGCTCCGCCTCATCCTGAGGTGCGGAGCTCGAAGAGCAAAGCCTCGAAGGACGAGGCGGCCCCCAAACTCGCCGCTACCGTATTTTCAACCGCGCATCAATGTGGGATAGACAGGCGCGGAGAAAATCATGGCCAGCGAAGCGCTTTACATTAATGACCGGATCACGATTGCCGGCTGGGAGCTGACGGAACAGTTTGTTCTGGCAGGCGGTCCCGGCGGTCAGAACGTCAACAAGGTCGCGACCGCCGTCCAGCTTTTCTTCAACGTCCAGAACTCCCCCTCGCTGACCGACCGCGTCAAGGCGAATGCGATCAGGCTTGCCGGCCGGCGGGTTTCCAAGGATGGCGTTCTGATGATCGAGGCCAGCCGCTTCCGCAGCCAGGATCGCAATCGCGAAGATGCCCGCGAGCGGTTGAAGGAACTGATCCTCGAAGCCGCCGCCCCACCGCCGCCGCCCCGCCGGAAGACCAAGCCGACAAAGGGATCGATCGAGCGCCGGCTGAAGGAGAAATCCGGGCGTTCCGAGGTCAAGAAGATGCGCGGCAAGGTCGGCGGCGATTAGGTTTTGTTTTCGGGCTGCGTGCCGGGTTTTGTTGGGTCAAAATTGGCGTGTCAGGCGAGTTCGATTTTGCGGAGGTTATGTGCCTGGCCCCTCATCCTAGCCTTCTCCCCGCCATGCGGGGAGAAGGGACGACAGCGCGAAACAGCGAGCCTCTCCATTACTGCGGGCTGGCTTAGGGCAAGATAGCTCCCTCGCCCCCGCTTGCGGGGAGAGGGTTGGGGTGAGGGGCCATGCACAAAGTCGCGGCATCGGCATATTCACCTGACCGGCACAATTCACTGGAACAACTCGATGCTGCTCCCCAACGGAATTCGTCATCTCCCCGGATATCTCGACCGCCCTGCCCAGGAAGCGCTGGTCGAGGCGATCCGCGTCGTCGTGGCAGAGGCGCCGCTCTACACACCGGTCATGCCGGGTACCGGCAAGGAGATGTCGGTGCGCATGACCAATTGCGGCTCGCTCGGCTGGGTGACGGACAAGCAGCACGGCTACCGTTACCAGAAGACGCATCCGGTCACCGGCCGCCCTTGGCCCGCAATACCATTGCCATTGCTGAATTTGTGGCGCGATATAGCAGGCTATGAAAAACCGCCCGAAGCCTGCCTCGTCAATTTCTACAACGATGATGCCCGCATGGGTCTGCATCAGGATCGCGACGAACAGGATCTCAAGGCGCCGGTTCTGTCGGTCTCGCTCGGCAATACCTGCCTCTTCCGGGTCGGTGGTCTCAACCGCAATGACCGCACGCTATCCTTCAAGCTTGCGAGCGGCGATATCGTCGTTCTCGGCGGCGAAGGAAGATTGTGCTTCCACGGCGTCGACCGCATCTATCCGGCGACTTCGACACTCTTGAAGAACGGCGGCCGGATCAATCTTACCCTCAGGCGCGTCCAGCCCTGAGCCTCAAAGCTTCCTCAACGCCACCTGTTCGATCAGATGGTTCTTGCCCTTCTGCAGGATGAGATCGGCGCGCGGCCGCGTCGGCAGGATGTTCTGGCGCAGATTCTTCAGATTGATGTTCTTCCACAGCCCCTCGGCGATCGCCAGCGCCTCTTCCTCGCTGATCGAGGCATAGCGGTGGAAGAAGGAGTTGGGGTCGCGAAAGGCGGTTTCGCGCAGCCGCATGAAGCGGGCGACATACCAGTTGTGGATGAGCTCTTCGTCGGCGTCGATATAGATCGAGAAGTCGAAGAAATCGGAGACCATCGGCACGATCTTGCCATCGGCCGGCAGATGCCGCGATTGCAGCACGTTGATGCCTTCGAAGATCAGAATATCCGGGCGGTCGACCGTCTTGAACTCGCTCGGCAGCACGTCATAGACGAGGTGTGAATAAGAAGGCGCCTGCACATTTGGCTGGCCGGCCTTGATCGCCGAGAGGAAACGCAGCAGCGCCGCCGTATCGTAGCTTTCCGGAAAACCCTTGCGCTGCATCAGGTTGCGGCGCTGCAATTCGGCATTCGGATAAAGAAAGCCGTCCGTGGTGACCAGATCGACCTTCGGGCTCGACGGCCAGCGGCCCAGCAATTCCTTCAGGATACGTGCTGTCGTGGACTTGCCGACGGCGACCGAACCGGCGATGCCGATGACGAAGGGCGTCTTGGCGATATCGGAGAGGCTGAGGAAGCGATTGCGCTGCTCGAAGAGAATCTGCGAGGATTCCACATGCGAGGACAACAGCCGCGACAGCGACAGATAGATGCGCCTGACTTCGTCGAGATCGATCGGGTCGCCCATGGAGCGCAGCCGCTTCACTTCGTCTGATGTCAGCGTCAGTGGCGTGTCCGCCCGGAATTTCGCCCATTCTTCCGAGGAAAAGAAATAATAGGGCGAATAGGCTTTCGCCTGGAAAATATCGAGCGTCTCGTGTGCCGGCTCGGTCTTGGTCGCTGTCGTCATCGCGTTCTTACCGGCTGGCCTTTTCCTGAAGGCCGGATTGGGCGGTGCGCCTTTCGAGCTCACCCATGACATTCTCTAACGGAATGCCGGCAATCTTCAATACGACTAAAAGATGATACAGCAGATCGGCCGCCTCATAGGTGAGGTTGTCGCGATCGTTGGCGACCGCCGCCATTACGGCTTCGATCGCTTCTTCGCCCAGTTTCTTCGCCGCTTTCGGCTGGCCGGCGGCAAGAAGCTTCGCAGTCCAGGATTCGTCCGGCGAGGCCTTGGAGCGTTCCTCGACGATTCGTTCGAGGTCGGAAAGGGTAAATCCGCTCATTGGTCCGCTGTCTCCTAATCCAGCCGCATCGGAATGCCGCGCTCGGCCATGTAGCGCTTTGCTTCGCCCACCGAATAGGTGCCGAAATGGAAGATCGAGGCGGCAAGCACCGCCGTCGCATGGCCTTCCTTGACGCCGTCGACCAGATCGTCGAGATCGCCGACGCCGCCCGACGCGATGACGGGCACGCGCACTGAATCGGCGATCGCCCGCGTCAGCTCCAGATCGTAGCCGACCTTCGTGCCGTCGCGGTCCATGGAGGTGACGAGCAACTCGCCGGCACCGCGCTCGACCATCTTGCGGGCAAAATCGACCGCATCGATGCCGGTCGCGTTGCGGCCGCCGTGGGTGTAGATTTCCCAAGCGCTCAGATTGTCGCCACCGAGCGCCTCGGTCCGGCGCCGCTTGGCATCGATGGAAACGACGATGCACTGGTTGCCGAACTTATCGGCCGCTTCAGCCACGAAATCGGGATTGTTGACCGCCGCCGAATTGATCGAAACCTTGTCGGCGCCGCAAAGCAGCAGCTTGCGGATGTCGGCGATGGTGCGCACGCCACCGCCGACCGTGACCGGCATGAAGCATTGTTCGGCGGTGCGGGCCACGACGTCGAAGATGGTGTCGCGATTGTCGGAGGAAGCGGTGATATCGAGGAAGCAGAGTTCGTCCGCACCGGCCGCGTCATAGGCCTTGGCAGCCTCGACCGGATCGCCGGCATCGACGAGATTGACGAAGTTGACGCCCTTGACGACGCGGCCGTCCTTGACGTCGAGGCAGGGGATGACGCGGGCTTTCAGGGTCATTGCGCTGCCTCCTTGGCCTGCTTGATCAGGGCCAGTGCCTCTTTCGGATCGATCCGGCCATCATAGAGCGCGCGGCCGGAAATCGCACCTTCCAGTTTACGGGCATCCGGCTGCGTCATGCGGCGGATATCGTCCAGCGAGGCAAGCCCGCCGGAGGCGATGACGGGAATGGAAACGGCGTTTGCCAGTTCCAAAGTCGAATCCCAGTTGATTCCCGTGAGAATGCCATCGCGATCGATATCGGTATAGATGATCGCGGCAACGCCGACACCTTCGAATTTCTTGGCGAGTTCGATGACGCCGAGTTCGGAGGCCTCGGCCCAGCCCTCGACCGCTACCTTGCCGCCCTTGGCATCGATGCCGACGGCAATATGGCCGGGATAACGCCGGCAGGCCTCGACGACAAGCGCCGGATCGCGCACGGCCACGGTGCCGAGGATGACACGGGCAAGCCCGCGCGACAGCCAGTTTTCGATGTGGTCGAGCGTGCGGATGCCGCCGCCGAGCTGCACCGGGTTCTTCGTCGCCTTGAGAATGGCATCGACGGCGGCGCCGTTGACGGTCTCGCCGGCAAAGGCGCCGTTGAGATCGACGACATGTAGCCATTCGAAGCCCTGGTCTTCAAAGGCTTTCGCCTGCGCACCGGGATCGGGATTGTAGACGGTCGCCTGCTCCATGTCGCCGAGCTTGAGGCGCACGCATTGGCCGTCTTTTAGGTCGATAGCAGGAAAAAGAATCATGATGTCTGTCCTTGGAGCGCGAGCCTTACGGCTTCCAGCGCAGGAAATTGGCGATCAGGGCAAGGCCGAGTTTCTGGCTCTTTTCCGGATGGAACTGCGCGCCGGCGATATTGTCACGGCCGACAAAGGCGGTCATCGGCCCGCCATAGTTCGTCGTCGCGATCACGTCGTCGCCATGGTCGGCGGCCAGATGGTAGGAGTGGACGAAATAGGCATGCAGGCCGTTCGGCCCCGTCTCGATTCCGTCGAAAAGCGCGTGCGGGTGACGGATATCTAGAGTGTTCCAGCCGATCTGCGGGATTTTCAGGCTGGGATCGCTCGGCGTCATTTCCTTGACGTCACCCTTGATCCAGCCAAACCCTTGAGTGATCGTCTTTTCCAGCCCGCGCGACGACATCAGTTGCATGCCGACACAGATGCCAAGGAAGGGGCGGGCCTTGTGCTCCACGACGTCGACGACGGCTTCCGCCATGCCGGGCACGGCATCGAGGCCCCGACGGCAATCGGCATAGGCGCCGACGCCGGGAAGCACGATGCGGTCGGCGGTGGCGACGCGCTCGGCGTCATCGGTCAGGTCGATCTCTGCGTCGATGCCTGCATCGCGGGCCGCCCGTTCGAAAGCCTTGGTGGCCGAGCGCAGATTGCCGGAACCATAGTCGATAATCGCGACGCGCATGATCAGCGTCCTCCGTCATAGCCGGGAAGGCCGAAGCTCGGGCCTGGGCGGCTGGTATTCGTGTTGATGGCCGAGATATCCCAATTTTTAGAGTGGATATCCGGGTTTGGATTCTGCTCGAGCTCGAAAAAGTGGATTTCCTCCGCAGTCGCCAGATCGTCTGCCGAGACGAGGTTTTCAACCTTCCAGCCGCGGCTGATGAGACGATTGCTGACCGAATGTCGGCCCTCAAGAGCCGCAAGGGCGCGGACACCAAGCAGAAGCGTGGCTCCGGCGGCGAAAAAGCCCGGCTGACGCATCAGTTCCAGCGCAATGCCCTGCAGCAGGAAGGCGGCGACCGCGTGTAGCCACAGCCGATGAAAGAGCATCCAAAGCGTCGGAAACAGAAACGCCGTCCACGAAAAGCCGTCGCGGATGAATCGCGTGTCATCGTGATACCGATCCGCTACTTCGGACCGGTTCGATGCTCCGGGCGGAGACAAAATCAGATAGCTTGCCATTTCCTCAATTCCCCAAAATGGGGTCAGGCGAGCGTGCCTTTCGTCGAGGGCACCCGGCCTGCCTGCCGCGGATCGATCTCGGTTGCGGTGCGCAATGCGCGCGCAACGGCCTTGAAGCATGTCTCGGCTATATGGTGATTGTTGGCGCCATAATGATTGAGAATATGCAAGGTGATGCCGGCATTCTGCGCTAAGGCCTGGAAGAATTCGCGCACCAGTTCGGTATCGAAGGTGCCGATCTTCGGCGCGCTGAACGACACGTTCCAGACGAGAAAGGGCCGACCTGAGAGATCGACGGCCGCCTTCGTCATCGTCTCGTCCATGGCGAGATCGATCGAGGCGTAGCGAGTGATACCGCGCCGGTCGCCCAGCGCCTTGGCGATCGCCTGGCCGATCGCGATGCCGGTATCCTCGACGGCGTGGTGATCATCGACATGCAGGTCGCCCTTGGTGTCGATCTCCATGTCGATCAGCGAATGTCGCGACAGCTGTTCCAGCATATGGTCGAAGAAGCCGACGCCGGTCGAAATCGTCGATTTGCCGCTGCCGTCGATATTGACGGAAACGGAGACCGAGGTCTCGTTGGTCTTGCGGGAAACGCTTGCCGTGCGGCTCGCTACGGTCTCTGCCATGGGCTGCTCCATCGGAATACGGCCGTTCCATATCAGGCGGATCGGGAAATATCCAGAAGTTACGCAAGGGCCTTACGCGTTTAGCCGGCTTGTCGCCATTATTTGGGCGTGGTTGCCATTTGCAATCGTCAAAACCCCTCTTACATAGGTGCTGACGGGGCCGATAAGCGGCCCGACAGAAAGCCCGCCGCAACGGGGGCAAACAGGTGTTGAATGACGACAATCGTGACTATTCGCAAGAACGGCAAGGTCGTGATGGCTGGTGATGGCCAGGTGAGCCTTGGCCAGACCGTAATGAAGGGCAATGCGCGCAAGGTTCGCCGCATCGGCAAGGGCGATGTCATCGCCGGTTTCGCCGGCGCGACCGCCGATGCCTTCACTCTTCTCGAGCGCCTCGAAAAGAAGCTCGAACAATATCCCGGCCAGCTGATGCGCGCCGCCGTCGAGCTCGCCAAGGATTGGCGGACGGACAAATATCTGCGCAACCTCGAAGCCATGATGCTGGTTGCCGACAAACAAGTAACGCTCGCCATCACCGGCAACGGCGATGTGCTCGAGCCCGAACACGGCGCCATGGCGATCGGCTCCGGCGGCAATTTCGCGCTCGCCGCCGCACGCGCGCTGATGGACAGCGACAAATCGGCTGAAGACGTCGCCCGCCGCGCCCTCGATATTGCTGCCGACATCTGCGTCTACACGAACCATAACGTGGTCGTCGAAACGCTCGATGCCGAAGCCTAAGTTCCTCTCTTGATAGTTTCCAGCCCTGACAGGGAACATACGAAATGACCACTTTTTCCCCCCGCGAGATCGTTTCCGAGCTCGATCGCTATATTGTCGGCCAGCATGAGGCCAAGCGCGCCGTGGCGATTGCATTGCGCAATCGCTGGCGCCGCCAGCAGCTCGAGCCGGAACTGCGCGACGAAGTCATGCCCAAGAACATCCTGATGATCGGCCCGACCGGTGTCGGTAAGACGGAAATCTCCCGCCGCCTTGCCAAGCTCGCCGGCGCCCCCTTCATCAAGGTCGAAGCCACCAAGTTCACCGAAGTCGGCTATGTCGGCCGCGATGTCGAGCAGATCATCCGCGATCTCGTCGAAGTCGGCATCGGCCTGGTGCGCGAAAAGAAGCGCGCCGAGGTGCAGGCCAAGGCGCATATGAGCGCCGAAGAGCGCGTGCTTGATGCGCTGGTTGGCGCTACCGCATCGCCGGCAACGCGCGACAGCTTCCGCAAGAAGCTGCGTGATGGCCAGCTCGACGACAAGGAAATCGACATTGAAGTGGCCGATACAGGCTCCGGCATGCCCGGCGGCTTTGAAATCCCCGGGATGCCCGGCGCCAATATCGGCGTGCTCAACCTCTCCGAAATGTTCGGCAAGGCCATGGGCGGCCGCACCAAGAAGGTGCGTACGACCGTCAAGGATTCCTACAAGGAACTGATCCGCGACGAATCCGACAAGCTGATCGACAATGAGGCGATCCAGCGCGAAGCCGTGCAGTCCGCCGAGAATGATGGCATCGTCTTCCTCGACGAGATCGACAAGATTGCCGCCCGCGATGGCGGCATGGGTGCGGGCGTCTCCCGCGAAGGCGTGCAGCGCGACCTGCTGCCGCTGGTCGAAGGCACGACGGTCTCGACGAAGTATGGCCCGGTCAAAACAGACCATATTCTCTTCATCGCATCCGGCGCGTTCCATGTCTCCAAGCCTTCGGATCTCCTGCCGGAACTGCAGGGTCGCCTGCCGATCCGCGTCGAACTTCGACCGCTGACCAAGGAAGACTTCCGCCGCATCCTCACCGAGCCGCAGGCAAGCCTCATCCGCCAGTACAAGGCGCTGATGGAAACGGAAGACCTGAAGCTCGACTTCACCGACGATGCAATCGACGCTCTTGCCGACGTCGCCGTACATCTGAACTCCACCGTCGAGAACATCGGCGCCCGCCGCCTGCAGACCGTCATGGAGCGAGTGCTCGATGAGATCTCCTACAACGCCTCGGATCGTGCCGGGGTATCGATAACCATCGATGCCGCCTATGTCCGCGAGCATGTCGGCGACCTTGCCAGCAACACCGACCTGTCCCGCTTCATTCTGTAAGCGGGCCGGCAAAGGCGATTTAAGACAGTAAACACTCGACAGCGGGCCGTTAACTTTTTAGTTAGGGGCCCGTTTCTTTGTGTCGCGTGGCTTTATTCGGCCAAGATTATCCTTCAGGCAGCCGCACGGAAACATCGGTTTAAACTTCGACAGGACAGCCATCTTGCGACGGATACTGATCACTCTTTTTCTGGCAGTTGTCAGCCTTTCCTGGATCCCTGCCTATGCGGATGCGGCGACAACGGTGCCTTCGGGCAACCGCAATGCTGAGCAGCCGCCGGTTCCCGGCGCCTCCGTCCGGCGGACCCGCGGCACGAATTCGAGCTTTGAGCGCAAGTATCAGAAAGTCCGCGAATTGCTGGCGACCGATACGAAGCTGATGGCAAAGATCAAGTCGACGGCGCGGGCCTATGGTATCGAGCCCATCCACATCATCGGCGCGCTCGTCGGCGAGCATACCTACAATGTCGACGCCTATGACGGTCTGCAGTCCTACTACGTCAAGGCGGCGTCCTATGCCGGCCAGAGCTTCCGCTTCGCCTATAATGGTGAAAACGTTGATGATTTCGTCGCGCGGCCGCAATTCGATACCTGCAAGGGCAGGCAAGATTCCTACAGTCTCTGGACTTGCCGCGAGGATGTCTGGGAAGACGATTTCCGTGGCAAGACGGTCGGCGGCAAATCCTATCCCGACAATCGTTTCAGTGCTGTCTTCTTCCAGCCCTTCTATGCCGGCCAGACTTTCGGCCTCGGTCAGGTCAATCCGCTGACGGCCCTTGAGCTTTCGGATCTCGTCAGCCGCACCTCGGGCATCCCGAAGCTCAGCGAGAAGGATGCGGGCGGTGTCTACAAGGCGATCATGGACCCGGATCTGTCGCTTGCCTTCGTTGCGGCCTCGATCCGCAAGTCGATCGACGACTACCGCTCGATCGCCGGCATGGATATATCAGGCAATCCCGGCATCACCGCGACGCTCTACAATCTCGGCAACTCCCGCAAGCGCGCCGCCGCCCTTGCCGCCAAGAACCGCGGCTCTTCGCAGCCGGTCTGGCCGGAAGAAAATTACTACGGCTGGCTCATCAATGATAAGCTGAGCGACCTGAAGTCGCTGTTATAAGCGCGTAGCGCGACGTTTTATCGTCTGGATTTCGCAGGCGGCGTTCTCCATATCGGACGGATGCGCCGTTCCGGCCGTGTTCGTTCGGGAAATGGCTGGTTTTCGAGGAGAGTTGATCCATGGACATGATTCCAGAAGCCTTCTCTCCGCCGGCGCCGATTCCGCGCAACGTGCCGCCGTCGCGCTTGACGATCATCCGCACGATCCTGCGCAATCCGCTCGAGCTTTGGGGTGAGCCCTCCTATACGCTGCCCTGGATCAAGACCAAGTTCTTCAACGAGCGGACGCTGATCGTCAATGATCCCGGCCTGATCAAGCATATTCTGGTCGACAATGCCGCCAATTACCGCATGGCCGATATCCGCCAGCTCGTGCTGCGGCCCATTCTGCGCGATGGCCTGCTGACGGCGGAAGGGCCGGTCTGGAAGCGCTCGCGCAAGGCTGTGGCACCGGTGTTCACGCCACGCCACGCACAGGGCTTCGCCGGCCAGATGCTGAGCCAGAGCCTGGACTATGTGCAAAAATATGAGGACATTGGCGCGGAGGGTGCGGTATTCGATATCGCTGCCGACATGACCGAGCTGACTTTCGTCATTCTGGCCGAAACCCTGTTCTCCGGCGAGATCGTCACCGAAAGCACGAGTTTTTCCGATGAGGTCAATGAGCTCCTGCATCGCATGGGCCGGGTCGATCCGATGGATCTTTTGCGCGCCCCTGCCTGGGTGCCGCGCATCACCCGCATCGGCGGCCAGCGCGTGCTCGACAAGTTCCGCGGCATCGTCCGCACAACCATGGACCAGCGGCTGGAAAAGATGCGCCGGGATCGCGCCAGCGCGCCGGATGATTTTCTGACGCTACTGCTCGAAAAGGCCGGTCCGGATGGACTGACCATGGAAGAGATCGAGGACAATATCCTCACTTTCATCGGGGCAGGCCATGAGACAACAGCCCGTGCCCTTGCTTGGACGCTCTATTGCGTTGCTAACAGCCCGCATATCCGCCAAGCTATGGAAGAGGAAATCGATCGGGTGCTCGCAACCGATGCGGAGCCGGTCGCCTGGCTCGACCTGATGCTGAACGTCCGCGCCGCCTTCGAGGAGGCGATGCGCCTCTATCCGCCGGCACCGTCGATCAATCGCGCCGCCATCGCCGATGACGAATGGACGAGCGCCACCGGCGAGCGCGTGACGATGGAGAAGGGCATCACCGTCCTCATCATGCCCTGGACACTGCATCGTCACGAACTCTACTGGGAGAAGCCACGTGCCTTCATGCCGGAGCGCTTTCTTCCGGAGAACCGCGGCAAGATCAACCGCTTCCAGTATTTGCCTTTCGGCGCCGGTCCCCGCGTCTGCATCGGCGCGACTTTCGCGCTCCAGGAAGCGGTCATCGCCCTTGCCGTGATGATGCGCCGTTTCCGCTTCGACCTGACTGATGACACCGATCCCTGGCCGGTGCAGAAGCTGACGACCCAGCCGCGTGGCGGTCTGCCGATGCGGGTTACGAGGCGGTAGGACTGTTTTTGCCGTTTGCCAGCTAGCGGCCCGACCCGGAAGGGTGCAATAACGACATCACCGTGCATTCAAGGCTGGATATTGTCGTGACGTCTCATTTCCTGCTCGGCATCGATACGGGTGGAACCTACACCGATGCCGTTCTCTTCCATGAAACCGATGGCGTGATCGCCAAGGCGAAATCGCTAACCACGCGGCATGATCTGGCCGTCGGCATTGCCGGCGCCGTCGATACCGTCATCGCCAAGGCTGACGTTCCCGTTTCGGCCATCGGGCTCGTGTCGCTGTCGACGACGCTTGCCACCAACGCGCTGGTGGAAGGGCAGGGCGGCCGGGCCGGGCTGGTCATGATCGGTTTCGGCCCCGAGGATCTCAAGCGTGATGGCCTTGCGGAAGCATTGGGCTCCGATCCGGTGCTGTTCCTCCCTGGCGGCCACAATGTTCACGGCAATGAAAACCCGCTCGATCTGACGGCTTTGCGCGATGCGTTACCCGGATTGGCGAAGTCGGTGTCGTCTTTCGCCGTCGCCGGCTATTTCGCCGTGCGGAATCCGGCTCATGAAATCAGGGTGCGCGATTGTATCCGCGAGCTTTCGCATCTGCCGGTCACCTGCAGCCACGAGCTTTCATCGAAGCTTGGCGGCCCGCGCCGCGCCCTGACGACGCTGCTGAACGCCCGCCTCGTCTCGATGATCGATCGCCTCGTGGGTGCCTGCGAAGGGTTTTTGGCGACGCGCGGCATTGCCGCGCCGATGATGGTGGTGCGCGGCGATGGCGCCTTGATTTCGGCCGATGAAGCCAAGCTGCGGCCGATCGAGACTATCCTCTCGGGTCCGGCCGCAAGTCTCGTCGGCGCCCGCTATCTCACCGGCCTCGACAATGCCGTCGTTTCCGATATCGGCGGTACCACCACCGACGTCGCCGTCATGGAGGATGGTAGGCCGCGTCTCGATGCCGATGGCGCCGTGGTCGGCGGCTACCGCACCATGGTCGAGGCTGTGGCCATGCGTACTTATGGCCTCGGTGGCGATTCCGAAGTGAAGATCAACGACCGCGGCCTCTCCGCCGCCTTCGAACTCGGCCCGCGCCGCCTGTTGCCGCTGAGCCTCGCCGCTCACATGCATGGCGATGCCGTCTTGAATGTCCTGGAGCAGCAGCTGCGGGCGACGCATCTTGCCCGCAATGCCGGCCGCTTTGCGCTGCGCACCGGTGTGCCGGATCATCTGGCAAGCGGCCTCAGCGGCCCGGAGCAGGGGTTGTTCGATCGAATCGGTGCCGTTCCCGTTGCGCTCGACAAGCTTCTGACAATGACATCGCAGAAGGCGACACTGGATCGGCTTGTCGCGCGCGGTCTCGTGCATCTGAGCGGCCTGACGCCTTCGGATGCCATGCATATGCTCGGCCGGCAAAGCCAGTGGAATGCCGAGGCTGCCCGATTGGGATTGGCCCTGGCGATGCGGCTGAAGGATGGGTCTGGACGTCTCATCGCCGAATCTGTCGAGGAATTGGCGCAGAAGATCGTCGATCGCCTCACCCGTCAGTCAGCCGACGTCATTCTTGCCGCCTGCTTGGCCGAAGATGGCGTGGCCGATCTGGACCCCGCCAAATCCATCTCCATCGATCGTGCGCTTCGCCGTGCGCCGGGGATCGCGCGTTTTGCCATTTCGCTCGATCGGCCGCTTGTCGGCCTCGGCGCTTCCGCTCCGGTCTATTATCCAGCTATTGCCGGGATGCTGGCGACCGAGAGCGCCATTCCCAGCGATTCGGATGTGGCGAATGCCGTCGGTGCCGTCGTCGGTCAGGTCCGCACCAGCGTCACCGTCTTCGTCACCATGCCGGAGGATGGCATTTATGTGCTGAACGGCGCCGGTGAAAGTCTGCGCTTCACTGATGAGGATCGTAGCTTCGCCGATGCCCGCTCGCGCGCTGTCGACGCTGCGATGGCGCAAGCAAGGCTTAACGGTGCCGTGGATCTGGTGGTGGCGGTGGACGAGCAGGTGGATGCGCCAGAGGTGGAGGGCAGTCGCAAGCTGATCGAGGCCCGGTTCGTGGCGACCGCCACGGGCCGGCCGCGCATCGCCGCAGACTAATTATTTCCCGAGCGGCATAAATCTTTCGAACTATTGCCAAATTGACAGAAGTGAAACCGTGAGCAAAGTGGCAACATGTAAAAATTGAGCCGTAACACGGCCTTGAGGAGTATATGGCATGAGCCGCATTGAAAAACACGGGCTTCAGATCGAACAGGTCCTCTACGATTTCCTCTTCAAGGAGGCGCTACCCGGTTCGGGCGTCGATGCTGAAGCCTTCTTCGCCGGCTTTTCCAAGATCGTCCACGATCTCGCTCCAAGGAACCGCGAGCTTCTCGCGAAACGTGACCGCATGCAGGCGGCACTTGACGATTGGTATCGCAAGAACGGCGCGCCCATCGATCTCGCCACCTATGAAACCTTCCTGCGCGAGATCGGCTACATCGTGCCCGAAGGCCCGGCCTTTGCCGTATCGACTGCTAATGTCGATCCTGAAATTTCAGAGATCGCCGGCCCCCAGCTCGTCGTTCCCGTCATGAATGCACGCTATGCCCTGAACGCTGCCAATGCCCGCTGGGGGTCGCTTTACGACGCCCTCTACGGGACCGATGCCATTCCCGAGACGGATGGCGCCGAAAAGGGTGGGGGTTATAATCCCAAGCGTGGCGAGAAGGTCATCGCCTGGGTTCGGGATTTTCTTGATTCCACCGTGCCGCTTGATGGCGCAAGCTGGAAGGATATCACCGGCTTTGCCGTAAAGGATGGCGCCTTGGCGGTTACGACCAACGGCGCCGCTGTAAAGCTGGCCGACAGAAGCCATTTCGCCGGTTATCTCGGCGATGCCGCCACGCCGACTGATATCCTGCTCAAGCAGAATGGCATCCATATCGAAATCGTCATCGACACGAGCACGGCCATCGGCAAGACCGACTCAGCCGGCATTTCCGATGTCCGCCTGGAGTCGGCGATCACGACGATCATGGACTGCGAGGATTCGATCGCGGCCGTCGATGCCGAGGATAAGGCCGAAGTTTACCGCAACTGGCTCGGCCTGATGAAGGGCGATCTGACAGAGGAAGTCGTGAAGGGCGGCAAGACCTTCACGCGCCGGCTCAACCCCGATGTCGCCTATACCGCGCCAGACGGCAGCACGTTCGATCTGCATTGCCGCTCCCTCATGCTGGTGCGCAATGTCGGTCACCTGATGACCAATCCCGCCATTCTCGACCGCGACGGCAACGAGGTGCCGGAAGGCATCATGGACGCCGCCATCACCGGCCTGATCGCGCTCTACGACATCGGCCCAAATGGCCGCCGCAAGAATTCCCGCACCGGCTCGATGTATGTCGTCAAGCCGAAGATGCACGGTCCCGAAGAGGTCGCCTTCGCCGTCGATATTTTCTCGCGCGTCGAGGACCTGCTTGGGATGCCGCGGAACACCATCAAGATGGGCATCATGGACGAGGAGCGCCGTACGACGGTCAACCTCAAGGAAGCCATTCGCGCTGCCCGCGAACGCGTCGTCTTCATCAATACCGGCTTCCTCGATCGCACCGGCGATGAGATCCATACCTCGATGGAAGCCGGCCCGATGATCCGCAAGGGCGACATGAAGCAGGCGGCCTGGATCGGGGCCTATGAAAACTGGAACGTCGATATCGGCCTCGAATGTGGCCTCTCCGGCCATGCCCAGATTGGCAAGGGCATGTGGGCCATGCCGGACCTGATGGCGGCCATGCTTGAGCAGAAGATCGCTCACCCGAAGGCGGGCGCCAACACCGCCTGGGTGCCGTCCCCGACGGCGGCGACGCTGCACGCTACCCATTACCACCGCGTCAATGTCGCCGAGGTGCAAAAGAGCCTGAAGAGCCGCGCCCGCGCCAAGCTATCAGACATCCTCTCCGTGCCGGTCGCCTCGCGGCCGAACTGGACGCCGGAGGAAATCCAGCGCGAGATCGACAACAACAGCCAGGGCATCCTCGGCTATGTCGTTCGCTGGGTCGATCAGGGCGTCGGCTGCTCCAAGGTTCCGGACATCAACAATATCGGCCTGATGGAAGACCGTGCCACCCTGCGCATCTCGGCGCAGCACATGGCCAACTGGCTGCACCACAAGGTCATCACCGAAGCGCAGATTCTGGAAACGATGAAGCGTATGGCCGCCGTCGTCGATCAGCAGAATGCCGGCGATCCCAACTACATCGCCATGTCTGGCAATTTCGACGGTTCGGTTGCTTTCCAGGCAGCGCTCGATCTCGTCCTCAAAGGGCGCGAGCAGCCGAACGGCTATACCGAACCGGTCCTGCATCGCCGCCGCATGGAACTGAAGGCGAAGCAGGCGGGTTGAGCCTTCGCTTCTATTGTTTTTTCGGTGAAGCTGCGTGCTTGGCGCGATCTCCCTCTCCCCTTGGGGAGAGGGCAGGGTGAGGAGGTGTTGCCGCCACCTCAATGTTTCAGAAAGAATCATCTCTTTGCCGCACCTCCCCCCTCATCCGCCCTTCGGGCTCCTTCTCCCCGAGGGGAGAAGGGGAGTGCTTCCCGCACCAAACAAAAAGGCCGCCGGATACCGATCCGGCGGCCTTTTCAATCCGAACATCCAGTGATTACTGGACCACCACAACCTTGGTGCTGCGGCCCGGAAGAACGCGGCTGTAGAGATCGATCACGTCCTGATTGATCAGGCGGATGCAGCCGGAGGAGGCGGCGGTGCCGATCGAAGCCCATTCCGGTGTGCCGTGCAGGCGGAACAGTGTGTCCTGGCCCTTTTCATTATAGAGATACATGGCGCGCGCGCCGAGCGGGTTCGACAGGCCGGGGTTCATGCCGCCATCGACATACTTGGCGATTTCCGGACGGCGAACAGCCATTTCCTTCGGCGGGTGCCAATTCGGCCATTCCTGCTTCCAGGCTACGTATGCCGTGCCGGACCAGGAGAAGCCCTGCTTGCCGACGCCGATACCGTAGCGCATCGCTTCGCCATTGCCGAGGATGTAGTAGAGGTGACGTTCGCGCGTGTTGACGATGATCGTGCCTTCGGCCTCATTCGTCTTGTATTCGACGATCTGACGGCGGAACTGCGGCTTCACCTTCTGGATCGGGATCGCCGGCAGCTGAAAGCCATTGTCGGTCGTCACACCATAGTCGCCATCGAACGTCTTGATGGTATCGGTGGCCGAATTTGCGGTAGCGGCCGGCGCTGCTGCGGCGGTGGTGGCATAGCCAGCCGATGCGAGCATTGCGACAAGGCCGAGTGCGGTCATAGCATTACGGATGCGCATGGAAGTCTCTTGAATTTTCGTGGCGGGAAACGGATGGCTATCAACCATCTTTGTCTAAAGTTTATTTTCCATTAAACTTGGCTTTGCAAGCTGCTCTGGCCCTACAAAAATAGGGCCGGCGCGCAAATTAGAAGGACATGGTTTTTTTGCAACAACGCCGGGCCTGTCCACGAGACAATTCATGACGATTTTGAACGTTTACAATAACAATCCGTTAATAGATGGCCGGCAGTCGGAACGGGCCATGCTTGTACGCAAGGGCGTGCAACTATTACTGCACGACATGCGTCACGCCGTGCTACCCGAGCTGCCGCTCGCCAGCGGGCGCCGCGCCGATCTCATCAGCCTCTCGGAAAAGGGCGAGATCTGGATCATCGAGATCAAGACCTCGATCGAGGATTTTCGCGTCGACCGCAAATGGCCCGAATACCGGCAGCATTGCGACCGGATGTTCTTCGCTACGCACAAGGACGTGCCGCTGGATATCTTCCCGGAGGATTGCGGGCTGTTTCTGTCTGATGGTTACGGCGCCCATATGCTGCGCGAGGCGCCGGATCATCGCCTGCCGCCTGCGACGCGCAAATCTGTAACGCTCAACTTCTCCCGCGCCGCCGCCCAGCGCCTAATGTTGGCCGAGTGGGCAACGGGTAAAGATTTTGCCTTCTCCCCTCGGGGAGAAGGTGCCCGAAGGGCGGATGAGGGGGATAAGGAGCTTTAGCTTCGAGTGCTTTTTGCAACTCGCGCTTACAGCGTCCTTCTCCAGAGGCAAAAGTATGCTCTATTTCGGCGCCCGCTTGGCAAGAATGCGCTGCAGCGTGCGGCGATGCATGTTGAGCCGGCGGGCCGTCTCCGAAACATTGCGCTCGCACATTTCATAGACGCGCTGAATATGCTCCCAGCGCACGCGGTCCGCAGACATCGGGTTTTCGGGCACTTCGGCCTTCTCGCCAGGGCGCTGCGTCAGCGCTGCATAGACATCGTCGGCGTCGGCAGGCTTGGCCAGATAGTCGAGCGCGCCGAGCTTGACGGCGGTCACCGCCGTCGCGATGTTGCCATAGCCGGTCAGAACCACGATATGCGTGTCGTCCCGCCGCTGGCGGATGGCTTCGATCACGTCGAGCCCGTTGCCGTCGCCGAGGCGAAGGTCGACCACGGCATATTTCGGCGGGGTCGCCTTGGATTTGGCAACGCCTTCCGCCACGGATTCCGCCGTCTCGACTGCAAAGCCGCGTGCCTCCATTGCCCGCGCCAGCCGGCGCAGAAAGGGACCATCGTCATCGACGATCAGCAATGTAGCATCCGGGCCGATATGGGCCTCAGCATCCTTGGCCCCGGCTTGCGGAGCAACGCTTTCCTTATCCGTCATTTTATCTTCTATCCCGGCGACCATCCGCCTGTATATTCAACCGATTTTGACGATGGCAGTTTTAAGCCGCGAAAATCATTTTGTCGAATTACTGTCGATTAACACGCGCGGCCATTCGACGCGGACGCGAGCTCCCGGCGTCTCGGAATCGCGATTGCCGAAGGAAAGCGTGGCGCCCGAGCGCTCGAGCAGCGTCTTGGCGATGAAGAGCCCGAGCCCCAGGCCGCCTGCCGTGTCGTCCCGCTGGCGGGAGGTGACATAGGGTTCGCCGATCCGTGCCAGTATTTCCGGCGAGTACCCGCCGCCATCGTCCTCGATGATAATAGTCAGAGTTTCGGCGGTGTATTCCACCGTTACGGTCACCGTCTTGTGGGCATAGTCGACTGCATTTTCGATGAGGTTGCCAAGGCCGTACATGATGCCGGCATTGCGCGAGAGAACAGGCTCGCCGGAGCGGGGACTCTTTTCGATGAGTTCCAGGTTGATTCCGAATTCGCGGTGCGGCGCGATGATCTCTTCCATCATCGACGAGAGCGTCAGCCGCCGCATATGCGCTTCGTCCTCGGAAGAGAGCGTCGTCAGCCGCCGCAGGATATCGCGGCAGCGTTCGCTCTGGCTGCGCAGCAGCGCCACGTCCTCGCGGAACCGGTCGTCTTCTTTAAGCTCCCGTTCCATCTCCTTGGCGACGACGCTGATCGTCGCAAGCGGCGTGCCGAGTTCGTGTGCGGCCGCTGCCGCCAGTCCGTCGAGCTGCGACAGGTGCTTTTCCCGCTGCAGCACCAGTTCGGTTGCCGAGAGCGCGTCGGCAAGCTGCGAGGCTTCCATGGAGACGCGATAGGCATAGAAGGCGGCAAAGGCCATGGTGGAAGCGATGGAACACCAGACGCCCAGCTGCATGACGCTATGCACGTTGACGGAGACACCCTCGTACCAGGGAAGCGGGAAGGGTGAGAAGGCAAGGCCGGTAATGCAGATCATCGCCAGCAGGATCAGCGGCATGCTGTAGCGGATCGGCTGCGAGGCGAAGGAAATGATGACGGGCACGCAGACCAGCGCTGAGAAGGGATTGGCCAATCCGCCGGTAATCAGCAGCAGTCCACAGAGCTGCAGAAGGTCGAGACTGAGCAGCGCGAAGGCGGCCGGTGGCTCCAGCCGGTGCGTCGGCGGATAGCGCAGCGTCAGGAAGAAGTTGATCCAGGCAAGGCAGGCGATCAGCACGCAGCAGGGCAGGAGCGGCATGGGAAATTTCAGCCAGAAGGCGACGATCATGACAGTCACCGTCTGGCCGCCGACCGCAAGCCAGCGCAGGCGCACCAGCGTCTGCAACCTTAGCCGCCGGCTGGTATGATGCCCCTCCTGCGCCTTCATTTCGGCTTCGGAGAGTTTTTCCAGTCCCCGGAAGAAGCGTGCCATTATCAGGTCCCTCGTGGCTTGGCGCGTGTTGTCGGCAAGGCCTCGGCCGGGTCTTCCGGCCAGGGATGCCTCGGGTAGCGGCCGCGCATATCGGCGCGCACGTCCTTCCAGGATCCGGCCCAGAAGCCCGGCAGGTCGCGCGTCGTCTGGATCGGGCGATGCGCCGGCGATGTCAACTCCAGCACCAGCGGCAATCTGCCGCCGCCGATCGCCGGATGCTGTTTCAGCCCGAAGAGCTCCTGAACGCGAATGGTGAGGAGCGGCTCCTCACCATCATATTGTATGGGATGGCGCTGGCCGGTGGGCGCTTCGAAGTGCGTCGGCGCCATCCGGGCGAGATCGCGCTGCAGTTCGTGCGGCACCAGCGACATCAGTCCATTCGAGAGCCCGCCGGCCGAGATATCGGAGAGGCCGCGCACATCGCTTTGAAACGGCGTGAACCATTCGTCGAGCCGGGCAAGCAGCGCCTCGTCGCTCATATCGGGCCAGGGCTCGCCGATCGTCCTATATAAGAAGCCGATCCTGTCCCGCAGCTGCGTGGCTTCCTTGGAGAAAGGCAAGATACCGATCCCGAGTTCGCGAATACCTTCGGCGAGCGCCTTGGCCGCCTGTTCACCGGAGGGGCGAGGCAGAGGCGTCTCCTCGAAGATGAAGGCGCCGAGCCTTGTCGCCCGCCGCGCCCGCACCTGTCGGCTCGCTTTATCGAAGAAGCTCTGATCTTCGGTGCGGATCTCGCCCGGCAGATGTTCTTCGACATCGGCGCGGGAAATCTCCGCCGCCGCGAGTATGCGCGCCTGTGCCGCCCGTCCCGTCAGGTCGGCGATGACGAGCATCTGCGATCCTGCCAGCCGCTCGGTCTCCGGCAGTTCCGCGCCGCGCCCATTGGCCATGACGAATCGCCCCCGCCCGCCGCGCTGCAGGGCGATACGATCGGGAAAGGCATGCAGCAGCAGCGCGCCAGCAAGCGGAGGAGCAGAAGTGGCGGCGCTGCCTTTGCTGCCAGCAGCCTGCGCGAGTCGCGCGGCCAGCCGGCGCGCCGCCTCGGCCCGCTCACCCTTTTCCGTCTTGAAGCGTCGCAGCCGGTCTTCCAGATCGATGCTCTGTCCCCCGAGCCCTTGTTCCGTCAGCAGCACGGCAAGCAACGCCGCCTCGCGCGCTTGGCTGAATTCGCCAGCCGAAATCACCATGGCTGCCAGCCGTGGAGGCAAGGCGAGCTCGCGCATCAGCCGTCCGCGTGCCGTCAGCCCGTTGTCCGCGTCGAGCGCGCCCAGCTGCCGCAGCAGGGCTCGTGCTTCGGCAAGCGTCGTTGCCGGCGGTTGGTCGACGAAAGAAAGTGTTGCAGGATCCTGTACGCCCCAATGAGCGAGATCCAGTGCGAGACCTGAAAGGTCGCTCGAAAGGATCTGCGGTGGCGTAAAGGCCGGAAGCGCCGCCGTCTGTCCCGGATGCCACAGGCGGATGGCGATGCCAGGCTCGGTTCGCCCGGCGCGGCCGGCGCGCTGATCGGCCGAGGCGCGCGATACGCGCACCGTCTCTAGCCGCGTAATGCCGGTCGAAGCCTCGAAGACGGGCAGGCGCTGCAATCCGCTGTCGATGACGATGCGCACGCCGTCGATGGTGATGGAGGTTTCAGCGATCGACGTCGCCAGCACGATCTTGCGGGTGCCCTGCGCGGCCGGCTTTATCGCCGCATCCTGCTCCTTCTGGCTGAGATTGCCGTAGAGCGGCGCGATCATTGTCTCCGATCCTAAGCGGCCTTCGAGCCGCTGCACCGTGCGGGTGATTTCCGCCTGACCGGGCAGGAAGCCGAGGATGGAACCCTGTTCGCTCGCATGCGCATTGAGGATGGCCCGCGTCACCGTATCCTCAATCCGCTCTCCCGCCGGCCTATCCTGATGGCGGATATCGATCGGAAAGCTGCGGCCCATGCTTTCTATAACGGGTGGATGGTCAAGTAAGATTGCGACACGCTCCACGTCCAATGTCGCCGACATCACCAGGATGCGCAGATCCTCCCGCAGTGCCGACTGAACGTCGAGCGCCAGGGCCAAGCCGAAATCCGCATCCAGCGAGCGCTCGTGGAATTCGTCGAAGATGACAGTGGAGATGCCGGAGAGTTCGGGGTCGTCGAGGATCATCCGCGCGAACACGCCCTCTGTCACGACCTCGATGCGGGTCTTGGAAGAAATACGGTTGTCGAGCCGCATACGATAGCCAACAGTATCGCCAACCTGTTCGTCCAGCAGCGAGGCCATGCGGGCAGCAGCGGCCCTTGCCGCCAGCCGCCGTGGTTCCAGAAGAACGATCCTGCCATCGCCGCGCCAGGCTTCGCCCAATAGATAAAGCGGCACCAGCGTCGTCTTGCCGGCGCCGGGCGGCGCGGAGAGCACCGCACGCCGTTCTTTAGTGAGTGCCGCACCGATATCGGCAAGCACATGCGAGACCGGCAGTTCCGGCAATGAGGGCACTCTATAGGTCACGCCTACCCGCTCCGCATATGTCTATGGGCAAAACGTGCATCTGTTGGGTGGGCGCGGCTTGCGCCCGCCTTTTATCGAGAAGCACCATATCCGCTCCCTTCAATCTCTCGATGTCTATTAGGTCCTGGGTGTCCAGCTGGCAATGCGAGCTGGATCCGATGCTTGCAACGGGCGCAAGTAGCTCTTTGGGAGCGCTTATCTGGACGATTCCGGCAGTCGGCGTAAAATGAATCCCAAAATCGTGGTCAATCGCGAAAAATTCTCCACAATTCCCCCATTACCCACAAATTCCTGTTGTTTTTCATGGTGTTACAAAAATGTCAGAATTTTTACAGCTGGAGTGTTGACTACTTCATTGGGTAGGGTCTATAAGCCCGATCA
>NZ_JAQJCG010000017.1:0-154075 GCF_030182565.1 Rhizobium centroccidentale | reverse complement strand
TTGCCGTAATACTCAATGACTTCTCGCTTGAATGCGCTGCTGTATTTGGACATGCAAAACCCCCGAAGTTGGGTGTCCAACTTTCGGGGGTCAATTCATTCGGCGGGGCTTTTCTTTTGTGGCGGTGTTTCGCGCTTTCTTTCAGCTCTTCCGTTCCGGGGCGAGATTCTGGCGGAAGAATTCGAGGATATTCGCATCGAGCGACCTGTGAAACGCAGTCCGGTCAAATGCCGCCTGATCCGTGCACATCTCCGGCTGGGACCTGGCCAAGCCCGGCGAGCATGGCGCCAGAAAGGCGAAGTGGGCCGAACCGGGCACGACATGGAAGTCCGGCTTGTCGGGCAGATTGACCGCCAGTGATGCGACATTTTCCGGCAGTACCCCATCGCCGCCATGTTCTGACCCCCAGAGCTGGATCGGAGCGTCGACTGCCTTCAGGCTTTCCTTTGTCGAAAAGAAGCTCAGCGGATCGGCAAGGACGAAGGCCTTTATGCGCAGATCACGAGCGAGTGGCTCGGCCGGTATTTCGTTGCGGCGGATCTCGCCGCAGATCGGAGCAGGCTCCGGACAGGGAACCGTGGCGTCATGAAAGTCCGGAACCGCACCCGCGAGCACCAGGCCAGTGTAGCCGCCACGCGAGAAGCCGAAGAAACCGATGCGATCCGGATCGATTTTTTCCGCCTGCGGCCAGCCGGCAAGCAGGAAGTCGATCAGACGCTTGATGTCCCGCGGCCGCTGAAACATGATCGAGATGTCCCCCGACCGGCTGAGATCGGAAAAATTGTCGCCGGGATGGTTGAGCGCCACCACCAGGAAGCCGGCATCGGCCAGCGTTTCTGCCACATCGTGATGATTGAGGGAGCCGCCGCCGTGCCCGTGCGAGATGACGATGAGCGGCAGCTTCCTCGCGGCGATCGGGCAATTGCGGACGGCAACAACCGTCATCGGTCCAAGCTTCACCTCCTCCGGTGGCGTCGCGCAGGGCGACCATACGAAGGCGCTCAGGGCCGGATTGTCTGCCGTTGCAGGAACCTGAATGGACGTCAGACCGGCCGCTCGAGCCGATGAGGCAGCCAGACCAAAGGCTAAGAGAATTCCAATCTTCAAGAAACGCATTTTCTTCTCCGGGAACGGGATCAGGGCAGGCAAGAACGAGTGATATCGCCGGCCCTGATGGCCGGCATGTTCCATTCGGAAGTATGTCTCGAACAGTTCAGGCTGCGATGCGACGCAGCGGGATCAGCAGATCGGTGGCTATTTCGTGCTCCATCACCTTGGCGGGATGGTTGAGGTAGAGCTCGATTATCGGGCGGTCGTCAGGCTCGTAACCGCTCTGCGGCAGCCAGCCGCCGAAGAGCGTCTGAAAGGTCGGTGAAATAAGGCTGTATGAACCCATGAGCCGATAGCAGGCATAGAGGCCGCCGGGCAGATCACGTCGTTCGAGCCCCTCGGCAACGACATCGCCTGGCGGCAGCATGACAGCGGCGAAATACCAGAACCCCTGCCCCTGTTCGGGGTCGCCGGAGCCGATGCCGATACGTGTCATCTCATGCCAGACGCGCCCGCTGTCCCCCAGCCGTTGCGCAAGCCGGCGATAGGTGTGCGGTATCGTCTGGGCCGGCCCTTCATGACGCAATCCAAAGAGCGTTGCGGGAGGTCGGTCGTCGACCGTAACGGTGGGCAGATTTGCAGTGATCGCCTGCTGTTGCAGCTGGAATGCGGTCGGGGTGAGGCCGGTCATGCCGCGAAAGGCGCGGGCGAAGCTCTGCGAGCTGTCGTAGCCCGCCTCGAGCGCCGTCTCGGTGACCGAGGCCGGACTTGCGGCCAATTGATTTGCGGCCTGCGCAAGCCGCACCCTGCGGATCGTGGCGGCTACGCTTTCGCCTGTCATCGCCCGGTAGAGCCTGTGAAAATGGAACGGCGAGAAATGGGCGACCGCCGCCAGGCTTTCGACGGAATGGGGTGCTGCTGGATCGACCATGATCGCCTCGATGACCCGGGCAATGCGCCGACGATAGTTTTGTTCTGTAGCGGCTTTCATGGGATCGAGCTTTACCACGACTTGTGCGGCGCCGTGGTGCAGCAATTGCGGATTTTACAGGATCACCATCTGCTGCAGATCAAAATTCGGATCTAAGTCGACGGCTCAGGAGCGTTCAGTCGCGGAGGGCCGGGTTATTCCACCGCCGCGCCAGGAAGTTGCGGGCATCGGCGAGAATCCGCTTGTATTCGGGCTTGAACGGAGCAGTGAGCTGCTTTTCGAGATCCCCGAGCAAACCGTCCAATACCACGCATTCGGCAGGGCTTTCGAAACACAATTTGTCGGGGGTGTGCGTTGCCTTCGGATCGGACCAACGGGAGAGGAGCTCGAATAGAACCACCGCCTCCTTCGCATCAAGACGTATTTCTACTGCACCGTCATCTTTCAGCGCATCTTGCTCCATCAGCGCAGCATGACAGGGTACGTGCAGGTCCGCAACCTGTCACACACATCGATCAAAACTTGACTTTCATGGGCAAAACCTCGAAGCCAGACCATCAGAGCAAGCAAAAGACTGAGCAAATGGCAGATCAGACGACAAAAGACGACAAGCCGCTTTTCGGGCGTCCGTGGATCTTCATCCGCGGCGTGCCGTCGATGAAATTTCTGCCGCCAGAAGGGCCGCCGGAAATTGCCTTTGCCGGCCGCTCGAATGTCGGCAAGTCGTCGCTGATCAATGCCCTTGTCGGGCACAAGGGGCTGGCGCGCACCTCGAATACGCCGGGGCGCACGCAGGAACTCAACTATTTCGTTCCCGACGGCTTTTCCGGCGAGGGCGGCGACTTGCCGCCGATGGCTCTGGTTGACATGCCCGGCTACGGCTATGCCGAAGCACCGAAGGATCAGGTCGATGCCTGGACGAAGCTGGTCTTCGACTATCTGCGTGGGCGCACGACCCTGAAGCGCGTTTATGTTTTGATCGACAGCCGCCACGGTATCAAGAAGAACGATGCAGAGGTCCTGGACCTTCTCGACAAGGCCGCCGTTTCCTATCAGATCGTGCTGACCAAGACCGACAAGATCAAGGAAGCGGGCATACCGAAGCTGCTCACCGACACAGCCGAAAAAATCCGCAAGCGCCCGGCCGCTTATCCAGGCATCCTTGCCACGTCATCGGAAAAAGGCGCTGGCCTTCAGGAATTACGCGAGGCCATCGGATTGACGGTCGGCATCCAGGTCTGAGAACCGCTCCGATACAATGAGGCCGCCGCCCCGACCCCGCGTAAGGCGACGGCGGCCGTGTTGCCGCTAAGGATTACATCTTCGGCAACAACACCTTGTCGACCACATGGATCACGCCGTTCGACTGCTTGACGTCGGCGATGGTGATGTGAGCGGTGCCGCCGGCATCATCGGTCAGCGTCAGCTTTCCGCCCTTGTCCACGGCCTTGATCGTGCAGCCGCCGACCGTCTTCAGATCGTATTCGCCACCCTTGCTCATTGCCCATTTCTTGATGGCGGCAGCCATGTCATCACCGGCGACGACATGGCAGGTTAGGATCTTGACCAGCTTCTCCTTGTTCTCGGGCTTCAGCAAGGTTTCGACCGTACCCGCCGGCAATTGCTTGAAGGCTTCATTGGTCGGCGCAAAGACGGTGAACGGGCCTTTGCCTTCGAGGGTATCGACGAGGCCGGCCGCCTTGACGGCTGCGACCAGGGTCGTGTGATCTTTGGAATTCACGGCATTCTGGATGATGTTCTTGCTGGCATACATCGCAGCGCCGCCCACCATCGGGTCCTTGGCATAGGCTAGGCTGCTTGCGGCCGACAGCATTGCGGCAGCGGCACCAATGCGAAACACGGTCTTGATCATAACGTCTCCTCTTCCTCTCTGTTGCCCCGATCAGGCGGGGTCGGAAGAAGATACGGAGCACGCGGATAAAGAGTTTCAGCCGCGATCGTTTTTCGCGAGCCGAAATTCCTCAGGGCAAATGGATCGTGCCGGAAGCAACCACATCGCCCGTCGGTTTGCCGGTCGGCGAGCCCCCGAAGGGCTCGACACTGACGGCGATGATGGCGCCTTCAGTCAATTTGGCGTGAAGTTCCGGCGACAAGACGATTTCGCCATCGCCGGTCGGTGGCAGGATACCCAGCGCCTCGGCGGGATCGCTGCCGCGAATCAGCCAGAGCTCCAGCGATTTCTCCTCGGGCTTGCCGGCGGCGACCGGCGTAATTTTCAGACGCCCGCTGGCGACGTCGTAATTGGCAAGGAGATTGAAGGGACTGTTCTGGCCGGCAAGGGATGCGGTGAGCTGCTTGCCCGGGCTCGTGCGCAAGCCGCCTTCATTCGTGACGGCGAAGACGAGTACGCCGGCTGCCAAGAACAACGAGCCGAAGGCGACAGAGCGCCACAGCATCAGCGAATTCCAGAGATGAGCGCCGAAGGCCGCTTCGCCGAAAATCCGCTTTTCGATCTTCGGAAATACGGCGGCCGCGGGCGTCACTGCCTCATATTCCTCGTTGAATTCCGAGAGATTCTGCTCCCAGCGGCTGACGATGGCGGCAAACTGGCGGTCGCTGCGCATGCGGCGCTCGACCTTTTGCCGATCCTCAAGGGAAAGCACGCCAAGCACATATTCTCCGGCCAGGACTTCATCGCGGGAGCGGCCTCCCTTGCTTTGATCGGGCGTACTCATCGGTCCATGCACTCTCTCAGTCTTATCAGGCTTCGGCGCAGCCAGGTGCGCATAGTATTCAGTGGCACAGCGTGTTGGTCGGCGAGCTCCTGGTAGCTCAAGCCCTCGACATAGGCGCTGCGAACAGCCCGCGCGCGATCAGCTTCCAACTCTTCCATGCACCTGTCAATCCGCCTTCCCTCTCCCTTGACGATTGCTTGCTCTTCGGGGCCGGGTTCCAGGTCGGCGAGATCGTAAGCGCTGTCTATTTCGTCAGCCACGGGCTTACGGGCACGGATGAAATCGATGGCGCGATTGCGCGCGATCGTCACCAGCCAGGCCATTGCCGGCCCTTCCGCAACAGCAAATTGCTCGGCCCGCTGCCAGACCTTGATATAGACCTCCTGCAAAACCTCTTCCGCATCCGCCTTGTTGCCGACGATACGCAGGCAAACACCGAGGAGTTTCGGGCTGGTACGCTTGTAGAGTGCCGCAAAGGCTTTCTGGTCGCGCATGGCAATGCGGCCGATCAGCGCTTCCGTATCCTCGCTCGCCATCCAAATCCCCGGGGTGCGACGCCTGCACCATCTTTAGAAGAAAACTTCGCTTCGGCAAATGTGTCCGCACCATCAATTTCCGCGACGCTAATGTGACATAGCGTCAACGACAGAGCAGCGCGATCTTTCAGATACGTTTTTCGCGCTTTAGATCTTTAATTTTGCGCAAGTCGCTGTCGCAAAACCGCTGAACACTTTTGCGCGACGTGCTTTAATCCCGAGATCATTATTCCCTCTGTCAAAAACTTGAGATAAAAGGCCGCGATCATTTCCGAAGGGTGCACCATGTCCGAAGCCCAAAGCGAACTCCAAGCCAACCTGCTCGCACAGGCGCTGCCCTACATGCAGCGTTATGAAAACAAGACCATCGTCGTGAAATATGGTGGCCATGCCATGGGCAATGTCGAACTCGGCAAGGCCTTTGCGGCCGATATCGCCCTGTTGAAACAGTCGGGCGTCAACCCGATCGTCGTCCACGGCGGCGGCCCGCAGATTGGCGCCATGCTGACGAAGATGGGCATCGAATCGAAGTTCGAAGGCGGATTGCGCGTTACCGATCAGAAGACGGTCGAGATCGTCGAAATGGTGCTCGCCGGCTCGATCAACAAGGAAATCGTCGCTCTGATCAACCAGACCGGCGAATGGGCGATCGGCCTTTGCGGCAAGGACGGCAACATGGTTTTCGCCGAAAAGGCGCGCAAGACCATCAAGGACCCCGATTCCAATATCGAGCGTGTGCTCGATCTCGGCTTCGTCGGCGAAGTGGTCGAAGTCGACCGCACGCTGCTCGACCTGCTTGCCAAGTCCGAGATGATCCCGGTCATCGCCCCGGTCGCTCCCGGCCGCGACGGCGCGACCTATAACATCAACGCCGACACATTTGCCGGCGCGATCGCCGGCGCGCTCAGCGCCACGCGCCTGCTTTTCCTGACCGACGTTCCGGGCGTCCTCGACAAGCAGGGTCAACTTATCAAGGAATTGTCCGTTGCCCAGGCCCATGCGCTGATCGCCGACGGCACGATTTCCGGCGGGATGATCCCGAAGGTGGAGACCTGCATCGACGCCATCAAGGCCGGTGTTCAGGGCGTCGTCATCCTTAACGGCAAGACGGCCCATTCCGTGCTGCTCGAAATCTTCACTGAGCGCGGCGCGGGCACGCTGATCGTTCCGTAAGTCAGCCTAATCTGCAATGTCTCAAAGGTGCTTCGCAAATGTTGATTGCGAAGCGCTGGCCGGTCCGTCAGGACGGCCGATAGATCGCTTCGGCCTCGCTTTTCAGCATTCCCATGACCGAGCGGTAAGGGGCCGGCCCATAGCTGATGCGGCTGACGCCCAGCTTTGCCATGGTCTCATTGTCCGGCGTCGTCGGGCGCACCATGATGTTAACAGGCAGAGGCGAACGTTCGCAAAGGGCGCCGATCAGATCCGGTTCGACCAGGCCCGGCGCGAAGAAGCCGCTGGCACCGGCCTCGGCAAAAGCATCGGCGCGCTGAAAGGCGTCGTCCAGAAGGAGCTGATGATGCGCCGTATCGCTTTCCTGCAGGAAAAGATCGGTGCGGGCGTTGATGAATAAGGGTATTTCCCGGCGATCGGCCATTTCGCGGATGGCGCGGATACGTGCCGCCTGCACCTCTATAGGATGAATGCCCTGGCCACCGATCACCTGATCCTCGAAATTGATGCCGATGGCGCCGTGATCCATGATCTTTTCGACATTAACGGCGACTTCTTCAGGCTCGACGGCATAACCGCCCTCGAAATCGACGGACAGGGGCAACGGGCTCGTCACCGAAATCAGCCTGGCGGTCACTGCCAGCAGCGATAGCGGGATTGCCTGGCCGTCCCCGAAACCATTGGCGGCGGCAACCGACCAACTCCCCGTTGCCAATGCCTTCGCGCCGGCTTCAGTGACAGCCTTGGCAGAACCCGCATCCCAAATATTGAAAAGGATCAGCGGCTCACCCTTCTTGTGCAGCCGTGCGAATTCCTGCGCCTTTTCCACCTGACTCATCGCATCCCCTCCGAAAAGCCTGGCCGGGCGATTTCTCCTCCGCGACCCAAAAGAGCGTAAGCTCCCCCTCACATGGCAAATAGAGTAAAACCCCGGAAATCAATGGTAAAATCATAGCCGGCATTGGATCGCACGGCAATCTCCCCCAAATGGCTGAGAGGCGGCAGCATGAATATTTCCCTTCCCCCGCCCGGAGCGGGCGTGCCATAAGACGGGCATGAGCCAGACAAAAACGCTATCCGAGCCAGCAGATTTCTCCCACATCCGCGATTGGGTGTTCGATCTCGACAACACGCTCTATCCACATCATGTCGATCTCTTCGCGCAGATCGACAAGAACATGACGGCTTACGTCTCCGCCCTTCTGCAGATGGAGCGCGAGGAGGCTCGCAAGCTGCAGAAGCAATACTATCTCCATCACGGCACGACCCTGCAGGGTTTGATGATCCATCACGGCATCGACCCGAACGACTTTCTGGAGAAGGCACATGCGATCGACTATTCGGCACTGACGCCGCAGCCGGAGCTCGCCGCTGCCATTAAGGCGCTGCCGGGACGCAAGTTCATCTTCACCAACGGCAGCGTCAAACACGCCCAGGCGACAGCCGGCGCACTCGGCATCCTCGATGGCTTCGACGACATTTTCGACATCGTGGCGGCCGACTATGTGCCGAAGCCTGCCGGCAGCACATATGACAAGTTCATGAGCCTGCACCGCGTGGATACGAAGAAGGCGGTCATGTTCGAGGACCTGCCGCGCAACCTCGCAGTGCCCAAGGCGCTCGGCATGAAGACGGTGCTTCTCGTGCCGCAAAATCTCGAGACGACGGTCGTCGAATGGTGGGAGCGAACGACCGGCGAGGACGATCACATCGACTATGTGACCGATGACCTCACAGCTTTCCTCAAAGCGCTGGTTTAACCATTCATTTGAGCACTTCCAGGAAAAGTGCGCAGCGGTTTTCCGTTCGGAATGCGGAAACGCACGCCCAAGGCGGGGTTACCAAAGTTTCATCCGCCTTACAGAGGTTTAATTGGCCGGTTTCGACCGCCAGCCTTATCGTTTGACCATTCCTCGACACGAAAGGAAAAACGATGAACGGGAAAAAACTTCTTCTGGCCGGACTTTCCGCAACCCTGCTTCTCGGCGGTGCCGCACAGGTGGCGCTCGCCGCTTCGCATGATGGCGACCGTGGCGGCAGGCACCATCATCATGAAGGCCGGTGGCACAGACCACATTTTTCGCCTGAAGTCCTTTACGTGCGCATGCTGAAGGAATTCGGCAATCCCGGCGATACAAAGCTCACCAAGGATGAGGTCAAGGCTGGCGTCGACAAGATCTTCGACCAGATCGACGTCAACCATGACGGCGAAATCACCCCCGGCGAATATCGCACCTATCGCCAGGAGCAGTTCAAGCAATGGCGGGCCGAGCATGCCAAGGCTGATGGCGATAAGGCTCAAGATGGCCAGGCTTCGGGCGGCGATCAGGCACAAAACAATCAAGCCCAGGCTAATCAAGCGCAAGACAATCAGGCGCAGAGCAATCAGGCTCCGGCCGACCAGTCCAAGGGCGACCAGGCTCAAAACGACAGTGACAACGACAGGGGCGGCGAAGGGCATCGCCATCACGGACCGCATGGCCGCTTCATGCATGAAGCGATGGTCTTCCGCTTTGCCGATACCGATCAAAGCGGCCAGATCAGCAAGAAGGAAGCCGAAGACGCCATGAACAAGCTCTTCGACCGCTTGGACCGCAACCACGATGGCGTCGTTAACCTGGACGACATGCCGGGCCGCCCGCTGCTGTAAGCCGATCGCTCCGACACTGGTCCCATGAACGAAAGCCCGCCCTCGCCCAAGCGACGGCGGGCTTTTCGTTATCAGTGCCCGTTGTCGTGGTGACCGTTATCGTGCTCGTAGAAATCGGTGACTATCTTCCAGGCTTCGTCGGCGGTATCAACGAAGCTGATGAGGTTCACATCATCTGGTGCGATGGTGCCGAACTCGGCCAGCGCATCGAAATTGATGATGCTGCGCCAGAACTTTTCGCCGAAGAGAATAAGCGGCAGGCGCTCCATGCGTCCGGTCTGGATGAGCGTCAGGCACTCGAACAATTCGTCCATCGTGCCGAAGCCGCCCGGGAACACCGCGATTGCCTTGGCGCGCACCATGAAATGCATCTTGCGGATCGCGAAATAATGGAAGTTGAAGCTGAGCTCCGGCGTCACATAGGCATTCGGCGCCTGCTCGTGCGGCAACACGATGTTGAGGCCGATCGAAGGAGCCCCTTCTTCGGCCGCGCCGCGATTGCCAGCTTCCATCACACCCGGGCCGCCGCCGGTGACGACGACATATTCGTGGTAATCGAAACCGGCGGAATAACGGGAGCAGAGCCGGGCAAACTTGCGCGCCTCCTCGTAATAGACCGATGCTGCTTCGAGATTAGCGCGCTGCACGTCGTTGCGGGCAGCCCAGGCATTGGTGCCGGGGGCAGGAATGCGTGCGCCGCCGAACATGACGACGGTCGACTTGATGCCGCGCTCGGTCAGCGACATTTCGGTCTTCAGCAGTTCCAGCTGCAGGCGGATCGGCCGCAATTCCTCACGGCAGAGGAAATCCTCATCGGCATAGGCAAGCCGGTAGGACGGCGACATCGACTGCGGCGTGCGCGGCACCGACTCGGCCCGCTGCTTGTCTGCCGAGCTCGTCTTCAACGGGTCCCAAACCCCATCCTTGCGCCTCAGCCTGCCGTTCTTCCCCTTGCTCATCTATTCATGCCTTTCGAATCGATCATGACGGGCCTTTCCTGCCGAAGGACAGGAATGCCCAAGCTCTTGCATATGCCCCTACAACGCCTTGAATCCAAGCTCAATCGGCGCGGAAAAGACATTCCATTTTCGGCATGCATGCTATAGGACCAATCGACCGCTTCCGGACCTTTATCCGGAAATCACGATAGGCCCTGACGTTGCAAGGAATTCCCATGAGCGCTACCGACCTCGCCTCCCTCGAAAAGTCCATCGAGGCTGCCTTCGACAATCGCGACAATGTGAACACGTCGACGCGCGGCGAAGTCCGCGATGCCGTCGAAACGGCGCTCAATCTCCTCGACAGCGGCAAGGTTCGCGTGGCCGAGCGTGGCGCTGATGGCAATTGGACCGTCAACCAGTGGCTCAAGAAAGCGGTCCTGCTCTCCTTCCGCCTGAACGACATGAAGATCGTCGAAGGCGGCTCCGGCGGCGCCACCTGGTGGGACAAGGTTCCCTCGAAGTTCGAAGGCTGGGGAGAAAATCGCTTCCGTGAAGCCGGCTTCCGCGCCGTGCCGAACGCAGTCGTGCGTCATTCCGCCTATATCGCCCCCAACGCCATCCTGATGCCGTCCTTCGTCAATCTCGGCGCCTATGTCGGCGAAGGCACCATGGTCGACACCTGGGCGACGGTCGGCTCCTGCGCCCAGATCGGCAAGCATGTGCATCTTTCCGGCGGCGTCGGCATCGGCGGCGTGCTGGAGCCGATGCAGGCCGGCCCGACGATCATCGAAGACAATTGCTTCATCGGCGCCCGCTCCGAAGTCGTCGAAGGCTGCATCATTCGCGAAGGTTCCGTGCTCGGCATGGGCGTTTTCATCGGCAAGTCCACCAAGATCGTCGATCGCGCCACCGGCGAGATCACCTATGGTGAAGTTCCGCCATACTCGGTCGTCGTCGCCGGCGCGCTGCCGAGCGGCAATACCATGGCGAACGGCCAGCCGGCGCCTAGCCTCTATTGCGCCGTCATCGTCAAGCGAGTCGATGAAAAGACCCGCTCGAAGACCGGCATCAACGAGCTGCTGCGCGACTAATCTCGCAAAATTTGGGAAGCGCGGTTGCCATATCGCGCTTCCCTTATGCTTGCCGGGGGAGCATGCCTGTGCGATTGCTGGAATCGCGGCAAAGATTTTCGAGTCGTCACCGATCCTTTGCCATCGCTTTGCCATTTCCCGCCGGATAAATTGCCTCCGATGACTGTTACCAATCCCATTACGAACCTGCAGACCCTGATCCGCTGCGCCTCCGTCACCCCTGCCGAGGGCGGCGCGCTGACCGTGCTTGCCGGCATGCTGCAGCCACTCGGCTTCAAGATCGAGCGCATGACGGCGAGCGAGCCGGGAACGCCCGATATCGAAAATCTCTATGCGCGGCTCGGCACGGATGGACCGCATCTGATGTTTGCCGGCCATACGGATGTCGTGCCGGTCGGCGATGCCGCTTCCTGGAGCCGTCCGCCTTTTGCTGCCGAAATCGCCGATGGCGAGCTTTTCGGCCGTGGCGCCGTCGACATGAAGGGCGGCATTGCCTGCTTCGTGGCAGCGGTTGCGCGTCATATCGAAAAGCATGGCAAACCCGCCGGCTCGATCTCCTTCCTGATCACCGGCGATGAAGAGGGGCCGGCGATCAACGGCACGGTCAAGCTGCTGCAATGGGCGGCCGAGCGTGGCGAGACATGGGATGCCTCGCTCGTCGGCGAACCGACCAACCCCGACCGGCTCGGCGACATGATCAAGATCGGTCGCCGCGGCTCGATTTCCGGCACTATTACAGTCCATGGCGTTCAGGGGCATGCCGCCTATCCGCATCTCGCCGACAACCCGGTGCGCAGCATCATCAAGCTGACGGAAGCGCTGCTCGACCCGCCCTTTGACGCGGGTACGGACAATTTCCAGCCGTCGAACCTCGAAGTGACGACGATCGACGTCGGCAATACCGCCACCAACGTCATTCCCGCCAAGGCGACCGCTGCCTTCAACATCCGATTCAACGACACCTGGACCACCGATACGCTGAAGGCGGAAATCCTGGCACGCCTGGATGCAGCCGCCGCCGACCAGACGCTGCGGCCCGGGCGGCCGCCGGCGAAATACGACATCGTCTGGTCGGAGCGTCCGAGCCAGGTCTTCCTGACGCGCAACAATGCGCTGATCGCCTCGCTGTCCTCCGCCATCGAAAACATCACCGGTCAAAGGCCGGCGCTGTCGACCACCGGCGGCACGTCCGATGCACGCTTCATCAAGGACTACTGCCCCGTCGTGGAATTCGGGCTTGTCGGCCAGACCATGCATATGGTCGACGAGCGCGTGGAGCTCTCGGATCTCGAAACGCTGACCGAGATCTACCAGACCTTCATCCAGCGCTGGTTCGAGAATGCCGAGCTTTAAGGAAGTCCAGTATTACCTGTCCGGCCTATGGCTGCTGATCCGGATGGATGCGCGCGGATTCCAGTATCTGGACATTTCGGACCGCGGCATGCTGCGTTCCTTCTGGGCGATTTTTTGGTGCCTGCCGTCGATCGGCATTTCATGGCTGTGGTGGCAGAAGGCCTATCTGACCGCCATGCCGCCGGAGACATCGGCGGGTCTTGCCTTCTTTCTGCGCCTGGCCTTAGTCGAATTTGCGAACTGGCTGATCCCGCTCGTGCTTGCTGGCGTGTTGCTGCTGATTTTTCGCTTCGGCGACAAGTTCACGCCGATCGTCGTCGTCGTGAACTGGCTCGGCGTGCCGACATCCTATCTGAATGCGCTACTCATCGCCTTGATCGCCTTCGTTCCGGGTTCCAGCGGGTTGGCGGCGTTGCTGTGGCTGGCGCTGATGATGGCGATCATCTTTTCGCTGGCGCGCATGCTTCGAATGATCTGCGGCACGCATCCGCTCTTCATCGGCACGCTGACGCTGGTGCTGCTTATTCCGACCATGCTGCTGACGGACTTCCTACAGCGCTTCCTCGGCGTCTATCCGCCGGGCTGAGGTAGTCGCGTTTAACGGTTGACGACGTCGCCATCTTCCTTGGTAAACGGGCCGATATCTGGGTTCGGCAAGATATCGAGCACGCGTTCGGACGGGCGGCAGAGACGCACGCCTTTCTCCGTCACCACGATCGGACGGTTGATCAGGATCGGGTACTCGATCATCCGCTCAAGCAGCTGATCCTCGGTGAGATCGGGATTGCCAAGACCGAGCTCGTCATAGGGCGTTCCCTTTTGGCGGAGAAGATCGCGGGTCGTCAGATCCATGGCGGCAATGAGCTCCACCAGCTGTTCGCGGCTGGGCGGCGTCTTCAGATATTCGATAACGACGGGTTCTTCGCCGGACTGCCGGATCATCGCCAGCGTGTTACGCGACTTGCCGCAGGCTGGATTATGATAGATCGTCACCGTCATCGATAGTCTCCCCTTCGTTGCCCGCCGAACCGGCACCGTCACGATAATCCACCTGCATGAAATAGAGCCCATCCGGCGGAGCGACAGGACCGCAGGCCTTGCGGTCCCGAGCCTCCAGCGCCGCGCGCACATCGTCAGGCGTCCATTTGCCCTCGCCCGCGAGCTTCAGCGTACCGGCGAAGGAGCGGATCTGATTGTGCAGGAAGCTTTGCGCGGTGGCGCGGATCTCGATCAGCTCGCCGGTGCGCGTCACATCCAGCCGGTCGAGCGTGCGCACCGGGCTGTTTGCCTGGCAATGCGCCGAACGGAAGGTGGTGAAATCATGCCGACCCACAAGGGTCTGCGCCGCGGCATGCATGACCTCGTGGTCCATATCCTTCGGCACCCACCATGCACGGCCGGCTTCCAGTGCAAGCGGCGCGCGGCGGGCGATGATGCGATAGAGATAGTGGCGGCGGACGGCCGAGAAGCGTGCATCGAAGCGTGGGGCGACCTCGACGATATCGAGAATGGCGATGCGGTCACCGGCCATCCTCAGATGGGCATTGAGCGCATTGCGCAGCGTATAGACCTTCCATTCCTTGGAAAGATCGGCATGCATGACCTGCCCCATGGCATGCACGCCGGAATCGGTGCGTCCCGCGCCGCGGATCGAAACAGTTTCGCCGGTCAAGGACAGGATGGCGCCTTCGATCGCACCCTGCACGGAGGGGCCGTTTTCCTGGCGTTGCCAACCGACATAGGGAATACCGTCATATTCGACGGTCATTTTGTAGCGCGGCATCAGGCTTGCTCCGAGGCAAGCACGGTACCCGGCGCGATCGACGTACCGCGCAGGAAGTCGGCTGCCGCCAAGGGCTTGCCGCCGGCCTTCTGCAGCTTCGTCAGCCTGATGGCGCCGGAGGCGCAGGCAATGACGAGATCATCTGTCAGGACCCGACCGCAAGCTCCCTTACCTTCTGCCAATTCCGAGCCGAGCACCTTGATGCGTTCTGGCCGACCGGCGATGTCGGCTTCGAACCAGGCGCCGGGAAAGGGCGACAGGCCACGGATATGATTATGGACCTCGGTCGCCGGCTTGCCGAAATCGATGCGGGTTTCGCCCTTGTCGATCTTTGCGGCATAGAGAACGCCTTCGGATGGCTGCGCGGTCAGAGGCAGCTCATCGTGCTCCAGCTTGTTCATGGCCTCGGCCATGGCTTTTGCGCCGACGAGCATCAGCCTGTCATGCAGTTCACCCGCGGTCATGGTGCCGCCGATCTCCACTTCGCGTGCCAAAGCGATCGGGCCGGTATCCAGCCCCTTGTCCATCTTCATCACCATCATGCCGGTTTTTTTGTCGCCAGCCATGATCGCTCGCTGGATGGGAGCTGCCCCGCGCCAGCGCGGCAGCAAAGAGGCATGGCCGTTGTAGCAGCCGAGACGTGTCCCGGTGAGGATCGCTTCCGGCAGCAGCAGGCCATAGGCGACGACGACAGCGACATCGGCATCCAGATCGCGAAAGCGCTGGCGTTCGTCGGGATCCTTGAAATTGACCGGCGTGAAAACCGGCAGGCCTAGCAATTCGGCCGCCTGATGCACCGGCGATTTCTGCAGGTCGAGCCCTCGCCGCCCGCCGGGACGCGGCGGCTGCGTGTAAACGGCGCGAATCTTGTGGCCGGCATCGATCAGGGACCGCAATGTCGGCACAGAAAATTCGGGCGTTCCCATAAAGATGATGTTGAGCGACATGCGATCCATCCGGCTAAGATATCAGATTTCGAATGACCCAGCGGCCGCGGCGCATGCCATCGGATCAAACGCTAGCCGCCTTCAAACGGGTTTATGAGCCTGAGATCAAGCCCCTCGAAGTCTTTTGTATTGCGCGTCGCCAATGTCGCACCGCTCGCGAGGCAGATGGCGGCGATCATGGCGTCCTTCGTTTCCATCCTTCGCCCAATCTTGTGGCGATGAGCGGAGATTATTCCGTATTGATGGGCTGCGTTGCTCGAAAATCCCAGAACACGGCCCGAAAACTCTGCCTCTATCGCATCCAGCTCCGCGACAAGTGCCACTTTGCGCTTCCCGTCAGCCAGGAGTTCCAGTCCAAATCTAATCTCGCCGATGGTGATGGTGGTCAGAAAAACGGCCTCGACGGCGAAGCTATCCAGCCAGGACAATATGCGCTCGCTATGCAGCCGCCCTTGCAACTCCGATACAACATTGGTGTCCAGAACGATCATGCGCAGGCCAGAGCACTATTCGAAATGGGGCGGATCGCGATCCGGCGCATTCCGAAAAGCATTGATTGCCTCGATTTCCTCTTCGCTGAGCTTTTCTGCGCCAAGAATTGCTCTCAATCGCTGCCCCGCCGAGTTGCTCCCACCCTGCTGGCGTCCAAGCGATTGACGCAGCAGTTCGATCGCCTCATCCGAGAGGCTGCGGCCATGCCTGCTGGCATTGGCCTGCAACTGCTCCTTCAAGCTGTCGTCGATACCGCGCAGCAACAGATCACTCATTCGCGCCTCCATTTGATATCAATGATATCATAGGCGTTTCAACTCGATCTTTCAATGTCTGGGATCAGAGAGCCTTCGACTTGGCGGCCTTCGTAAACTTCTTGATCACCATCTCCCGCTTCAGGCGCGAGATATAGTCGATGAAGAGCACGCCGTTCAGGTGGTCGATCTCGTGCTGTACGCAGGTCGCAAGCAGACCGTCGGCCTCGGTGAGTTGTTCCTTGCCGTCGCGGTCTAGATGCTTGACGGTGACGCGTGCGGGGCGCTCCACCTCGGCGTAGTAATCCGGAATGGAAAGGCAGCCTTCCTCATAGACCGAGCGTTCATCCGAAGACGCGACGATCTCCGGATTGATGAACACCCGCGGCTTCTTCTCTTCGCCTTCGCGCGCAACGTCGATGACCAGCATGCGGCGGGGAACGCCGATCTGGATCGCCGCAAGGCCGATGCCCGGCGCGTCATACATGGTTTCCAGCATGTCGTCGGCGAGGCGCTGAATTTCGGTATCGATCTGCTCGATGGGCTTGGAAGCCTGGCGAAGCAGCGGGTCGGGCAAAATGATGAGTGGCTTGATCGTCATGACGTTTCCCATAACGCATCTTGTTGTGCGATGGAATCGCCAAGATGGCGGTGAGGCGGTGTTTTTTCAACGACAGCAATCCGAACGGCAGCGGATGGTCTCGAAATTTTGTTCACGGTTTGATCTGGATATTCACAACAATTTTGCTATGCTTGCGTAGAGAACTTCATCAGCGCGCCAGGTTTCATGTCTTTCATCATCTTCGGCCAAGCCATTTCCACCGTCCAGGTTCTGACCGGCCTCGTCATTCTGCTTGCGATCGCAGTCATCGTCCTTTTCGTCCGTGGCAAGGCACGCGCGGAAGACGACGCGCTCGACGCCGAGCATACGATGGCGGCGCTGCTGCGGTCGCAGGCGGAAATGCAGGGGCGGCTTGCCACCATCGCCGAAGTGTTCGGCTCCAGACAGGCCGAGCTCAATCAGGCCATCGGCCAGCGCCTGGACGGCATGTCACAGCGGGTGACGGCGACGATCGGCGAGCAGACGCGCTCGACCCATGAAAACCTGCGCCGCCTGCAGGAAAGGCTCGCCGTCATCGATGCCGCTCAGACCAATATCCAGACGCTGGCCAAGGATGTCGTCGGCCTGCAGGCCATTCTCTCCAACAAGCAGACGCGTGGCGCCTTCGGCCAGGCACGCATGGAGACTATCATCGCCGACGGGCTGCCGATGGGCGCCTACGCATTTCAGACGACGCTTTCCAACGGCTCGCGACCGGACTGTACCGTGCGCATGCCGAACGGCTCGCCGCCGCTTGTGATCGACGCGAAGTTTCCGCTGGAGGCGTGGAACGCCATCCGTAGTGCTGCCAGTCCCGAACATGGCAAGATCGCCGCGCAGCAGTTCCGGAGGGATCTGGAACTGCATATCCGCGATATCTCGGAAAAATATTTGATCCCCGGTGAGACGCAGGATACGGCCTTTCTCTTCGTGCCGTCCGAGTCGATCTTTGCCGAGATCCACGAGAATTTCGAGGCGATCGTACAGAAGGCCCAGCGCGCGCGCATCGTCATCGTCTCACCCTCGCTGCTGATGCTGTCGATCCAAGTCATCCAGGCTGTGCTGAAGGACCAACGCATGCGCGAGCAGGCCCATGTCATCCAAAGCGAAGTGGCTCATCTGATGGACGACCTCTCGCGCCTCGATGAACGCGTGCGCAAGCTGCAGGGCCATTTCGCGATGGCGCAGAAGGATGTCGACATGATCGTCACCTCGGCCGACAAGCTGGCGCGGCGCGGCGAGCGGATAGAGGCGCTGGAATTCGAGGCGGCGAAAGAGCCTGCCAAGGCGCGGCCGGAAGAGCGGCCCAAGCCTGTCGACAACCACACGAGCCAACTCAAGCTCAGGGTAGTTGACGAAGACTGATCGCTTCGGCAGTGTCGCCCCCAATCGATGCATGATCCACAAAGACATAAGGCGCCTTCGGGCAGGATCATGCGAGATCAACACCCAGGGCAGGACACCGCATGATCACTATTTTCGGCTCCATCAACATGGACCTCATCGCCACCACGGATCGTTTGCCGAAGCCGGGGGAAACCGTCGCCGGTAACGGCTTTTCCACCGCGGCCGGGGGCAAGGGCGCCAATCAGGCGCTCGCCGCACGCCGCGCCGGTGCGACGGTGCGCCTCAGCGGGGCGGTCGGCGATGACGCCTTCGCAGAACCCGCACTTGCCTTGCTCGATGCGGCAGGGACCGATCTTTCTACCGTCCGGCGCGTGTCAGAACCGACCGGTACTGCTCTCATCCTGGTGGGCGGTGACGGCGAGAATATGATCGCTGTCGTTCCGGGCGCCAATGGCACCAATGCGGCCGAACACGTTGCCGCCGCCGTCGCCGCTCTGAACGCCGGCGATACGCTGATGCTTCAGCTCGAAATTCCGGTTGCCGCCGTCGAGATGGCGCTGAATACGGCGAAAGCAAAGGGCGTGCGCACCGTGCTCAATCTGGCCCCTCTGATCCCTGAGGCTGCCCGCCTCGGCCGGCTTGCCGATATCGTCATCGCCAACGAGACGGAATTCGAGAGGCTGGCCGGCCAGGACAACATGTCGGCATCCGAGCGTGAGGCTGCCCTCGTCCGCCTGCATGGTGAAACCGGCCAGACGCTGATCGTCACGCTTGGCGGCGACGGCGTAATCGCCATTCGCGACGGCGAGCTCGCGCGTGCCAAGGGCCTCGTCATCGAGCCGGTGGATACCGTCGGCGCCGGCGATACCTTCTGCGGCTATTTTGCCGCGAGCCTCGATCAGGGTCTGGATTTCCATGCCAGCCTACGCCGCGCCGCCGTCGCCGGTTCGCTGGCTTGCCTGAAGCCGGGCGCGCAGCCGTCCATCCCGGTTGCCAGCGAAGTCGCCGAAAAGCTTTAGGGTTAAATTTCACAACCCTTGCGAAGCGCAATTAATTAAATTTTTGCGCTTCCATATCATTCTCCTCTAGCCTGGCGCGCATAGCCTTTGAGCCGCGGCAGGAATCTTAACGGCGGCTCCATGACAGGGCCATCCTGCGCCGACCTTGCATTCGGATAATGTGTATCCGACGCATCGCTTTTTCGAGGAAATGATGTTCATCTTTCGCATGAAGTCGCTTGCGGCCAAGCTCATCTTGGTCACCGGGCTGGCGATCGCACTCGTTCTGCTGGTTTCCAATTTTCTGCTGATTTCCCAGACCCGCGATCGCGTCGAGACGCTGACGATGGATCAGGCGAATACCGAGGCCAAATCCATTTCCAACGAGATCGCCGCCAATGTCGGCGAACTGGCGAGTGCCGCCCGCTCCATGGCCGCCATCATCGGCCGCGGCCACGAGGGCCATACCTTCGACCGCAAGGGCATGATCAATATCCTCAAGGCAAATGTCGAGCAGAATGCCTTTGCCTTCGGCAGCTGGTTCTGTGAGCAGCTCGGCGCGCTGGATGGCAAGACGACCGAACTTGCCAACAACAAGGATCAGGCCGTGAACGACAAGGGCGCCTTCACGCCCTATTGGTCGAAGACCAAGGATGGCGGCATCCAGTTCTCGACCTTCGACAATGATTACAGCGCCGCATGGTGGAAGCTTGCTGCCGACAGTGGCAAAGGCGCGATCACGCCACCCTACCTCGCGCAGGGCACCGATGTTCCGACGACCATGAGCTCGATTGCTTATCCGGTCATGTCGGGCGGAAAGTTGATCGGCGTTGCAGGCGTCGATATCTCCCTCAATTCGCTTTCGACGAAGCTGCAGAAGATGCAGCCTTTCGGCACCGGCCGCGTGCTGCTGGTTTCCCAGGACAACAAATGGCTGGTGGCACCGACCGCCGACCTGCTGATGAAGGACTATAATGGTTCCGGCGCTGACGTCATCAAGGCAGCTTTGACCTCCTCTTCCGCAAGCATCCTCAAGAATCTTTCCGATGCAGGCAGCGAAGAGTTCGACCGCGTCGTCTATCCTTTCGCCGTTCCGGGTCTCAATGCCACCTGGGTCGTTCTCATCGACGTACCGCACAGCGCAATCGCAGCACCCGTACGCGATCAGACCTACATGATGATCGTCGCTGGCATCCTGGTGCTTGCTGCCGTGATGCTCGCTCTTTACGCCGCCGTGCGCAGTTTCGTGCAGACGCCGCTTGCCGGCCTCGTCGCCAGCGTCAATCGTCTCAGCGCCGGCAATTATGCCGAGCCGGTCGCCGGTCAGGCTCGTGCGGACGAAGTGGGTTCAGTCGCCAAGGCACTGGAAGGGTTCCGCTTTGCGCTAGCCGACACCAAGCGCCTGGAAGGTGAAGCGAACGACCAGCGCCTGGCTGCCGAAGGCGAACGCCGCCGCTCGGAGAGCGAACGCAACGAGAGCGTTACCCTTCAGCGCCATATCGTCGGCATTCTCGGCCAAAGCCTCGCTGAGCTCTCCAAGGGCAATCTCACTCAGCGGATCACCGACGAGTTCCCCGGCGAATATGCCCAGCTCAAGCAGGACTTCAATGCCGCGCTGGCGAGCCTCGAGGAGACGGTTCATACCGTCAATGTCAGCGTCGGCAATATCGGCAGCGGCACCGGCGAAATCAGCAATAGCGCCTCGGACCTCGCCCGCCGCACCGAACAGCAGGCGGCGAGCCTTGAAGAGACGGCAGCGGCCCTCAACGAGCTGACCGCGCAGGTCAATTCCAGCGCCGAAAACGCTCGTACGGCGGCAACCAGCGTCAATGCCGCATCAGAGGACGCAGAGCATTCCGGCGAGATCGTGCAGAAGGCCATTTCCTCCATGCACGGCATCGAGCAATCGTCGCAGGAGGTGTCGCGCATTATCGGCGTCATCGACGAAATCGCCTTCCAGACCAACCTCCTCGCGCTGAACGCCGGTGTCGAAGCAGCCCGCGCAGGCGAAGCCGGCAAGGGCTTTGCCGTTGTCGCGCAGGAAGTGCGCGAGCTGGCCCAGCGCTCGGCCAATGCCGCCAAGGAGATCAAGACCCTGATCAACGCTTCGGCCGGACAGGTCAAGGAAGGCGTCGATCTGGTCGGCCGCACGGGCGATGCCCTGCACAAGATCGCCCAGCAGGTCATGGAGATCAACGGCTTGATCCGCCAGATCTCCGCTTCCGCAAGCGAGCAGGCTATCGGCCTGAAAGAAATCAATTCGGCCATGAACCAGATGGATCAGGTAACCCAGCAGAATGCCGCGATGGTCGAGGAAACCACAGCCTCGAGCGTCGCGCTCGCCGAGGAAGCCCAGTCGCTCAGGGCACTCGTTGCACGCTTCCGCACCGCCCGCGCCGTTCCGGACAATGCCAGCGCATTGCGGGCGACCGCCCAGCAGATGCGGGCTCCGGCGGCGCCGCGTCGCGCGCCTGCGCCCGCGGCAGCACCGGCACGCAAAGCCATTCCGCAGACACAGGGTGCCACGGCGCTTGCCCAGGACGATTGGGAAGAATTCTGAGCCAAATCGCTCGGGATATAATCAAAAGGCCGCCGGAGCGATCCGGCGGCCTTTTGCATGGATCTGATCAGATGCGGGCGAAGCGTTCCGTCAGCAGCGCGAAGAAGCCATCGGCATCGACGTCGCGCATGACCTTGGCATTGCGCTTGCGGTCGGTGACGTGCCACCAGTCGACGACGGTCATCCCGACGGTCAGTTCCGACGTCACCTCGATCTCGACATTGCATTCTCGGCCCTTGAAGAGCTCGGGCTTCAGAAGGTAGGCGATGACTGTGGGATCATGCAGCGGACCGCCGTCCGAACCGTATTTCTCAATATCGAAACGCTCGAAGAACTGCAGCATTTCGACCATGGCCTTGGCCGGGGGCGTCCCGACCGCGGCGATGCGCTCGACGCGATCCTTGCGCGTCAGCAGCTTGTGGGTGACGTCGAGCGGCATCATGATGATGGGAACGCCCGAACGGAACACGACGTCTGCCGCTTCCGGATCGACATAGATGTTGAACTCGGCGGCCGGCGTGATGTTGCCGCCCTCGAAGAAGCCGCCGCCCATCATCACGAATTCGCGTACGCGCCCGACGATGTCAGGCGCCTTCTGAAACGCCATGGCGATATTGGTCAGCGGGCCAAGCGTGCAGAGGGTCACGGCGTCCTCAGGCTCCTTGCGCAGCGTATCGATGATGAAATCGACGGCGTGGCCTGGCTGCAGTTCCATTGTCGGCTCGGAGAGTTCCGGACCGTCGAGGCCGGTCTTGCCATGCACATGCTCCGCCGTCACCAGCTTGCGCTTAAGCGGCGCGTCGGCACCGGCGAACACCTTGACGTCGTGGCGATCGCAGAGTTCGCAGACGATACGGGCGTTGCGGCTGGTCAGCCGCAGCGGCACGTTGCCGGCAACCGCCGTGATGCCGAGCACGTCGATCTCTTCGCGGCTGCCGAAGGCGAGAAAGATCGCCGCGGCGTCGTCCTGACCGGGGTCGGTATCGATGATGATTTTTCTAGGTTCGGTCATGTCTTCAACTTTCCTCCGGTGCAGATCGACAGGCTTTGTCGCGGGTCCGGTCCGGCTTTGTCAAGCGCTCGCTCGCCATGTCATGGAACCATTTTTCACCATGGATTTCGATCTCGCAAATGCGAAGACCTCATGGCTTGCACTCGCAGGCGCGTACTCCCATATTAGGGACAACCGGGTGCTGAAGATCAGGTCCGGAACGGTCGCTTGACACCCAAGGACTTTGAGACGATGAGCCGGACGACTCCCTTTGCCAGCCCACTGCTTCTGGGCTTTGACACCATGGAAAAGACGCTTGAGCGAATTTCCAAAGTCAGCGACGGCTACCCTCCCTACAATATCGAACGGATGCGTGCGGACCGCCTGTCGGGCGAGCCGGAACGTCTGCGCATCACGCTGGCGGTCGCCGGCTTTTCCGAAGACGAACTTGATGTCACGACGGAAGAAAACCAGCTGCTGATCCGCGGCCGCCAGACGGAACAGGGCGAGCGTGACTATCTCTACCGGGGGATCGCCGCCCGGCAGTTCCAGCGTGTTTTCGTGCTTGCCGACGGCATGCAGGTGCTCGGCGCCACGCTGAAGAACGGGTTGCTCTCCGTCGATCTCATTCGGCCGGAACCCGACCGCATGGTAAAGAAAATTAACATTTCGGTCTCACAGTAGAACAACGGCCTAGAGCCGGATGATTTCAGGCCGATTCGACCTGAGATCCGAATCGGCTCTAGAATCAAAGAACTAGAGCACGACGTCACCCGAAAGCCGTTCACACTTTTGGTCATCATGCTCTGGAGCCGTTGGTCCCTCATACTGGAGGTACGAGCATGTTGTTGAAAGAAGCCACCGCCCGCCTGACCCCATCCGAACTTGCCAATATCGGCACCGGTGAGGTCGCCTACATCAGAAAAATGGATTGGTCCGAAGTATCCCGCTGCTTCCCGGAAGCGCCCGATATCGATCCGGATGTCGATCTGTGGGCGCTTTTCGGCGCCGACGGCACCCCGATCCTCTTGACGGACAATCGCTCCAGCACCTTCTATCGTGCTGCCGAAGACGAATTGAAGACGGTCAGCCTGCACTGACCAGGAGCGTCGTCCGACGGTGAAAGTCACCGTCCGCAAGGACCGCATCGAACCGGCCCACCTGGCAACGCACGCGCATGATCCAGACCGCCCAAAGCGGCGGTCGTCAGACAGGATAGTGCAAATATCTCAATCTGAAATTCTCGTCCGTAACCGGAGCGATCAGACCTTCTTGAAGGTCAGATATGCCGACGAGCGCCCTTCGCGCCTGGCCTTGGCCTCGTAGCGCGTGCTCGGCCAGCCCTCATAGGGCGTCAGCCAGTCGGCGGCATTCTGCGCAGTCCACTCGAAGCCGCCATGCGCCTGGCAGTGCTGCAGCGTCCAATTGACGTAGGTATCGATGTCGGAGGCGAAGCAGAAGAGCGCACCGGGCTTCAGGACGCGATGAAAGCGGGCAAGGTTCACCTGCGAAACGAAGCGGCGCTTCCAATGCTTCTTCTTCGGCCACGGATCGGGATAGAGCAGGTCGATCTGGTCCAGACACGCATCCGGCAGCCAATCCAGCACCTGCGTCGCATCATCATTGTAGACGCGGATATTATGGGCGCCAGCGTCGTCGACGCTAGCAAGCAGCTTCTGCATCGAATTGACAAAGGGCTCGACACCGATGAAGCCGGTCTTCGGCTGCTCCAGCGCCCGGTGGATCAGATGCTCCCCACCGCCAAAGCCGATTTCCAGGCGCAGACGCTCGGTCGGCACCGGGAAGAGATCGTTCAGCGGCTGCGGCGCCGGGGCGGAAAGGTCGATGATGAACTGCGGCAGCAATGCTTCCAGCTTTTCAGCCTGCTGGCCGCGCAAGGCCTTACCCTTGCGCCGGCCGAAGAATGCTTCCGTCGCCCGCGACCGGCGCTCGGTATCGATCATGCGGCTTCCCGGAGCTTCACGGCTTCCTTGAGGGCCTTCACCAGGTCCGTACGCTCCCAGGAGAAGGAGCCGTCACGGCCGGCCTTGCGGCCGAAGTGACCGTAAGCCGAGGTCTTGGCGTAGATCGGCTTATTGAGGTCGAGGTGGCGGCGGATGCCGGTCGGCGAGAGGTCCATGTTCTTGCGGATCGCCGCTTCGACCTGATCCTCGGTGACGCCCTTGCCGGTGCCGTGCAGGTCGACATAGATCGACAGCGGCTGGGCAACGCCGATGGCGTAGGAGAGCTGGATCGTGCAGCGATCGGAAAGACCGGCGGCAACGACGTTCTTCGCCAGATAACGGGCAGCATAGGCTGCGGAACGGTCGACCTTGGTCGTGTCCTTGCCGGAGAATGCACCGCCGCCATGCGGGGCTGCGCCGCCGTAAGTGTCGACGATGATCTTGCGGCCGGTGAGGCCGGCGTCGCCGTCGGGGCCGCCGATGACGAACTTGCCGGTGGGGTTGATGTACCACTTGCAATCGGAAGCGATCTTCAGGTCGCCGAGCGCCTCGACGATATAGGGCTCGACGACAGCACGAACCTTCTTTGAATCCCAGCTCTCGTCGAGATGCTGGGTGGAAAGCACGATCGAGGTCGCTTCGGACGGCTTGCCGTCAACGTAACGAACCGTCACCTGGCTCTTGGCGTCCGGACCGAGCTTGGCGACTTCGCCGTCGCCTTTCTTGCGGGCGGAAGCGAGCAGCTGCAGGATCTTGTGCGAATAGTAGATCGGCGCCGGCATGAGATCCGGCGTTTCCTTGCAGGCATAGCCGAACATGATGCCCTGGTCGCCGGCACCTTCGTCACCCTGCTGGTCGGCGGCATTGTCGACGCCCTGGGCGATATCGGCAGACTGCGAGTGCAGGAGCACGTCGATACGGGCCTTCTTCCAGTGGAAGCCGTCCTGTTCGTAGCCGATGTCCTTGATGGCGCGGCGGGCGGCGGCCTTGAACTTCGAAGGATTGATGACGTCGTTGCCATCCTTGTCCTTCTTCATCAGGCTCGGCGGCAAACGCACTTCACCGGCAATGACGACGCGGTTGGTGGTGGCAAGGGTCTCGCATGCAATGCGCACGGTCCATGGGTTTACGCCGGTCTTTGCAGCCTCGCGGTAAACCAGATCGACAATTTCATCGGAAATGCGGTCACAAACTTTATCCGGGTGACCTTCGGCAACAGACTCACTCGTAAACAGATAATTCGCGCGCATGCGGGATTCCCCTCAAAGAACAAATCTCTGCTTTTGATATTCGCCTCCGCCTCGAAAAACAAGCCGCACAAGGACATAAATATATCTTTATATCCCTGCCCAAGTGATAAAATTTTGCCGTAAATAGCGAAAAGGCGGCCAAAATGACCGCCTCTCGACTTTCTCGGTTTAACCCCGCTTCGAAGGGTTACTCGGCATCCGCCTCGGCCGCGAGCGCCTTGACCAGCTCGACAACTTTGCGTCGGACTTTGCCATCGGAAATTTTCACGAAAGCGCGGTTGAGCTGCAATCCTTCGGAAGACGACAGAAAGTCGACGACGTAGTTGGAGCTGGATGCCTCGGCCATGCCGCCCGTGCCGGCCGCGTGCTCGCCCGGTGCATCCTCGAAAAAGAAGGAAACCGGGACATTGAGGATGCTGGAGATATTCTGGAGGCGGCTGGCGCCAACGCGGTTGGTGCCTTTTTCGTATTTCTGGATTTGCTGAAACGTAATTCCGAGGCTTTCGCCGAGCTTCTCCTGGCTCATGCCAAGCATTGTGCGGCGGAGGCGTATGCGGCTACCGACATGAATGTCGATGGGGTTCGGCTTCTTTTTATTTTCAATCATCATTTTACCCTAACATAGGTTGAATTCAGGACCTGCCACCCGGTACCCTTCACCACCCCTATAACGCCACGTTGCAGCCGACGCCCCCAAGGCCTCCAGTCTACGTTCGAAAGGCGGACATCTAGCACTATGCAATTTTAGGGTTTTTTGGTCAATTCACCCTGAAAATAAAACCCATGCGCGAAATCACGGCAATCACGCCGACTGCTCCGATGATCAACCAAAAGTATGTTTTTCTGGCTTTATCGTCGATGCGCGATACGGTTGCGCCACCGAAAGTGGTATCTATGAAGCCTTGCTGATTATAATCGATGCCAGAAAGCACCCGTCCGTGTGCATCAACAAATGCTGAAATGCCGGTATTGGCGCTTCGAATCAACGGCAGTCCCTGCTCCACCGCCCTCACCCTTGCCTGCTGGAAATGCTGGTATGGGCCAGGCGTATCGCCGAACCAGCCGTCGTTCGTGACGTTGAGGATGGCATCGGCCTGCCGGATCTCCGACGTCATCTCATTCGGGAAGATGATCTCGTAGCAGATCAGCGGATAGAATTTGATGCCGTCTGGCATGGTCAGCAATTGCCGCTTGGTCGCCGCGGAGAACCCGCCCGGCAGTTCCACGACATTCTCGATACCGAGATAGCTCAGAATATGCTCGAAGGGCACATATTCGCCGAAGGGGACGAGATGGGTCTTGTCGGACGCACCGATGATCTGCCCGCGGCCGTCGATGACATAGATCGAATTGTAGTAGCGCGGCTCGACGCCCGGACCCATGTCTTCGACACGGACAGCCCCGGTAATCAGGATCTGATCGTCTTCGAGCTGATCGGCAATACGGGCGAGCGCATCGCGATTATCGGTGAGGATGAAGGGCACGGCCGTTTCCGGCCAGACGATGATGTCGGGCCGCTTGCCGCCATTGGCAGGCGGCTGCACGGAAAGCGCCAGGTGCTTGTCGAAGATGGCGGCGCGGTCGGCGGCCGTATCCATCTTGGTTTCCTGGTCGATCGAAGGCTGGACGATACGCACCACAGGTGCCGTCTTGGCATCGGTCAGCGGCGCCTCCGGCTGGCCTAATGCGTAATAGCCATAACCGACATGAGTGGCGGCGATGAGAATGGCAAGGCCGATCCCCGGCACCCGCCCCTGGCGCGTGCCGAGCAGCGCAGGTGTCGCAAAAACGAAGACGGCAAGCACGGTCACCCCGAGCACGCCGACGACATGCGCCGACTGCATCATCAGCGGAATGGGCATGGCGCCATAGCCGATGGCATTCCAGGGAAAGCCGGTGAAAAGAAAGCTGCGCAGCCATTCCAGGATACCGAAACTGAAGGCGAGTGCTGCGATACGCCCCATGCCGTCGGACCAGAGGATCCGTGCAAGCACGGTGGCGACGCCGTAGAAAACGGCCAGAAAGGCTGGCAGACCGAGGATTGCCAGCGGCAGCGCCCAGGCGAACTCGTCGGCATCGATCAGCAGCGCATGGCCAAGCCACCAGAGGCCGGCGACAAAATAGCCGAAGCCGAACAGCCAGCCGGTGAAGAAGGCAGGCCACAGGCGCCCGAGCAGGCCGCTATCCGGGCCGGCAGCAACGCCATCCAGCAGCCAGACGAGCAGGGTGAACGAGACGAACATTGCCGCGAAGAAACCGAAGGGCGGCAGCGCCAGCACGCCGATGGCGCCGGCTAAAATGGTAAGCAACGCACGTTTGAAACCCCAGACGAGGATCACCCTGCCCGAAAGCCATTCCATGCGCCAGCTCCGTCCAATCGCGAATCAATTGGGCGCAGTCTTTCAAAAATGCAGCGATTTGTCCCGCTCCCGCGCCATTTATTGGCTGGCGGCGTTACGCTCGGCCGGCGTTTCCTCGGTGATCGTTTCCGGTGCCGGCAAATCGCGCTCCGACGCACCCGCCTCGCCTTCCAGCTTGACGGTCGGACGGCGGCGAGCGGCATGGCGCTTACGCGTGATGCGCACCCGCTTGATGCGGCGCGGATCGGCATCGAGAATGTGGAATTCGAAGCCTGGAAGCGCCTGCACCACCTCGCCACGCACCGGAATGCGGCCGAGGGCGGAGAAGATCAGGCCGCCGAGCGTATCCACCTCGTCCACCTGCTCGGCGATATCGAAATCCGGACCGATCGCAGCTGCGATCTCCTCCAACTCGACACGAGCGTCAGCAACGAAGACGTCCTCCGAGACGCGCTTGAACATGACTTCTTCATCATCATGCTCGTCGTCGATGTCGCCCACGACCATTTCCACGATGTCCTCGTGCGAGGCCAGGCCATCCGTGCCACCATATTCATCGATCACAAGCGCCATCTGCGTGCGGTTGACCTGCATGCGTCGCAGGAGATCGGAGGCAAGCATCGAAGGCGGTACGAACAGGATCTTGCGGATGATGCCGGCTTCCGCCAGCGTCTTCTGCAGATCGACCCGCGAAAGGTCGAAATTCGGCTTGGCCGAGCGTGCGGGCTTTTCGGTTGCGGGAGTGGCTGGTGCCGCAGCCGTCTTCGCACTGCCGTTGCGGCGCTTGTTGCGGGCCTGCTTAGCGACATAGGACAGAAGGTCGCGGATATGCACCATGCCGCGCGGATCATCCAGCGTGTCGGCATAGACGGGCATACGCGAACGGCCGCTTTCCTCGAAGAGGATCATCAGTTCGCCGATGGTGATGTTCTGATCCACGGCCTCGATGTCGGCGCGTGGTACCATGACATCCTCGACGCGCACCTCGCGGAAGCGCAGGATATTGTGGAGCATCGCCCGCTCATCCGCGGAGAAGGCATCGTCACCGGCCGCGTTGGTCATCAACGCATCGGCCAGATCCTCGCGCAACCGAGCGGAATCCTGTGCCGGGCGCAGAATGCGCGCAGCACGTGCCCAGAATGAAGAGTGGGATCGCTTGCCGTTGCTACTACTGCCTACCTCGTCGGAGGAGGCTGCTTCGGCTCCGTCTTTGGCCTCGGGGGCCGATCTTGTCGTAAAGTCGCTCATTGTTCCTGGTCAGACAGGGTTCAAATCAAATGGGGTCTTGTCCCGCATAGGGATCAGATAGGCCAAGACTAGCCAAAATGCGAGTCTCCAGCCCCTCCATTCTTTCGGCTTCGCTATTATTCATATGGTCGTAGCCGAAGAGATGCAAGAAACCATGCACCATCAAATGCGTCAGATGGTCGTCAAAACTCTTTTCGAGATCGACCGCCTCACGCTCCACCGTCTCCCTGGCGATGATGATATCGCCCAGCATCGGGCCGGGCTTGCCGCCGGGTTCAAGCGGGAAAGCCGGAAAAGAAAGTACATTCGTCGCCTTGTCCTGTGACCGCCATTCCGCATTGATCTCGCGGATCGAAGCGTCATCGGTAAAGACCAGCGACAATTCGGGCGCCATTTTTGGAAACGGCTGCTTCTCGTATTTCTTGAGATAATTCGCAGCTTCACCTAGCACGCGCTCGGCAAGCGACTGCAATACCTCTTCGGAGGGCCAATCGCCCTCCTCCACACTGATCTGTATATCGAGTTCGGCCATGAGCTTTCGTGCCGCAGATCAGATCTGCGGATCGCTTTCCTCTGCCTTTGCGGCATAGGTGGAATCGTAGGCCCGGACGATGCGCGCCACCAGCGGATGACGGACAACGTCCGTATCCTTGAAGCGGACGATGGTGATGCCCTCGACGCCGTTCAGCAGCTCGAGCGCTTCCACCAGGCCGGATTTGACACCGCGCGGCAAGTCGATCTGGCTCGGATCACCCGTCACGATCATCCGCGAGTTTTCGCCGAGACGCGTCAGGAACATCTTCATCTGCATGGATGTCGTATTCTGTGCCTCATCGAGGATGACGGCGGCATTGGCAAGCGTGCGGCCGCGCATGAAGGCAAGCGGCGCGATCTCGATGACGCCTGCCGTGATGGCACGTTCGACCTTGTCGCCGGGCATCATGTCGTAGAGCGCGTCGTAGAGCGGACGCAGATAGGGATCGACCTTTTCCTTCATGTCGCCGGGCAGGAAGCCGAGGCGCTCGCCGGCTTCGACGGCCGGGCGCGATAGGATGATCTTCTCCACGGCACCGCGCTCCAGGAGCTGGGCGGCGTGCGCCACGGCGAGATAGGTTTTGCCCGTACCGGCCGGGCCGACGCCGAGGACGAGCTCGGACCGCTCCAGTGCCCGCATATAGGCATCCTGAGTCGGCGTCCGCGCAATGATCGTCTTCTTGCGCGTCGAAATCTGCGCCATCGTCAACTTGGCTTTTCTCTCCATGGTCGGCAGCGTCAATTGGTCGTCGGCGGCAACCGCCATGCGGATTGCCCCTTCCACGTCGGAAGGTTCCACATTGCCGCCTTTTTGCAGCTTATCATAGAGGTAATCGAGCGTGCGGCGCGCCTGATTGGTGGCCAGCACATCGCCTGTGATGACGACGGAGTTGCCGCGAGCGCGGGCGTCGATGCCGAGGCGCTCCTCAAGCAGCTTCAAATTCTGGTCGAACTGCCCGAAAAGCTCACTGGCGAACCGATTGTTCTCGAACGTCAGGGTGAAGTGATTGGCGTCGCTCGCGGTGCGGGGCTGGCGCGATGAAGAAGAAACCAATTCCTGTCCGTTCAAGCGGTGCGGCTCCTTTGGTCCGTCCGGAACCTAGAGCAATTCAGCGAAAAGGCTGTTGGTGCTGGTTCCGGTGATTCGTACATTAATAATGTCACCGATTTGCGATGCTTTTGCATCAACATTCACAGACTGCAGCCAAGGGGAGCGTCCAATCAACTGGCCCGGCATCCGGCCCGGCTTTTCCAGAAGGATATCCACTGTTTTGCCCACGCAGGCCTCCGCAAACGCATGCTGCTGCTTCAGCAACAATGCCTGCAAACGCTCCAGCCGTTCGGTCTTGACCTCTTCGGGCACCTGATCCTTCAACTCCGCGCCAGGCGTACCTGGCCGTGTGGAATATTTGAATGAGAAGGCCTGTGCATAATTCACCTCCTCAATCAGTCTGAGTGTATCCTCAAAATCCTGGTCTGTCTCCCCCGGGAAGCCGACGATGAAGTCACCCGAAAGGGCAATATCCGGGCGCGCCGCACGGATTCTCTCGATGAGAGTGAGGTATTCCGCCGCCGTATGCCGTCGGTTCATTGCCTTCAGGATGCGATCCGAGCCGGCCTGAACCGGAAGATGCAGATAGGGCATCAGCGTCCGCAGGTCGCGATGCGCGCCGATCAGGCGGTCGTCCATATCGCGCGGGTGGCTGGTCGTGTAGCGCAGGCGCGCGAGACCAGGGATTTCCGCCAGACGATAGAGGAGATCGCCAAGGCTCCAGGCTTCGCCCGTCGGACCGGCGCCATGCCAGGCATTGACGTTCTGGCCGAGCAGCGTGATTTCGCGCACGCCGCCATCCACAAGTTTTTCGGCCTCTTCGACGATCTGGGAGACCGGACGGGAGACTTCGGAACCACGGGTATAGGGCACGACGCAGAAGGTGCAGAACTTGTCGCAGCCTTCCTGCACCGTCAAAAAGGCGGTGACGCCGCGGGCGCGGATCTTCGTCTTCTCTGCGATCGGCAGATGCTCGAACTTGTCCTCGATCGCATATTCCGTGTCGACGACGCGCTGGCCTTCCTTGGCGCGGCGAAGCGCTTCCGGCAGGCGATGGTAGGTCTGCGGGCCGATGACGACATCGACGGCGGGCGCACGGCGCAGGATTTCCTCGCCTTCGGCCTGGGCGACGCAGCCGGTAACGCCGATCATCATTTCGCGGCCGTCGGCGGCCTTGCGCTTCTTCATCTCGCGCAGACGACCAAGCGCGGAATAGACCTTTTCGGCCGCTTTCTCGCGGATATGACAGGTGTTCAAAAGGACGAGATCGGCCTCTTCCATGTCCTCGGTCGGCTCGTAGCCGTCGCGGGAGAGCGCATCGCTCATCCGCATGGAATCATAGACGTTCATCTGGCAGCCGTAGGTCTTGATGAAGACCTTGCGGCTGTTGGAGCCGTCGCGGGAACCGAGCTGCAAAGCGTCGGCCGCCGGGGCGTCGAAGGTCAGGCTATCCTTGGTCATGGGCCGCTATGTAGTGGCTTTTGCTTTCGGAGAAAATGAAAAAGTTGGAATCACCCGGAAATCAGGCGATCTCGCGCCCGAGCAGGCGGCTGGCAAGCATATTGCGGATGCGCCTGGCGATCGTAGCGCTGACTTCCTTGCGATTGGTGCCGGCGCGATAATCCACCGCCTCGCCGAAACAGACGTCGACATCGATGGCACCGCACTGGATGATGCCCTTCAGGTGCGGCACAAGCTCGATATCTCCAGGCCATGCCGTCAGCGGGCGATAATAGCGGCCCATCGGTGTTCCATGGACGCGGGTATAGGCGACCGCGACCGGCTGAACATGCACGACGGCATCCGGCGCCTTCGGCAGGGCGGCAGCGGCAGCACCGAACAGCGAGGATTTGACTTCGAGCAGCCGATTGCCGTCCGAAGTCGTGCCCTCGGGAAACAGCACCATGATTTCGCCATCCGCCATGCGGTCGGCGATCTCGTTCACCTGCTCGCCGGTCTTGCGCTTTTGCTCCCGCTCGACGAAGACGCTCTTCTGCCACTGTGCGAAAAGCCCGAAGATCGGCCAGTCCCGCACTTCCGACTTGGCGATGAAGGAGACGTCGGCCACCGCCGACAACACGAGAATATCGAGCCAGGATGAGTGGTTGGACGCCAGCATGAGAGGCCGGCTCGTCTCCATCTTGCCGACCACGTGGATGCGCACGCCAAGCCAATAGCAGACGATACGATGCCAGTAGCGCGGCAGATAGCGCCGAAGTTTCCAGTCAAAGCGCAGACAGAGGATCTGCAGCGGCAGCATCACCGCGCTGACGACACCAATAACCACGGCGGCACAGCCGATGCGCAGCCAGGTCATCAAATCATTCGCTCCTGCATGAAAGCCTTCACGTCAACCTTCGTCCTTCTTCAGCGGGATGCCGTAAAGCTCCAGCCGGTGGTCGACGAGTTTGAAGCCATGTTCACGGGCAATGCGTTCCTGCAAAGCCTCGATCTCCGGCGAATGGAATTCAATTACCATGCCGTTTTTCAAGTCGATCAGATGATCATGATGTTCTTCCGGCACGGTTTCGTAGCGGGAGCGACCATCACGGAAATCGTGGCGGGCGAGAAGCCCGGCATCTTCGAACAGCTTGACGGTGCGATAGACCGTCGAGATCGAGATTTTCGCATCCACCTCCACCGAGCGGCGATAAAGCTCCTCGACATCGGGGTGATCGCCGGAGCTCTCGATGATGCGCGCAATGACCCGGCGCTGCTCCGTCATGCGCATTCCGCGTTCGGCGCAAAGCTCCTCCAGGGATTTTACGGCGTCTTCCATCAATCGCTGTCTTCGGTCTGTTTGGACTGTGGCAACAGTTGGAGCGTCGAATTGCTGCTCTAACTATTTGTTTTGCCGCATTTGTGCGACGCCAGGTGATGCCACTTGGCTCCGAAATGCTCTAGCGAAGAACGCGACGCATGACAAGCGCCGTCGACTTCTGGCCGTTTTCGCCGACATAATAGGCCTTACGCTCCCCTACCGTCTCGAAACCGAGCTTGCGATAGAGGCCGAGCGCCGGCTGATTGCTGCCATCGACCTCCAGGAACATGGTTTCGCCGCCGCGATTGCGGGCTTCCCGCAGAGCCGCCTGCATGAGGCGCCAGCCGAGACCGGAGCGTGCGAGTTTGGCATTGACGGCAATCGTCAAGATTTCGCCCTCACCCGCCACATGCCGCGCCAGCACGAAGCCGGGAAGCGCCTTTTTCAAGATGGCATTGGTCTGACGGGCGACGAAGCCGAAGGTAGTCTCCTGTCCGAGGAGGCCTTGAAATTCGCTCTCGTCCCATACCCGCGGGAACCGTTCGCCATGCAGGAGCGCCACTTCGGCGCAATCCTTCAATTCCATCGGGACGATTTCGTATTCGGCTTTCAAGGTAAGGTAGGATTCGAGCATGTCTATTGCCTGGCAACTGCGTATCCGGCCTGCGGTCTGGCATCGGGTCCGCGAAGATAAAGCGGCTTCGGCTTTTCGCCGGCAGGCTTGCCGGCGCCCAGCCGGGCGACGATGGCAATCGGAAATGCGTCTGGCCGCTCCGCAGGCGGCGCGTCGCTCAACCGGGCGACAGCCGTTCCGGTGACGATCCCGTCGAATGCGCCGGCGATTGCTCGCGCTTCGTCGATCGTCACGGCCCGAGCCTCGTCCAGCGGGTTGCCATCCGAATCGAAGCTCTGGAGATAGATCTCCTCGCGCTTGGCATCGATGGCAGCCAGAACCGACTTGCCCGGATTCTGCGCTCTGGCAGCCGCCGCCATGACCTCGAGGGTCGTGATGCCGACTGCAGGAACATCGAGGGAAAGTGCAAAACCGCGTGCAGCTGCGACGCCGATGCGGATGCCGGTGAAGGAACCGGGGCCGACGGTCACGACGACACGTTCAACCGCCGAAAGCGCCACATCGGCTTTCGCCAGCGCCTCGTCGACAACGTGCATCAAATGCTCGGCATGCCCCCGCCCGATCGTTTCCGTGACCTCCCCCATCACAGAATCACTGCCGCTATCATACACAGCGGCAGCGCAATCCACACCTGCCGTGTCGAGCGCCAGTACGATCATGTCAATTTTTCCGCTAGGCCGGGATTAGACGGCTTCGACTTCCTGCACTTCCGGGACAAAATGGCGCAGAAGGTTCTGCACGCCATGCTTCAGCGTCGCCGTGGAGGACGGGCAACCAGAGCAGGATCCCTTCATGTTGAGGTAGACCTTGCCGTCACGGAAGCCGCGGAAGGTGATGTCGCCACCATCCTGGGCAACTGCCGGACGAACGCGCGTTTCAAGCAGCTCCTTGATGGTCAGCACGATCGACTCGTCGCCCTCGTCGAAAAATTCGCCGCCGGCATCCTGTACTTCGGAGAGAACCGATGCGGTGCCCATGACCGGCTTGCCGGACATAAAGTGCTCCATGATCGAGCCGAGAATGGCCGGCTTCAGATGCTGCCATTCCTGCTGTTCCTTGGAGACGGAAATAAAGTCGTAGCCGAAATAAACGCCGATCACGCCCGGGATCTCGAAGAGGCGGGCAGCAAGCGGCGACGCTTCGGCTTCTTCGGCGCTGCGGAACTCGGCCGTGCCGCTTTCCATCACCACTTTGCCCGGCAGGAACTTGAGGGTCGCGGGGTTCGGCGTCGCTTCGGTCTGAATGAACATCTTGATCTCCATGCGGCGGGCGAAAACCCGGTCCCGACTTTAGAATATTTCAAAAGAAGATAGGCCTTTTGGCCATTCTATTCAAGAGAGTGTTTCTCAAGAAATGGCACACGCGATCAACTCAGCGCGTCGATTTCCTCATTGCTCAGCGTATCCGGGAGCACTGTCACCGGGATCGGAAAAGCGGCAGCTCGACCGGCGATCGACGAAACCAGTGGGCCGGGACCTTCCTTGGCCGAACCGGCGGCAAGCACGAGAAGCGCGATATCCCGGTCCTCCTCGATCGCGGCATTGATCTGCTCGGCAGCAGCACCCTCGCGGATGACGATTTCAGCATCGATGCCGATGTTTTCGCGCACGGTCTGCGCAGCCTTTGCGGTTGCCGCCTCGGCCTCCTCGCGTGCTTCCGCCCGCATGATCTCCTCGACCCCGAGCCATTGCTGGAAGTCACCCTCGGGGATCACATAGAGCAGTACGAGACCGCCATTGGAATTCTTGGCGCGCCGGCCGGCATAATGGACGGCGCGCTGGCATTCAGGCGTGCCGTCGATGACCGCCATGAACTTGCGGCGATGACCTTCGAGCCGTGAAAGACGTTTTGAAACCATACGGCGACTCTGACACCCGAAGGCGGCGTTTTGCAAGCCCCCGTTTGGCAACCGGAGCTCTCCATTACGACATCATCAATAGAGAAAGCCGATAATGTCGCGAACCTGCTTCATGGTGACGTCGGCGCGGGCGCGGGCGCGGGCACTGCCATCGCGCAGAACAGCATCGATATGGCCGGGATCTGCCATCAGGCGGCGCATTTCCATTGTGATCGGCGAAAGCACATGCACGGCGAGATCGACCAGTGCCGGCTTGAAGACGGAGAACTGCTGGCCACCGAATTCCGAGAGAACCTCGGCCTTCGACTTGTCGGCAAGCGCTGCATAGATGCCAACCAGATTGTCGGCTTCCGGCCGGCCGGCAAGGCCGGCGATTTCGCTCGGCAAACCATCCGGATCGGTCTTGGCCTTGCGGATCTTCTTCGAGATGTTTTCCTCGTCATCGAGCAGGTTGATGCGCGAGAGGTCCGATGCGTCGGATTTCGACATCTTCTTCGTGCCGTCGCGCAGCGACATGACGCGCGGCGCCGGGCCATCGATCAATGGTTCGACCATCGGGAAATAGGCATGCACCGGCTCGTCGCCGACGGTGATATCGATGCCGTAGCCCGTGCGACGGATATGCTCCATATAGTCCAGATTGAACTTCATGGCGATGTCGCGGGTCAGCTCCAGATGCTGCTTCTGGTCGTCACCGACCGGAACATGGGTGGCGCGATAGAGCAGAATATCGGCGGCCATCAGGCTCGGATAGGCATAAAGGCCGAGCGAGGCCTGCTCGCGGTCTTTGCCGGCCTTGTCCTTGAACTGCGTCATGCGGTTCATCCAGCCGATACGGGCGACGCAGTTGAAGATCCAGGCAAGCTCGGCATGTCCCGGCACGGCCGACTGATTGAAGACGATATGCTTTTCCGGATCGATGCCGGCGGCAAGGAAGGCCGCAGTGATCGAACGCGTCTGGTTCGGCATGTCCTCATGGACGAGCTGCGCCGTCAGCGCATGCATGTCGACGACGCAATAGATGCAGTCGTTGTTGGCCTGCAGGGCCACGAACTTGCGGATCGCGCCGAGATAGTTGCCGAGGTGGAGGTTGCCGGTAGGCTGAACGCCGGAGAATACGAGCGGCTTGAATTCGGTCATGTCGTCCTCAAAAGGCTTGTGGAGGGCCTGGGCGAGCGGCGCTCGACCCTTGGTTTCGAGCGGCTTATGCACGGCGGATAGGTTGGGATCAAGAGGTTATATGGGGGCAGTCTCAGGAAGAATGCTGGATCAGATCCCAGGTGTTGCCATAGGGATCGGCAAAGACCGCCACGGTGCCATAGACCTCATGGCGCGGCTCCTCCAGAAAGCGCACGCCCTTTGCCTTCATCGCGGCATGATCGTGGGCGAAATCATCGGTCTTGAGGAAGAAGCCGACGCGGCCGCCGGTCTGGTTACCGATCGCCGCACGCTGGCTGTCGCTAGCGGCTTGAGCGAGCAATAGCGCGGCGCCCTCCGTGCCTTTCGGCCTGACGACGACCCAGCGCTTGCCCTCCGGCTGCACTTCATCCGCCAAGCAATCGAAACCGAGGGCATCGCAGTAGAAGGCCTTGGCGCGGTCGTAGTCATCGACGACGAGGGTAATGAGGAAGAGGGATTGGGGCATTGGGGCTCCACTTTTGGCAAAGTCGTCCCCTCGCCCCGCTTGCGGGGAGAGGGCTAGGGTGAGGGGCCATGCACAAACGTTCGGCGTGGGCAGACTATCTTGGCCAGCCGCTAAAGCGGCGATGCCTACATACTTTAACTCTGCGGGAGCCTCAATGAACGCCCCTCATCCGACTTGTCGCGATCTCACTTTGTTCGATGGCGCCAAGCCACCTTCTCCCCGCATTGCGGGGCGAAGGCGCTTTGTTACTCCCCATTCACCGCCTTCGCATCCGACGCAGTCGCGGCCCGCTTGCGCTTCAAATTGCGGCGCACCATGCCCAAATCCACGCCGCCGATCAGGAAGGCGACAATGAAATACACTGCCATCGCAATCAATATGAGCAAACCCAGGACGCCGGTCTTGGTGAGCAGCGTCGAGCCGGACCCCAGAAGCGGCTCCCACCGATGAGACAAATATACGATGACACCACCCATGACGGCTGAGGAGACGAGCAGCATGGCGGTGCGTCGCACCAGCGACCATTCCCAGACGAGATGCCCGCGGCGATAGAGCGTAACGAAGAGCTGTACAGCGTTCAGCCATCCGGCAACCGCTTCGGCGAGCGCAATGCCGCGTTCGGCCAGCACCGGGAAAAGCAAGATGGACAGCGCCGAATTGACGGCGACGGCGACCGCCGTGTAGCGCATCGGCGATTTCGTATCTTCACGGGCATAAAAGCCGGGCTGCAAGGCCTTGATCAGCACGAAAGCCGGCAGGCCCAGGCCGAAGATGGCAAGGATGGAGCCGACCAGCGTTGTATTGTTCGCGTTAAAGGCGCCGCGCTCGTAAAGCACGCGGATGATATCGTCGGAGAGCAGCCACAGGGCGACAGCGGCCGGCAGGGTCAGGAACAGCACGAATTCGATCGAGCGGTTCTGGATATTGGCGGCTTCCTTGATATGGCCCGACTTCAGCGAACGCGCCAATTCCGGCAAAAGCACGATTCCGACCGCGACGCCGACGACGCCGAGCGGCAGCTGGTAGATGCGGTCTGCATATTGCAGGGCAGCGATCGCGCCTTCCTTGCCCGAGGCGATCGCCTGGCCGATCACCAGATTGATCTGAGTGACGCCGCCGGTGATGGCTGCTGGGATCGCAAGAAGCAGGAGCCGCTTGACATTGGGTGTGAAGCGCGGAAAGCGCAGGCCGATACTGATGCCGGCATGACGCACGCCGATATAGACGACGGCCAGCTGCAGCACGCCCGCCACCAGCACCGACCAGGACAGATACCAGGCGGTGGTCAGCGGATCGGCGCCGAAATAGATCGCGTAGAACAGCGCGCTGATCATCACCAGGTTGAGGAAGATCGGAGCCACGGCTGCGGCGAAGAAATGATGCAGCGAATTCAGCATGCCGCTCATCATCGCCGTCAGCGACATCGACATGAGATAGGGGAACATCACGGCCGCCAACCGGACCGTCAGGTCGAATTTCTCGGCATCGTCGGCGAAACCAGGCGCTATGACCCAACGCACCAGGAGTGGCATGGCCAGTTCCATGACGATGGTGATCAGCAGCAGGACCGAGAAGAGAACGCCGAACACCTCTTCAGAAAAACGCTTGGCGCCGTCGATGCCGTTGGCCTCGATTTCCTTGGCAAAGAGCGGCACGAAGGCGGCGTTGAAGGCGCCTTCGGCAAACAAGCGGCGGAAGAGGTTCGGAAAACGGAAGGCGGCGTAGAAGACGTCGGCCATCGGCCCGGTGCCGAGGGCGGCAGCCATCAGCGTTTCGCGGGCGAAGCCGAAGATGCGGCTGCCAAGCGTCGCGCCACCGACGGTGATGAATTTCTTGACTAGGCTCATGCGGCTGAACCGGCTTTCTTCTCGGTGTCTGACTTTTCGACGGCGGCGCCGCGCGTGGCGGCCGGCGCGATGATGCCGGAGGGCATGCGTTCGCGCATTTCATCCTCCTCGCCGGCCATGACGGCTTTCAGGCGTGCGGTGATGTAGGCTCGCCTGTTCTCGTTGGAAATCTTCTGCCCGACGAGATCGGCGACATAGAAGGTGTCGATGACCTTCTCGCCGAAGGTGGTGATGCGGGCCGACTGGATATCGAGCGACAAGTCCGAAAGAACAGCGGTGATTTCCGACAATAGGCCGGGGCGGTCAAGGCATTCGACCTCGATGACCGTGAACTTGTTGGAGAGGCTGTTGGTGATGATGACAGACGGCGGGATGACGAAAGCCTTGTTCTTGCGGCGGTTCTTCGTCCGTGTCGCGATGACCTCCGGCAGCCGCTTGCGGCCGGCCAGCACATCCTCGATCATCTTGCCGATGGTGGCGGCACGGCGCAGTTCATCGGCATCATCGGGGAATTCGCGGCTGACATGGATGGTGTCTAGCGCGCGGCCGTCCGATGTCGTGAAGATCTGCGCATCGGCGATATTGGCTCCGGCCGCGGCGCAGGCGCCGGCGATCACGGTCAAAAGACGCGGATGGTCGGGCGAGAGCACGGTGATCTCGGTAATGGCGTGGAAGCTGTCGGTGCGTACCATCGTGGCGAGCACCTTGCCCGCCTTGTCGGATTCACGCATGAACTGCGTATGGCGGATTTGATCTTCCAGCGGCACGGACAGCAGATAGGGCTGATAGTGGAGCTTGACGTAGGCCTTGCGCTCCTTCTGGCTCCAATCAGCAAGTGCATGTTCCAGGGCTCCGGCGGCAGCTTCGGCGCGTTCCTTGCGCGAGACTTCGGAGAACCCGCCTGACAGCAGCAGCTCGGTTTCATAATAGAGCGTGCGCAGCAGCTGGCCCTTCCAGCCGTTCCAGACGCCAGGACCGACGGCGCGGATGTCGCAGACGGTCAGGATCAGCAGCATCTTCAGCCGGTCGAGCGACTGCACCCGGTCGGCGAAATCGATAATGGTCTTGCGGTCGGTCAAGTCGCGCGTCTGGGCGACCATCGACATGGTCAGGTGTTCGGCGATCAGCCAGACCACCAGCTCCGTCTGTTTCGGCGAAAGGCCGAAGCGCGGGCAGAGCTTGCGTGCAACTGCGGCACCGGCTTCCGAATGGTCTTCCTCGCGGCCCTTGGCAATATCATGCAGCAGCACGGCGACATAGAGCGCGTCGCGATCCTCGATATTGGGCATCAGCTTGTTGGTGAGCGGATGAATATCCTCGGCCTTGCCCTTGTCGATTTCCGACAGCACCTCGACGGCACGGATGAGATGCTCGTCCACCGTATAGTGGTGATACATGTTGAACTGCATCATCGAGACAATCTTGCCGAATTCCGGAATGAAACGCCCGAGTACGCCGGCCTCGTTCATGCGGCGCAGGATCAGAGCGGGATCGCGCTTCGAGGTGAGGATCGAGAGGAAGAGCCGGTTCGCCTCCTCGTTCTCGCGCAGATCGTTATCGATCAGGCTCAGCGAGCGTGTGACGCGCTTCAATGCATCCGGATGGAATTCGAGCCCATTGATATCGGCAACGAAGAACAGCCGGATGAGACTGACCGGATCGCGCTTGAAGACATCGGGATTGGCAAGCGCGATCCGGCCGCGGTCCTCGACGAATTCGACGGTGCCGGGAATCTTGCGCGAGCGGTTGGCAAAGCGGCTGATGACGCCGGTGAGGCCCGGGGTAGCCTTTGCCTGCTGGTCCTCAAGTGCCGCGCAGAGGATGCGGGTGAGATCGCCGACATCCTTGGCGACAAGGAAATAGTGCTTCATGAAGCGCTCGACGGCCGAAAGGCCCGGGCGGGCGTGATAGTCGAGGGCTGCAGCGATATCGCGCTGGATATCGAAGGAAAGCCGCTCTTCCGCCTTGCCGGTCAGGAAATGCATGTGGCAGCGCACGGCCCAGAGGAAATCCTCGGCTTTTTCGAAGAGGCGGTATTCCTGCTTCGAGAGCACGCCGAGCTTCACCAGTTCGGCTGGATCGCGGACGTGGTAGTAATATTTCGAGATCCAGAACAGCGTGTGCAGATCGCGCAGGCCGCCCTTGCCTTCCTTGACGTTCGGCTCGACCAGATAGCGGGTGTCGCCGGCCTTGCGATGGCGTTCGTCGCGTTCGGCAAGCTTGGCGGCGATGAATTCCGGGCCGGTATTGGTGATGATTTCCTTGTCGAAGCGCGCCTGCAGCTCGCGCTCCAGCGCGACGTTGCCGCAGATATAACGGGTTTCGAGAATGGCGGTGCGCACCGTCATATCGGACTTGGCCTCGCGGATGCATTCCTCGACTGTGCGCGTGGCATGGCCGACTTTGAAGCCCATGTCCCAAAGCATATAGAGAATGAATTCGACCGCCTTGTGCGTCTCGCTCGCCGGCTTTGGCTGGAAGAGGAAGAGAAGGTCGATATCGGAGCCAGGCGCCAGCGTATCGCGGCCATAACCGCCGACGGCGGTGACGGAGAAGGCGCCAGCCTGTTTCGGATAGACGTGACGGACGGTGAAATCGTAGATGACGGTGATGATCTGGTCCTGCAGCCAGGAAATCCGGTGCGCGCAATTGAGCCCGCTGCCGTCGGCGATCAGCAATCGCCGTGCTTCTTCCCGTCCATCCTGGCTCGCCTTTTTCAACAGCGCCAGCAGCGCGGAGCGCTCTTCATTCTTGTCCAGGCCGCGTTTGGCGAGAGCCTCGCACTCCGCCTTCAGCGCGGATACATCGAGAATGGTCGAAAAATCGATATGATGCGTTTCCATGCTCTGCCGATCGGCTTTCTCTTCGCTGACCGCGGCCCGTTGCCGGCGCGCCTGTCTTTTCGTCTGCATGCGCTATAGCCTCTTTGGCCCACGATTAACACAGGCATTCTGGGCCTGGTCTTTCCATGATTTTTACCGGACCAAAGTTGACGAAGCGTGACGGCAATCGACGCAGAAGCCGGCGGTTTTAGGGCCTTGCCGGCTCGATCGCCCGTCTGAGCTCGTTCAAGCTATATAATATGTTTCGCGACTGGGCGCCGATCTGCGTCACCATTTCGCGCTCGCATTCCCAATAACCGGCCTTGGCGATTTTCGAGCAAATATCGGAAATACGGCTGCAGGATAGGGTGATATCGAGCAGGCCGCGATCGGATTCACAGTCCGGGGCTTCGCCCTCGCCACAGATCTTGCCGCGCGCGGCGATCGGAGAGAAGCGCTCACCCAGAGTGCGGACTTCGGCGAGAAGAACTTCGAGATACATCATATTGCCCTTGGAATATCGCCTGTGGTCAGCTGCTTTTGGTCAGCGTTTTCTTCAGTTCATAAAGCACGTCCAGAGCGGCGCGTGGCGTCAGATCGTCCAGATCCAGCGTTTTCAGCCGTTCCTCGACCTTGGACGGCTCGCGCCGGCCAACGGCCTCCTCTCGGCGGACGGCCACCTGGAAGAGAGGCAGATCATCGATGAGCTGGCTTGCCGGATTCTTGCGGTCGGCATCTTCGAGCCGCGTCAGGACATCGCGGGCGCGCGCCACCACGGACGCAGGAAGGCCGGCGAGACGCGCGACCTGAATGCCGTAGGAGCGATCGGCCGCGCCCGGCCCGACCTCATGCAGGAAGATGACGTCGCCATCCCATTCCTTGACACGCATGGTGGCATTGGAAAGCCGGCCGAGCTTCTCCGATAGCACGGTCAGCTCATGGAAATGCGTGGCGAAGAGACCGCGGCATCGGTTGGCTTCATGCAGATGCTCGACGGCAGCCCAGGCGATGGAAAGGCCATCGAAAGTCGCGGTGCCGCGACCGATCTCATCGAGGATGACAAGGGAGCGTTCCGTCGCCTGATTGAGGATCGCTGCCGTCTCGACCATCTCGACCATGAAGGTCGAACGGCCGCGGGCCAGATCGTCGGAAGCGCCGACGCGCGAGAACAGCCGGTCGACGATGCCGATATGAGCCGAAGCGGCCGGCACGAAGGAACCCATTTGCGCGAGAATGGCGATCAAAGCATTCTGGCGCAGGAAGGTGGACTTACCGCCCATGTTCGGGCCGGTCAGGAGCCAGATGGCGCCATCCTTGCCATCGGATTTCGGCGAAAGATCGCAATTGTTGGCGACGAAAGGTCCGCCTGCCTGACGGCGGAGCGCCTGCTCCACCACCGGATGGCGGCCGCCCTCGATGGCGAACATACGGCTGCCATCGACGATAGGCCGGCAATAGGCCTGCTCCTCGGCAAGCAGCGCGAGCCCAGCCGCGACATCGATCACCGACAGAGCGCGGGCGCCCGCCTTGATCGCCTCGGCAGCAGCCACCACAGCTGCGACCATGCGGTCGAAGGCCTCGAGCTCGATTGCCAGCGCCTTGTCGGCGGCATTGGCGATGCGGCTTTCGAGATCGGCAAGTTCGGTCGTGGTGAAGCGCATGGCGTTCGCCATGGTCTGGCGATGGATGAAGCGCGCCTTGGCCTCACTGGTGTCGGTCATCGGGCCGGCATTGCCGGCCGTGACTTCGATGAAGTAGCCGAGCACATTATTGTGCTTGATCTTCAGCGACTTGATGCCGGTTTCCTCGGCATATTGCAGCTGCAGGCCGGCGATGACGCGGCGTGATTGATCGCGCAATGCCCGCACTTCGTCCAACTCGGTATTCGCCCCTTCCCGCAGGAAACCGCCGTCCCGTTTCAGCAGGGGCAGCTCTTCGGCAAGCATGGCAGCCAGCATCGCCTCAAGATCGGCTGGCAAAGCTTTCAGCCCGGCCAATGCAGCGGCAAGCTCCTCCGGCAGCAGGGCGCCACCGAGAAGACGGGCAAGATCGGCGGCAGCGGCCAACCCCTGCCGGATCGCCGAGAGATCGCGCGGGCCGCCGCGATCGAGTGCCAAGCGCGACAGCGCGCGCGGCATGTCGGGCACATGCTTCAACGCCGAACGCAGATCGCTGCAGAGCGACGGCTCCTCGATCAGAAAACCGATCGAATCCAGCCGCTCGTTGATACGGGCGGGGTCGGTCAGCGGCGACATCAGCCGCTCGGCAAGAAGCCGGGCACCACCGCCGGTCACGGTGCGGTCGATCGTCTTCAACAGCGAACCGTTGCGGTCACCGGAGAGCGTGCGGACCAGTTCGAGATTGGCACGCGTGGCGGGATCGATGAAAAGTGTGGAAGCGCCGCTTTCACGCTCCGGCAGCCCCAGCGGGGGCCGCTCGGCGAGCTGGGTCTTCTCGACATAGGCAATCGCGGCTGCGGCGGCTGCTAGTTCGGCCCGCGTGAAGGTGCCGAAACCATCGAGCGTCGACACGCCGAAGTAACGGGTGATTCGCCCCTCAGCGCTGGCGCTGTCGAACAGCACGGCCGGCTGCGGGACCGCCGTGCGGCCGAGAATGTCGAAAACCGGCTTCAATTCCGGATCGTGGAACGTCGTATCCGGCAGGATCAGCTCTCGCGGATCGATGCGCAGGATATCGGCGAGCAGCCTTGACGCCTCCGTCTCGGCGAGGCGGAAGACGCCTGTGGAAATATCGATCCAGGCGAGCGCCAGCTGCGGCTCGGCACCACCGCGAATGCGTGTCAGAGCCATCAGATAGTTGGATTCCGAGGGCGAAAGCAGCTTCTCTTCGGTGATCGTGCCCGGTGTCACCAGACGCACGACATCGCGCCGCACCACGGACTTGCCGCCGCGCTTCTTGGCTTCCGCCGGATCTTCCACCTGCTCGCAGACGGCGACGCGGAAGCCAAGGGCGATCAGCTTTTGCAGATAATCGTCGGCTGCATGAACAGGCACGCCGCACATGGGGATATCCTGCCCCATGTGCTGGCCGCGCTTCGTCAGCGTGATGCCGAGCGCACGCGAGGCATCGACGGCATCTTCGAAGAACAATTCGTAGAAATCGCCCATGCGGTAGAACAGCAGCGAACCGGGATTGTTCGCCTTGATCTCGATATATTGCTCCATCATCGGAGTGGCCGAGGCGCGGCTTTCCTCCGAGGCAAGCTCGGCGGCCGAGAAAGCATCGATGCTGGCGTTAATACGTTCGTTCACGGAGGTGCAGTTTTTCCAAAAAAATGAGGTGCCACCCTATCCGCGCGCCGCTATAGAAGACAACAGCTATCGGGCAAGAGGGACCGGTCGCCCACAGGAGGTTTGGAGGAACTATGGCTGACAGCAAGAGCAAGTCGCGTCCGGGAACGGGGATTACCGATCAGGAAGCACTGGACTTCCACAAGAACGGCCGCCCCGGCAAGCTTGAGATCAACCCCACCAAGCCGATGGCGACACAACGCGATCTTTCCCTTGCCTATTCGCCCGGCGTCGCCGTTCCCGTCAAGGCGATCGCTGCCAATCCGGCTACCGCCTACGACTATACCTCGCGCGGCAACATGGTTGCCGTCATCTCCAACGGCACGGCCATTCTCGGCCTCGGCAATCTCGGCGCACTCGCCTCCAAACCGGTCATGGAAGGCAAATCGGTCCTCTTCAAGCGCTTTGCCGACGTCGATTCGATCGATCTCGAGATCGACACCGAGAATGTCGACGAATTCATCAATTGCGTGCGCTATCTCGGCCCTTCCTTCGGCGGCATCAATCTGGAAGATATCAAGGCACCTGACTGCTTCATCATCGAGCAGCGCCTGCGCGAGCTCATGGACATTCCGGTGTTCCATGACGACCAACACGGAACGGCCATCATCGCCGCCGCCGGGCTGATCAACGCGCTGGAGCTGACGGGCCGCGACCTGAAGACCACCAAGCTCGTCTGCAACGGCGCGGGCGCGGCCGCCATCGCCTGTATCGAATTGATCAAGTCGATGGGCTTCGCGCCAGAAAACATCGTCCTTTGCGACACCAAAGGCGTAATCTACCAGGGCCGCAGCGAAGGCATGAACCAGTGGAAGTCGGCACATGCGGTCAAGACCGAGAAGCGCACGCTGGCAGAAGCGATGAAGGGCGCCGACGTCGTCTTCGGCCTGTCTCAGAAGGATGCCTTCTCCGAAGAGATGATCCGCTCCATGGCCGACCGGCCGATCATCTTCGCCATGGCCAATCCCGATCCGGAAATCACGCCGGAGGAAGTCGCCCGCATCCGCGACGACGCCGTTATGGCGACGGGGCGCTCGGACTATCCGAACCAGGTCAACAACGTTCTCGGTTTTCCCTATATCTTCCGCGGCGCGCTCGACGTGCGCGCCACGACCATCAATGACGAGATGAAGATCGCCGCCGTCAACGCGCTGGCGAGCCTTGCGCGCGAAGACGTGCCCGACGATGTCGTCGCCGCCTATCAGGGTGCAAGGCCGCGCTTCGGCGCACAATATATCATTCCCGTGCCCTTCGACCCGCGGCTCATCTCGGCAATCCCGGTCGCCGTCGCAAAAGCCGCGATCGAGAGCGGCGTCGCGCGCCGCGAAATAGCAGATATGGCCGCCTATGCGCGCGAACTCTCGGCTCGGCGCGATCCGATCGCCTCGACGCTGGCGCAGCTGTACGAGCGTGTCCGCCGGCATCAGAAGCGCATCGTCTTTGCCGAGGCGGAAGAGGAGCAGGTCATGCGCGCCGCGCTCTCCTACGCCAATCAGGGGCTCGGCACTGCCATCCTGCTCGGCCGCGAGGATCTGATCGAGGCGACCGCCGAACGCGCCGGCATCGATCTCAACCGCCCAGGTCTCGAGATCGTCAATGCCCGCATCTCGAAGCGGGGCGACGCCTATATCGATTATCTCTATGCCCGGCTGCAGCGCCAGGGCTATCTGCATCGTGACGTGACGCGCCTGATCCACAACGACCGCAATCACTTTGCCGCCTGCATGGTGGCGCTGGGAGACGCGGACGGAATGGTGACGGGCGTGACGCGCAACTATTCGACCGCGCTCGGGGACGTGCGTCGCTGCATCGACGCCAAGCCGGGACACAGGGTCATCGGCATATCGATCGTGCTTGCGCGCGGTCGAACCGTCTTCGTTGCCGATACCGCCGTGCATGACATGCCGACCTCGGAAGAACTGGCCGATATCGCCGAGGAAGCTGCCGGCTTCGCACGGCGCATGGGCTATGAACCACGCGTCGCCATGCTCGCTTATTCCACCTTTGGCCACCCCCCGGGCGAACGCTCCGAGCGGGTGCGCGAAGCGGTTGATATTCTCGACAAGCGCTATGTCAATTTTGAATTCGACGGCGAAATGTCCGCCGATGTGGCGCTTGACCGCAAGCTTATGGAAAGCCTCTACCCCTTCTCGCGGCTTTCGGGGCCGGCAAATGTGCTCATTATGCCGGCTTTCCACTCCGCGGCGATCTCCACCAAGATGCTGCAGGAACTCGGTGGCTCCACGGTGATCGGGCCACTGCTCGTCGGCCTCGACAAGCCGGTGCAGATCACGTCGATGGGTGCCAAGGATTCCGATATCGTCAACATGGCCGCCATCGCCGCCTATGGCGCAGGTTCGTAATCACTACCCCCTAAAGACTGAGCCGGCGGCCGAACAAAGGTGATGGCTGCCGTATCAATTCGGTGTAAAATAGAGGGATGAGTGAAGCTCAGGTCCTGTTCGGAGTGCTGCGCCATTCAGCGCAGCCTGACATTGTCGATGCTATCGAGCGGCTCGTCCTTGAGGCACCCGACCGCAAGCTCAACCGTGTGAATGCACTCGCCTTCGCGGCTGCCCACGGCTTCAACGAAGAACAGACCATTAATGCCTTCCTGCACGCATCTCGCCTGGGCCTGTTCGAGATGTCGTGGAATGTTCTTTGCCCCGGCTGCGGCGGGGTATTGGATGCCAATACCTCGCTGAAAACCGTGCAAAGCGACACCTATAACTGTACGCTTTGCGCGGCCGGCTACGAACCGACGCTCGATGAGATGGTCGAAGTCACCTTCACCGTGAGTCCGCGCGTGCGCCACATCGAAGCGCATAATCCGCACGACCTGCCTCCGCTCGAATATTTCCGCCAGATCTATTGGGGTTCGGGCATCGACCTTCCCGAGGAGGGGTACGAAGAGAAAGTCGATCAATTCGTGCTGGAATCCCTGGAACTGCCGCCCGGCGAGAAAGCCGTCATATCGCTTCAATTGCAGGCGGAATTTACCATCATCTTCGAGCCCGTCACGCATGCAGCGCAATTCCTCGATGTGAAGGGTGAGCCATCGAAAGAGCGCCAAGCTCTTTCGCTCGTTTTCGACCGCATGCACCGCCACAGCGAAGCCATAGAATTGCGGCCCGGACCGTTGCGCATCCAGATGGAGAACCACACGAACCTTCGCGTGCTGCCATCGATCTGCGTGGCTAACGAAGCTCTTCACACGCTGCTCGGACAACGCCGGCCATTTCTGACCGCCAAGCACCTGCTTTCCAATCAGACCTTCCGCGACATCTATCGCACGGACACGATCGACATCGATCAGCGGCTGAAAATCACCAGCCTCACCTTTCTGTTCACCGATCTGCGCGGTTCGACGGAACTATACGAAAGGGTCGGCGATCTCGCGGCCTTCGATCTGGTCAAGACCCATTTCGGCATCCTGCACGAAATCGTAGCGGCGGAGGCGGGTGCCGTCGTCAAGACCATCGGCGATGCCGTCATGGCGACCTTCCCGACGCCGGACCGAGCGCTCACTGCGGCGATGCGGATGCGCGAGGCCATGCTGAGCCTCAACAACGAACGCGGCAACGACGATCTTCTTCTGAAAATCGGCATTCATGAGGGGCCGTGCATCGCCGTGAGCCTGAACGAACGGCAGGATTATTTCGGGCAGACAGTCAATATCGCATCCCGCGTCCAGCATCTCGCGACATCACGGGAGATCTTCGCCACCAGCTCGGTGCTCGATCATCCTCGGGCCGCCGAACTGATGACGAGGCGCGGCCTCACGCCGCAATCGCATCATGTCGCGCTGCGCGGCATCACCGATGCGATCGATATTTTTGCGATCCCTTGATAGTCCTCAGCTGGCAAAGCGACCGGCATCCGCTCCGTAGTAGTTCACGTAGCGGTTGGAGATGCTGGCAATCGGCAGCACGATCAGAACGTCCGTCGTGTTGAAGGCTTGATCGACGACGGCGGTCGAGCCGACCATGGCGCCAAGGCGCAGATAGCCCTTGATCAAGGGCGGCATCGCCATCAGCGCTTTTTTCGGATTGATGGCCTCGACCGGCATCAGGTCCATGGTCCGAGCGAGCGACGGCAGCGCGCCGACGGCCCAGTCATCCTTGGCGACAACATTGTGATAGAGAAAGGACAAGGCCAGCGCGTGCTGTTCCGGCAGGACACCAGGAAAGGAGGCGCAACCGATCATCGCGCCCATGCCGTGCTTCAGCGCATAGGCCCAATTGCCCTGCCACAGCAGCTCTACCGTGCGCTTATTGCGGTAATCCGGCAGCACGCAGGAGCGGCCGAGTTCCATGAAACGCTTGTCGGGATGACGGGCAAGCAGCGCGTCGATGTCGAATTCCGACGACGAATAGAAGCCGCCATTGGCCATGGCCACTTCCTGGCGCAGCAGGCGGTAGGTGCCGACGATCTGGTCTTCCGGATCGCCTTCGAGCGAGCGATCCAGCACCAGAAGATGGTCGCAAATGGCGTCCCAGCTATCGACGTCGCGTTGACGACGCATGGCGTCGGCCGGCAATTGCGCGTTCATCTCCTCGACGAAAACGCGGTAGCGTACGGCCTGAGCGGCATCGATTTCGCGCGCTGTGCGGGCAAGGCGCGTTTCGAGATTTCCGATGCGTCCGAGCACATCGCTGGCAACCGGTTCAACCGTTGCCTTTGAAGACTGAACCATTTCGCCCTGAGCTTCGCGATTCAAGATTTCGATGGACATGGCGATTCTCCCCCTGCGGGCCGATATAGCGCCATAAACCAAATTCGTGCGACAGGAAAGTGACACGCAGCTTGGTTAAAAGCAAGAAGCGTGCCCATTGCAATTTTTCGAATGGACGCGCCGTCCCCAATTTAGCGATGACAATTGCCGTAAGTTGAGCCATATCGCCGGCCTCTATCGGGCATTGATGAGCCGGCTTTGCAATTTTCATCCGCAGATCACGGATGATTTCTAGGCGCGTTCGAAGACCGACCTCGACAGGCCGCGTAACGCGGTCGTCAGCTTTTCGGGGTCGACCGGCTTGACGATGACGGCATCAGCCCCGGCCAGCAGTGCTTGGCGACGGATCGAATCGCGGCTGTCCGCGGTCAGCACAATGATCGGAAGCGGCGGCAGGCCATGCCTGCGCTCATGAGCGCGCAATTGCGCAAGCGCAGCCGCGCCCGTACCGCCCGGCATGTTGAAATCCGTCACCAGCACCTCCGGCCGCGCTTCGCCGTCTTCGGTGCGGGCTCGAAGACCGTCGAAATCCTCGACGAGGCGAACCCTGTGACCAGCCTTGGAGAGCATGGCCCGAACCAGCATCGCATTGACCGGGTCATCCTCGCCCAGCAGAATATCGAGCGGGCGGTCTTCCTCCGCCTCGGGCGTCGTTATGCCGATCTCCGAGACGGCCTCGATCAAGGCTTCGCGCCTTTCCATGCCGCGCATGCGGCCTCTGAGCACATCGATCAGCGATTGCTCGCGCAGCGGCCGGATGAGCCAGGCGTCGAAAAGGTCCAGCGGATGAGTGTTGCGCTCCTCGGGATTGACCAGGAAGATCTTGCGCAGTCTCGGCACCGCAAGCGCATTTCCCTCGCTGAAGTACCAGGGCGCCATGCGATGGTCGACGATGAGATCCGTCCAGACCCCGCCCTCGCCCATCGGGAAGGAAGGCAGCAAGTCATCCATGTCGCCCGGGCCGATCAGCCGGCAATGACCGCCAAGGGTCTGGATGGTTCGCATGATGGCCGCGCTTGCCGCACCTTCGGGAGCGAGCAGCAGGATACGGGATCCCCTGAGCATGGTATTGCGCCGGTCGTTTCCGTTCTCTCCGGCAACCAGGCCGACTGGGAAGGAGATGACGAACTCGCTGCCCTTACCGCGCTCGCTGGCGACGCTGAGCCCACCGCCGAATTCGCGCAGGATGCGGGCGGAGATTGCAAGGCCAAGGCCGGTGCCGGCGCTTCGTTCCACCGTGGTGCCGGCCTGCTCGAACTCCCCGAAGACGCGGGCCTGTTCTTCCTCGGTCATGCCGGGACCGCTGTCGCGCACCGATATCGTCAAATCCCGGCCGCTGAGGTCGACGCTGACAAGAACACCTCCGGTCTGGGTGAATTTCACCGCGTTGCCGATGACATTGAACAGGATCTGGCGCAACCGAGCGGGATCGAACTCCAAGTTCTCCGGAACATCGGCCGCAATGCTTGCAGCGATCTCTATGCCCTTTTCATGGGCGCGATGGGCGAGCATCTCGATGACGCCCTCCAGCAGCGGCCGTAAAGCCTCCGTACGCGGATGCAACTGAAAGCGACCGACTTCGATCGTGGAGAAATCGAGGAGATCTTCGACCAGCTGCACCAGTGCATGACCCGACTGGCGAATGCCGGTCAGGTAATTTGCCTGCTCCAAAGTCAACGGCGTCTGGGCGAGCAGATGGTTCATGCCGAGAATGCCCGACAGCGGCGTACGGATCTCATGGCTGACGGTGGCGAGCAGCCGCGATTTGGCGGCACTGTTGTATTCGGCCTTCAGCCGCGCATCTTCGCGCAGGCGGGCCGTCTGCCGCTCTTCGGTCACGTCGCGCGCGATGCTCTGTATGCGTAATTGCCCGGTCGCCGCATCGCGGAACATGACATCATGCCAGGCGAAGATGCGCCGGCCCTCGGGTGTCGCAATTTCCGCGTCCTGATGTTTCGCATCGGTGACGGCGCGGAATACGAGGCCAGCCTCCTCCAGCGTCAGGCCCTCGGGGTGCGACCTGCCGGTCAATCTGCTGAAGGTGGCGTTGGCATGCAGAATCCGGCGGTCGATGCTGCGCGTGACCGCGATGTCGCCAAGCGCATCATGGACGGTGGCAAGGAGGCTGGTGCTTTCCTTGTGCTCCCATAGGCGATCGTGATCGCTCTCGCTGAAATCGGCGGCGACAATCTCTGGCTCGCGCGCAGCGCCCCGGGTTTTGCCGATGCCGACGGCTGCGAGCGCAAGGGCAGCGAGGCCAAGAAAGCCTACAAGCAGCAGAGGACCTCCGGCAAAGCCGATCGCAAGAAAAGCGACCCCAGCCACAAGACCGCCGCCATTCAGCCAATGGCTTTGCAGCCACCAGGCTTGCGCAGGCAGCGCCGTGTGCTGGCCTGCCTCACGCGGCACGGTCGATTTTGCAAGCGACGATCCGTCGGCGACCGGCCCTTCGATCGGTCCCGTTTGGTCGTGAACTGCCGCCGCTGCAAGCTTTTCCTGCAAATCTGCCAGAGTGCTCATGCAGTCTGGCTAACATGGGCATTCTTCCCGATGCCTTCAGGGATTCGCTAGAATTTTAAGCTTTTGCCTTTTTCGGCATGAGAAGCTCGTCGAGAATGACGCAGCCCGCACCGACGGTGATGAAACTGTCGGCAAGATTGAAAACGGCGAAAGACCATGTCTGCGTATGGAACAGAATATAATCGATCACATGACCGTAGAGAAAGCGGTCGAGCAGATTGCCGAGTGCGCCGGCAATGATCAGGGCAAAGCCCGTATGCGCGAGCCAGCGATGATCGGGCGTGCGCCGCCAGAGCCACAGCACGAAGGCGACGATAACGAGGCGCATCCCGACGATGAACCAGCCGTCCATGCCCGAGAGCATCGAGAAGGCCACGCCGAGATTATAGGTGCGATAGAGCGCCAGCATCGGAATGACCGGCACCATCTCCTGCAGCGGCAGCCAGTTGTCGACCATGATCTTGATGGCCTGGTCGAGTATGACTGCAACGACGATAAAAATCAGTATCGGCAGGGGCCGTGAAAACAGGGCCGGCTTTGCAGTCCGCTGTTCGTGGGTCTCGCTCTCGGTCATCGGGTCTCGCTCAAGGTCAGGATATGGCGGCGGGCTTCGAACAGCATGACTGCCGTCGCGACCGCCAGATTGAGGCTGTCGGCGCGGCCGGCCTGCGGGATGCGGGCGAGCGCATCGGCCTCTTTCGCCAGGGCATCCGGCAAGCCGGACTGCTCGTTGCCCATTAGGATGACGACGGGCTTCTTTTTGTAATCGATGGTGCGATAGTCCACCGCGCCAGCCAGATGGGTGGCAACAACGGAAACCTCAGCCTTCTTCTTCCAGGCCAGAAACTCCTCCGGCGTCGCTTTGACGACGGGTACGGCAAAGACCGAGCCCATGGTGGCGCGTACGGTTTCCAGCGAAAAGGGATCGGTCGTCTCACCGACGAGGATGACGCCGGAAGCGCCGGCCGCATCGGCGGTGCGGATGATGGTGCCGAGATTGCCGGGATCGCGCACCCGGTCGAGCGCCACCCATGTTTCGCCCGTCTTCGGCTTGACGTCGCGAAGCTGTCGCCAGCGCTGCTCGAAGACGCCGACCACCATCTGCGGATTGTCGCGGCGGGTGATGGAGCCGATGACCTTTTCGCTGACCTCCAGGACCAGCCCGCCGGCCGCGACCGTCTTGGCGGCCACCTGTTCGACGAGAGGCTTGCCCTTGGCGGCCTTGGCATAAACAAGCGTGCGGATCGTCCAGCCGAGTTCGAGCGCGTCGATGACGAGCTTCAGGCCCTCCGCCAGGAAGGCGCCGCTTTCCTCACGGGATTTCTTGACCGTCAGCGCCTTGATGTCCTTGACGATCGGATTGGCAAGCGAGGTGACCTCCTTGACCTGTCCGACCTTGCGTGGGCCGTCATTGCGGAAATCCTGGTTCATTTCGGCACCCAGCGGCTGAAGAGAGAGGTGGAAAGCGCCCTGCCCGGCGTGCGGCCATCAAGGCCGGCTTCGCGGATCACGAGTTCGCCGGATTCGACCACGCCGCCGGCGCCGCGCATGGTCTCGCGCATCAGCTCATGGATCGAATAGAAGCTGGCGCGGATCGAATAGGCCGTCAGCACGAGGCCGAGCGCTTTCGGCGACAGGATTTCGCGGCAAATATCGAGCATCAGCGGCAGATGCTCGAACAGGTGCCAGACCTCGCCGTTCGGGCCACGGCCGAATTTCGGCGGGTCGGTGAGGATGATGTCGTATTTGTTGCCGCGCCGCTCTTCACGGAGGATGAACTTCATCGCATCCTCGCAGATCCAGCGGATCGGCAGTTTTTCCATGCGGCCCAAAGCCTGGTTTTCGCGCGCCCAGCCGATCGCCTTCTTCGAGGCGTCGACATGCGTCACTTCTGCGCCGGCTGCTGCCGCCACCAGCGACGCCACGCCGGTATAACCGAAGAGGTTCAGGACCTTCAACGGCCGTTTCGCCGCCTCGATCTGCTCCTTCATCCAGGCCCAGTGCACGATCTGCTCCGGAAAGACCCCGACATGCCGGAAGGCGGTGAAGCGGCCGAGGAAATCGACGCCGAGCAATTGCAGCGGCCAGGTCTCGCCGAGCGCTTCGCGCGGAAAGCGCCAGCGGCCCATGCCGTCCTCATCGGTATCGCCGGTGAAGATGGCATCGGCATTGTCCCAGACATGCGCGGCGAGCGACGGCGGCCATAGCGCCTGTGCTTCGGGCCGAACGATGCGATACGGTCCATACTGCTCGAGCTTGAGGCCGTTACCGCTGTCGATCAGGTGGAAATCGCCGGCACCGAGCGACTCGAGGATCACGGGCACACGCTCCGGCGGACGCTCACCGGTTCGGGCGATCAGCGGGCGTTCGGGCGCGGCGGCGGCAGGTCCTGCAGCACGCGGCTCGGCAACACGCTCGCCATGATCGCGCGGAGGCTTGGCATCACGCAAAGGCTTGGCTGGCCTTGAAGCATGCGCGGGCTTTGCCGACGGCTTGCCGGGCATATCACGCCGGGGTTTTGCCCCGAGACCGCCCGCACTTTTCTGGCCGGGCCGGCTTTCCCTATGTTTCACCATGCTTGTCTCAAAATTGATATGTGCGTGCAAATAGCATCTGGCCGCCACTTGGCAAAGCGCTTTCCGATCTGCGATGATCCATGCACAAAATGTCACATTGGGAGGATTGCGCATGGACATGACCGGCGAGGAGCGGATCGCAGCACCCAGGGACGCCGTATGGGCGGCGCTGAACGATCCGGAGATCCTCAAGCAATGTATTCCGGGCTGCCAAAGCCTGGAAAAGGTCTCACCGACGGAACTGACCGCGACCGTAAAGCTGAAGATCGGCCCGGTTTCGGCTTCCTTCAATGGCGAGGTCAAGCTTTCCAACATCAATGCGCCGGAAAGCTATACGATCTCGGGCGAAGGAAAGGGCGGCATTGCCGGCTTTGCCAAGGGCGGCGCGGACGTCATATTGAAGGAAGACGGCAACGAAACGATCCTGCAATATGAGGCGAAGGCGCAGGTCGGCGGCAAGATTGCGCAGCTCGGCTCCCGCCTGGTCGATTCCAGCGCCAAAAAGCTGGCGCAGCAGTTTTTCGCCGATTTCACCGCTGCCATCAACGGCCAGGCAAACGCCTGATTGCCGGGGGAATATTTCCGCCCCATATAGTCGATCATGACATCGAAATTCGAGACCTGGGCCATTCGGCCTGCACGCGAACAGGATATGCAGCAGCTTGCGGAGATCTATCTCCGCGTCCGTCGCGAAACGTTCCTATGGGTCGATCCAGGCCATTTCACCCTCGAGGATTTCGCCATTCATACCAATGGCGAACGCCTGTTCGTCTGCGAGGACGAGCATGGTGCGATTGTCGGCTTTGCCGCGATCTGGGAGCCGGATGACTTCATCCATATGCTTTATGTGCTGCCGGCCTTCCAGGGCCGCGGTGCCGGCAAGGCACTGCTTACCAGCCTGCCGGATTGGCCTCGGCGCCGCTATCGGCTGAAATGCCTGGTCAAAAACATCCGCGCCATGGCCTTCTATAGGGAACTCGGCTTCGAGATCATCGGCGACGGCGCCTCGCCGGAGGGCGATTATAAAGAGATGCGGCTCGCCGACCTCACGTCACTTTGATGGCAGCTGCCCGGCGATTTCTTCGGCGCGCGTGCGATGCTTATCGGCTTCGGCCTGCCAGCGCACCGCTTCCCGCGATTGATTGCGGGCACGTTTGCGATGTTTTCCCTGATTGAACCAAGTGACCGCGGCCCCGACGATCATACCGAGGATCAGCGCTACAAACAGCAAAACGAACAGGGGCGCATTCAGCGACAGCACCTGATCTTCCGGTCGGAACGGATTGAGGGCCAATGTCACGGATTGCCTATTGGCAACGCAAAATATGATGAGAATGATGCCGAGAGGCAGCAATATCAGCAGATTGACAATCTTTTTGGCCATCGCGCAGCTCCTTTGTCCGCGGCCATGAGTGCCACGCACCCAAGCCGCCTTCAGCCGCAGAATAGAAAAGAGGCGGCTGAATTCAAGTGCCACCGCGTCGCGGCACAATCATGTCCGACGACTATTTCCGTCGGCGCATCGGGGGAAACTCGGCCGGAATGGCCCGATCAGTTGTCGTCTTCCTCGTCGTCGCCGGCGCCGGGATTCAGGCGCTCGCGCAATTCCTTGCCCGTCTTGAAGAAGGGAACCCATTTTTCTTCGACGAAGACCGTATCCCCCGTGCGCGGGTTGCGACCAGAGCGCGAAGGCCGGTTCTTGACGGAAAAAGCGCCGAAACCGCGAAGCTCAACCCGGTTTCCCGCAGCGAGTGCATCGGTGATCTCATCCAAGACAGCATTGACGATATTTTCGACATCGCGGTGATAGAGATGCGGGTTGCGGGCGGCAACAATCTGCACCAGTTCCGACTTGATCACAGCTATCCCCTTAAATCATTGATTTATCAATTGGCTGCACCCTGCCAAACAGAAAGCAGGCCGTCAAGAAACAACTTATCGGTCATGATTTTCTGGAGACTCTCTCCTTTAATAAAATCATCATAACCGAGACGATTTAGCAACCAGGAAGCGGCACCCGGCCAAAAGAAGGATGAAGTTTTGTCTTCCGGCTTCCAATCGACGATCGGCAGGTCCTTTTTGACCTTGCGTGTTTCGAGATAGGCAAGGATTTCATCCTCGCCGCCGAGCGTGTCGATCAGCTTGTTCTGCAGCGCCTGACGGCCGGTGAAAATGCTGCCGTCGGCAAGCTTCAGCACCTCGTCGCGCGAAAGCTTGCGACGCTCCGCCACCAGATCGACGAACCAGCCATAGCTGTCCATGACCATGCTGCGGATCATGTTCTTGGCGTCTTCGCTTGCGGGATGGAACGGCGAGGGTTCGGCCTTCAATGGCGCCGACTTGATCTCGTCCAGCGAAACGCCGACCTTGTCGAGCAGGTCCTTGACCTGCGGATACTGGAAGATGACGCCGATCGACCCGGTAATGGAGGTATCGCCCGCAACGATATCGTCGCCGGCTGTCGCGATCATGTAGCCGGCCGAGGCAGCGACGGTGCGGATGTCCGATACGACCGGCTTCTTGGCGGCCACGGCGCGGATCGCCTTGAAGATGCGCTCGCCGCCATAGGTCGTTCCGCCCGTCGACGAGATCGAGACGATCAACGCTTTGACCTGGTCATTGTCGCGGATCTTCTTCAGCCGCTCCAGCAGCTCCGTATCGTCCTGGATGAGCCCGGAAATCTTGACGCGGGCGATCTGCGGACCGCGCGCATCCGGTAGATCGGCGGAGACGAAGCGATAAAACGCAAAGCCCAATGCCACAAGGAGCAAAACGGCAACAATGCGCCAGAAACCGAGCTTGCGGCGCAATTGTCGCCGATCCGCGATTGCAGAACTGTCCATCACGCCTTATTTCTCCCTGCAACAAATTGAAAGCGCTACAAACCGGATGTATGACACCTTGAAACGGGCACAATCCTTAGAGAAAAGCGTTTCCCGTTTTCGATGTCGTCGGCGGGACGTCGCTCTGTCGTTCATCAGATAGGACATCGCCCGAGCTGATGAAACCGGCCTATGGCATATTTTTCTGCTAAAATTCGCCCACAGCAGGAAAAAATCCATATTGGCAAGCCAGTGCAATAATGCGAAACGATCCGATAGGCTTTTTGGCACAGCCTCGCATAGCGTGAATGCGGTTCTCCGGATCATAGAAGACGGACCTGTTGCATGCTCAACACGATCGAGTCCCCCGGCGAGGCAATACGCTCGGTGCCGGAACGGAACGCGTATAAAGACGCGATTTTCCACTCTAACCGCGTAAAGCGGCTCAGGGTGCTGCTGCCGCTTGCCGCCGTCATCATTTCGCTCCTCTTCATTGCGGTCTCTGTCATCCGCGCCTATCTGCCGGCAAATATCCAGATCGAGGGCGCCAAGATCGAGGATGGCAAGGTCGTCATGGAACGCCCCGCCATTGCCGGCCGCAACAAGGACGGTATCAACTACTCGCTGCTTGCCGAAAAAGCGCTTCAGGATATCAAGAATCCCAACATGATCACGCTCAAGACCATCAAGGCATCCATGCCGGTCAATACCGACGTGATCGCCCATGTTACGGCCGCGAGCGCGGATTTCGACCGCCAGGCCGATACACTGAAGCTGACCGAACCCTTTACCATCCTGATGGACAATGGGCTGCACGCCGAATTCAAGACTGCCTTCCTGGATGTGAAGAAGGGTGACCTTTCCAGCCAGGACGAGGTTGCCATCACCCGCGGTGGTATGTCGGTTGTTGCGCGTTCGCTCAAGATGACGGATAAGGGAAGCGTAATCGAATTCGACGGGCAGGTTCGGATGAACATCGAACCTGCCGCTCTCCATAATTCAGATAGCCAACAGAAGCCGGGCGGTTCATGATAAAGTATTGGCCTAATTCAATTTTCAATTCCGGCTTGCGCAAGGCCGGCCTTTTCTGCGCTTTTGGCGCAGTCGCCTTCTTTGCAGCCGGGAACGCCGGCGCGCAGTCGACGACCAGCTCGATGCCGGGTCTGGCCCTCTCCAAGGATCAGCCGATCCAGATCGAAAGCGACAAGCTCGAGATCCATGATCAGGAAAGCCAGGCCGTCTTTACCGGCAACGTCAAGGTGGTCCAGGGCACCACGACCATGCAGGCCGGCAAGATGACGGTCTTCTACAAGAAGAAGCAGGCAGGGGATGCCAAGCAGCCCGACAATCCGGTCGCCAAGGCTGCCAAGGAGCAGAACCAGTCGCTCGTGTCGGGCGATGCCAACATCGACCACATTCTGGTCACCGACAAGGTCTACCTCGTTTCCGGGACGCAGACGGCGACGGCGGAGGACGGCTCCTTCGACATGGCCAACCAGCTTGCGATCCTCAAGGGCAAGAAGGTGGTTCTGACCGACGGACCGAATGTTTTTACTGGCTGCCAGCTCACCGTGCATATGGCGACGGGTGAAGCGCAGCTGGATTCCTGTGGCGGTCGCGTCCAGATTCAGCTCGATCCGAAGTCGCAGCAAGTGCAGCAACAACAACAAAAGAAAAACTGATACCGGCCCCCTCGTGACGACATCGACCACTTCCACCCTGCCCGGCGTGCCCGGGCCGTCTTCTGCGGCATCCAGCGCACCGACCGCGGACAAGGCACGCTATAAGGGCACGCTGATCGCCCGTGGCCTCACCAAGACCTACCGGACGCGACGTGTCGTCAACGGTGTTTCGTTGGTGGTGCGTCGCGGCGAGGCAGTCGGACTGCTCGGGCCGAACGGCGCCGGCAAGACGACCTGTTTCTACATGATCACCGGGCTGGTGCCGGTCGATGAAGGCACGATCGAGATCGACGGCAACAACGTCACGTCGATGCCGATGTACCGCCGTGCGCGGCTCGGCGTCGGCTACCTGCCGCAGGAGGCCTCGATCTTCCGCGGCCTGACCGTGGAAGAAAACATCCGCGCCGTGCTCGAAGTCCACGAAAGGGACAAGACGAAGCGGGAGCGCAAGATCGACGAATTGCTGGAGGAGTTCCACATTCGCAATCTGCGCAGCGTGCCGGCGATCGCGCTTTCGGGCGGCGAGCGGCGACGCCTGGAAATCGCCCGCGCGCTGGCGACGGATCCGACCTTCATGCTGCTCGACGAACCTTTTGCCGGTGTCGACCCGATTTCGGTCGCCGACATTCAGAACCTCGTGCATCACCTGACGGCACGCGGGATCGGCGTCTTGATCACGGACCACAATGTCCGCGAGACACTCGGCCTGATCGACCGCGCCTACATCATCCATGCCGGCGAGGTGCTCACTCACGGCAGGGCAAACGATATCGTCAGCAATCCCGAAGTACGCAAGCTGTATCTGGGTGACAATTTCAGCCTGTGATAGGCTGAAATTACACCGCTTGATCTGCTAATATTATCGAAAGCAGCCGCGCGCCGGAAATTTACTTCCGCTCCACAGTTCCACTTGACCAAATCCAATAAAAAAGCAATTTTTGGGCCAGTTGGAATTTCGCGAGAATTTTAGTGATAAAGGCGCGGATTCCCGAGGAGTTCAAGGGGAGTCCCGCGTCCGCTATGGCACTATCGGCCAATCTTTTCCTGCGCCAAAGCCAGAGCCTGGTGATGACACCGCAACTGATGCAATCCATCCAGTTGCTGCAGATGACCCATTTCGAGCTTACGCAATTCATCGCGCAGGAAGTCGAAAAGAATCCGCTGCTGGAATTTGCGTCAAATGACGAGGATATAGGCAGGGGCGGCGATCGCGAGGCCAAGGACGAACGCTTCGAGACCATGGAAGAAGCCCATGGCGAGGATGGTTCCGAACGCAATGCCGGCGATCTGGCGAGCGATTGGTACGAGAGCGATAATACTGGCAACGCCAACCGGCTGAGCGACGAGCTCGACACCAATTTCCGCGACGTCTTTCCCGATGACGGCAACCCGCAGCGCGCCGATGCGCCGGAGCTGCTCAGCCAGTGGAAATCCATGCCTGGCGGCGAGGCCGGCGAAGGCTACGATCTGGACGATTTCGTCGCAGGCCAGGTGTCGCTGCGCGATCACCTCAACGAGCAAATCCCCTTCTCGCTTCCCGCCATGGGCGACCGGCTGATCGCCCAGCATCTCGTCGACCAGCTCGACGACTGTGGCTATCTGCGCGGTGAACTCGGTGAGACGGCCGAACGCCTCGGTGCGACGCTTGCCGACGTCGAGCGCGTGCTGGAGGCCCTACAGCAACTCGATCCGCCGGGCGTCTTTGCCCGCTCCCTCAGCGAATGCCTGGCAATCCAGCTCCGACAGAAGGATCGCTTCGATCCCGCCATGGAGCGGCTGATCGAAAATCTCGAGCTGCTTGCCCGCCGCGATTTCGCCACGCTGAAGCGGCTCTGCGGCGTCGATGAGGAAGACCTGCTCGACATGATGGCGGAAATCCGCCAGCTCAACCCCAAGCCCGGCAGCGGCTTCGAGACAGAGATATCGGAGGCGATCATGCCCGATATCGTCGTGCGACCCGCCGCGGACGGGAGCTGGCTAGTAGAACTCAACCCCGATGCGCTGCCGCGGGTATTGGTGAGCCAGTCCTATTTCGCCTCCGTTTCCAAGACCAGCCAGGACCATGCCTTCCTGTCGGAATGCCTGCAGAACGCCAATTGGCTGACCCGCAGCCTGGACCAGCGCGCCAAGACGATCATGAAGGTGGCAAGCGAGATCGTGCGGCAACAGGACGCATTCCTGCTGCATGGCGTCGACCATCTGCGGCCGCTTAATCTGAAAACCGTGGCGGACGCCATCAAAATGCATGAATCGACGGTTAGCCGCGTGACCTCGAACAAGTATATGCTGACGCCGCGCGGGCTGTTCGAGCTCAAATATTTCTTCACGGTTTCGATTGGCGCCGTCGAGGGTGGAGACAGCCATTCCGCCGAGGCCGTTCGCCATAAGATCCGCCTGCTGATCAACAGCGAGAGCCCGGATGCGGTCCTCTCCGACGACGATATCGTCGATACGCTGAAGAAGGGCGGGATAGAGTTAGCTCGCCGCACGGTTGCAAAGTACCGCGAAGCCATGAACATCCCCTCTTCGGTGCAACGGCGCCGGGAGAAGCGGGCTCTAGCCAAAGTTTCTGGTTTCTGACGGCCGGCGCCCTTCAACCACAGGATGCTAAACTCCTAACGGTCCGTTAAGATGCAGTTGACTTTCGTATGAGGCAGGGCTAGAAGCCCGCCGCAATCGCTGCAGGACAGCACGACCATGAAACTTATCCCCACCATCCAAAAGGCGGTCGATATACGCAATTTGCCTTTGACTGCGTGAAGTGCTTGGATGAGCTTGAGGCTTGGCGTAAACTGATACGCGCAATAACCACTACAAGAAGGGAAACTCCATGAGTGTGCGTGTCTCCGGTAAACATATGGAAATTGGCGACTCCTTCCGTCAGCGGATTGAGGACCAGATCGGTATGGCCGTGACCAAATACTTCGACGGGGGGTATTCAGGTCAGGTAACTGTACACAAGTCCAGCTCGCGCTTCGCGGCCGATTGCAAGCTTCACCTCGATAGCGGTGTCGTGTTGCATGCTGCCGGCGAAGCCATGGACCCGCAGCTTGCTTTCGACGCTGCGTCCGAGCGCATCGAAAAGCGCCTGCGCCGTTACAAACGCAAACTCAAGGACCATCAGGCTGGCAACCATGTGAACGGTCAGGCGGAAGTTGCCTATACCGTCATGGACGGCGTTCCCGATGACGACGAGGAGATTCCTGCCGACTTCGCGCCGGCGATCGTCGCAGAGAGCACGAAACAATTGAAGACCATGTCCGTGGCGACCGCCGTGATGGCGCTCGATATGACCGACGAGCCGCTGCTGCTCTTCCGCAGCCCCGGCAACGAACACTTGAACATCGTCTACCGCCGTCAGGACGGCAACATTGGCTGGATCGACGCAGCCAATATCAAAGGCTGAGAATAGAAGATAAGCGGCGGCTGCGCATCATCGCAGCTGGCCGCCGCTTGCCCGTCATCGGTTCTCGGCGACACGAAGGATAAAGAGAATGGCATTGGCAGATTTGCTACAGCAAGATGCGATCATCCCCGCCTTGAAGGCAAATTCCAAAAAACAACTGCTTCAGGAGCTGGCCGCCAAAGCCTCCAAGCTCACCGGACTGCCCGAGCGCGAAATCTTCGACGTCGTGCTGCAGCGCGAACGCCTGGGCTCCACCGGCGTCGGAAACGGCATCGCCATTCCGCACGGCAAGCTTGCCAGCATCAAGTCCATCGCCGGCATTTTCGCGCGCCTTGAAGCGCCTGTCGATTTCGAGGCTCTGGACGACCAGCCCGTCGATCTCGTCTTCCTGCTGCTCGCACCCGAAGGTGCCGGTGCAGACCACCTGAAGGCGCTCTCGCGCATCGCCCGCGTCCTGCGCGACCAGGATCTCGTCGCCAAGCTCCGCGCCACCGATTCCGCCTCAGCCATCTACGCCTTCCTCAACGAGGAGCAGGCATCCAACGCTGCCTAACCGCTTGAATTGCACCGGACCAAGGCAAAAATAAGAGCCGGATGATCCGAGATCGTCCGGCTCTCTTCTTTTATTGGCGTTGCCCGAAAGAGGATCAGGCGTCTTTCTCGTCCAGGGGGCTGTTGGCGCCCTGCTCGGCATTTTCCACGATCTTCGGGCCGCCCTTGGCAACGCCGACCATGGCCGGGCGCAGAACGCGGTCGCCGATGGCGAAACCTGCCTGCACGACCTGAACGACCGTGTTGTTCGGCACCTCAGGATTGGGCACTTCGAACATGGCCTGGTGGAAATTGGGGTCGAACTTCTGTCCGATCGGTTCGAGCTGGCGCACGCCGTGACGCTCGAGAGCCGACAGCATCGAACGCTCGGTCATCTCGACACCTTCGATCAGCGTCTTAAGGCCGACATCGGCACCGGCGCGTGCTTCAGCAGGAATGGCATCCAGCGTGCGGCGCAGATTGTCTGCCACCGAGAGCATGTCGCGGGCGAAGCTTGCCACGGAATAGGACTTTGCGTCCTTCACATCGCGCTCGGTGCGGCGACGGAGGTTGTCCATCTCGGCAGCGAGGCGAAGGTAGCGATCACGCAGTTCGCCGTTCTCGGCCTTCAGCAGCTCAACCGGATCTGGCTGCGACGGCTCAGCCGCATCAATGGTTTCCGCTGCATCCTGCGCGAAATCCGCTGACGTGTCAGCCGCCGTGGCGTCAGGTCCGGTTTTTGTTGTTTCGTCGGTCATGACGGTCTCCGAATTGCTTGGTCTTTGGATGTGCCCGATATCGAGGTTTGGCCGGAAAAAATCAAGGCTTTGTCGAGAAGAACAGCCAATTTGCGGCTTTGCGACGGCGGTAATACCTCTCCCTGCTCATGGCTGCCGCTTGTGACATCGACTGTTCAGCCCTCCTCGCCGGTGGTATTCTGAAAGGCATCTCAGCACAGCGGGGGTGACATCAATGTCTAATGGCAAATCCCTTTCAGGCAAGTGTTTCTGTGGCGCGGTGGAAATCGCAGTCGATGGCGAGCCAATGGCGATGGGTTACTGTCATTGTGACTCCTGCCGGGAATGGTCGGCAGGGCCGGTCAATGCCTTCTCGCTCTGGCCGCCGGAAGCCGTGCACGTCACCAAAGGCACGGACAAAATCGGCAGCTACCAGAAGACCGAGAAGAGCGTGCGCAAGTGGTGTACGGTCTGCGGCGGCCATCTTCTGACGGAACATCCGCCGTGGGGCGTGACCGATGTCTACGCGGCCGTCCTTCCCGGCCTCGATTTTCAGCCGGGCGTGCATGTCAACTACGAGACGACGGTGCTGCATCTGAAGGACGGGCTGCCGAAGCAGAAGGATTTACCAGCCGAAATGGGCGGATCGGGAACTTTGCTTCCCGATTGACGGTTATCGTCAGATCGCTTTTCTCACATTCCAGGCCGCGACAGTCTGGAGATCAGTTGCGCGGTATAATCGACCATTGGCACGATGCGGGCGTAGTTCAGCCGCGTCGGGCCGATAACGCCGACAGCACCGACGATGCGATCATCATCATCGCGATAGGGCGCAACGATCAACGAAGAGCCGGACAGCGAGAAGAGCTTGTTTTCCGAGCCGATGAAGATGCGCACACCCGGTCCGCTTTCGGCGAGATTGAGAATCTCGATCAGGCTGTCCTTCTTCTCGAGATCGTCAAAAAGCAGGCGCAGACGATCCAGATCCTCCGCACCACCGATTTCGGCAAGCAGGTTGGAATGGCCGCGCACGATGAGCTGCGTCGGCTTGCCGTCGTCTTCGCCGCCGGACCAGACGGCGATGCCGCGCTCTACCAGTTGATGCGACAGGCTGTCCAGCTCCTGGCGCACGCTTTCCTTGAGGCTCTGCAACTGCCGCCGCAACTCCGGCATCGTCTGGCCGGTCATATGGGCGTTGAGGAAGTTGGCAGCTTCCATGAGCTGCGACGAGGTCGTCCCGGCCGGTAGTTCGATGATGCGGTTTTCGACCTGATCGTGCTCGCCGACGAGCACGGCGAGCGCCTTGGTCGGCTCCAGCCGGATGAATTCCACATGCTTGAGAACGGGATCGCTCTTGGAGGTGATGACGAGACCGGCGCCGCGCGAAATGCCCGACAGCACCCGGCTTGCCTCCGACATCATCGATTCCACCGGCTGATCGCGATTGCTGCCGCGCACCTGCCGGTCGATACTGGCGCGGTCCTCGGCAGAGAGATCGCCGACCTGCATAAAGGCATCGACGAAGAAGCGCAGCCCCACCTGGGTCGGCAATCGCCCGGCGCTGACATGCGGCGAATAGATGAGCCCCAGCTCTTCCAGATCGCTCATGACATTGCGCACGGAAGCCGGCGACAGCGACATGGGCAATAGCCGCGAGAGGTTGCGCGAACCCAGCGGCTCACCGTTTTCAAGATAGCCTTCGACGATGCGACGGAAGATTTCCTTGGAGCGTTCGTCCAGTGCAGCAATGACATCCGAGACCGACGATGTCGTGAATACCATTTCGCTGTCAGATCCATTCCGTTGAGCCTTAGGCAAAATATAATCATTCAGTTAGCAATGGCAAAAGGGAAAAATGTCGCCAAGGCTGCCGAGGGGCTTTGCAGCCTGCTTTTCCTTTGCAAAAGCGGCCTGTGGGTCGTAGAAGCGGTCAACGAACATTCAGGAGAGTGGAATGCGGCCTTCAGGCAGAAAAACCGACCAGATGCGCAAGGTGTCATTCGAGCGCAATTTTTCCAAGCATGCGGAAGGCTCCTGCCTGGTGAAATTCGGCGATACGCATGTGCTCTGCACGGCAAGCCTGGAAGACAAGACGCCGCCATGGCTGCGCAACAGCGGCAAGGGCTGGGTCACGGCCGAATACGGCATGCTGCCGCGCGCGACCGGCGAGCGCATGAAGCGCGAAGCCGCTGCCGGCAAGCAGGGCGGCCGCACACAGGAAATCCAGCGCCTCATCGGCCGGTCGCTGCGCGCTGTCGTCGATCTCAAGGAGCTCGGCGAGCGCCAGATCACCGTCGACTGCGACGTCATCCAGGCGGATGGCGGCACGCGCACGGCGTCGATCACTGGCGGCTGGATCGCGCTTTACGACTGCCTGAAGTGGATGGAAAGCCGCAACATGGTGAAGGTCGAGCGCGTGCTGAAGGATCACATCGCCGCTATCTCCTGCGGCATCTTCGCCGGTCAGCCTGTCATCGATCTCGACTATCTTGAAGATTCCTCGGCCGAGACCGACGCCAATTTCGTCATGACGGGCAAAGGCGGCATCGTCGAGATCCAGGGAACGGCTGAAGGCGCGCCCTTCAGCGAAGAGGAATTCGCCACGCTGATGCATCTGGCCAAGAACGGCATTGCCGAACTGGTGGAGCTGCAGAAGCAGGCTATCGCCTGAGGATATTTTGAATGGCTGACCCGGCCCCCGCAGGCGTCCTTGAAACCGCACTCTATGCGGACGATCTCGATGCAGCCGAGGCCTTCTATGGCGGCATACTCGGATTGCAGAAGATCTCGCGCGGCGGCAACCGTCATGTCTTCTATCGCTGCGGACCGGGCGTATTGCTGATCTTCAACAGCGAAGAAACGGTCAAGGCGCATGAGCCGGGTTCCCTGCCCGTGCCGCCGCATGGGACCAAGGGGCATGGTCACGTCTGCTTCCGCGTCGATGGCAATGATATCGAGGCCATGGCCGAAAGGCTGAAGGCGGCCGGTGTCGATATCGAAGCCGATTTTCACTGGCCGAATGGCGGCCGTTCGATCTATTTCCGCGATCCGGCCGGCAACAGCCTGGAATGCGCCGAACCCCGCATCTGGGGCCTATGACAGGACAGCACATGCGCAAGCTCGACACCAAGACCATTGTCGTCGCCAGCCACAATGCCGGCAAGATCCAGGAAATCCGCGATCTGATCGGCCCGCTCGGCTTTACCGCCAAGTCCGCCGCCGATCTGAACTTCATCGAGCCGGACGAGACGGGCACGACTTTCGAGGAAAATGCTGCGATCAAGGCGCTCGCCTCCGCCAACGCCTCCGGCCTGCCGGCACTCTCGGACGATTCCGGCCTGGTGATCGATGCGCTCGGCGGCGATCCCGGCGTCTATACCGCCAATTGGGCCGAAACGGCTGACGGCACGCGCGATTTTGCCATGGCGATGCAGAAGGTAGAGACCGCCCTGGAAAAGGCCGGTGCCACCGCGCCGGAGAGCCGCACGGCTCGCTTCGTCAGCGTGCTCTGCCTCGCCTGGCCGGACGGGCATACCGAGCTTTTCCGCGGCGAAGTAGAAGGCACCGTCGTCTGGCCGCCGCGCGGCACCCAGGGCTTCGGCTACGACCCGGTCTTCCAGCCCAAGGGATACGAGACCACATTCGGCGAAATGAGTGCCGAGCAGAAGCATGGCTGGAAGCCCGGCGACGAGCAGGCGCTCTCGCATCGCGCCCGCGCCTTCAAGATCTTTGTCGAAACCTGCCTGGAGGCGTAAGCTAACCCCGTGGAAGTCGTTGATACCGAGGATCTGATGCGCGGGGCGCAATTGCTGCCCGATACCGGCGAACCCGGTTTCGGCGTCTATGTGCATTGGCCCTTTTGCGCGGCAAAGTGTCCCTACTGCGATTTCAACAGCCATGTCCGCCATCAGCCAGTCGATCAGGAGCGTTTTGCTGCCGCCTTTTTGAAGGAAATGGCGACAATGCGGATGATCAGCGGCCCTAAAACCGTGACCAGCGTCTTCCTCGGCGGCGGCACGCCGTCGCTGATGAAGCCCGAGACGGTGGGCGCGATCCTCGATGGCATTGCCAAGACCTGGCATGTGCCTGACGGCATCGAGATCACCATGGAGGCCAATCCGTCTAGCGTCGAGGCAGAGCGCTTTCGAGGCTACCGCGCCGCTGGGGTCAATCGCGTATCGATGGGCGTGCAGGCGCTGAACGACCGCGACCTGAAATTCCTCGGACGTCTGCACAATGTCGAGGATGCGCTGAAGGCGATCAGACTGGCGCGCGAGATTTTTCCGCGCATGTCCTTCGACCTTATCTATGCTCGCCCGAACCAGACCGTCGAGGAGTGGGAACGCGAGCTGAAAGAGGCGATCTCCTATGCGGTCGATCATCTCTCGCTCTATCAGCTGACGATCGAGGAAGGCACGCCCTTCTATGGCCTGCACAAGGCCGGCAAGCTGATCGTGCCCGATGGCGATCAATCGGCGCTGCTCTATGAGGCGACGCAGGAGATTACCGAGCGTGAGGGCATGCCGGCCTATGAGGTTTCCAATCACGCGCGTCCCGGCGCCGAGAGCCGGCACAACCTCACCTATTGGCGCTATGGCGACTATGCCGGCATCGGTCCCGGCGCCCACGGCCGCCTGACGCGTGGCCCGCAGAAGCTGGCGACGGCGACCGAACGCAAGCCGGAGAGCTGGCTCGAGATGGTCGAGCGCGACGGCCACGGCATGATTGACCAGGAAATGCTTGGTTTCGACGAACAGGCCGACGAATTGCTGCTAATGGGCCTGCGGCTGCGGGAGGGCGTGGATCTCGCTCGCTGGCAGCAGCTGTCCGGGCGCGATCCCGATCCGCAGCGCGAGGCGTTTTTACTGGAACACGGTTTCATAGAACGGATCGGTAATTCCCGCTTGCGCTGCACGCCGGCGGGAATGCTGGTTCTCGACTCGGTCGTCGCCGATCTCGCTTGCTGACTATCCCCTCCTTGAGGGCAGGGCTATCGCATATGAGCTGAAATCGCGGCCACCCCCTTCTCCCCTCGGGGAGAAGGGGCCGTCAGGCGGATGAGGGGGTGCCCGCCAAGACTACGAAAATCCATGAATTCAAATCGATAGCCCCCTCATCCGACCCTTCGGGCCACCTTCTCCCCAAGGGGAGAAGGAATTTCCGGTGCCGATCCACCCCATAGGCGATACCCCTGCCCTTGAGGGGAGGTCGCCGCAAAGCGGGGGGTGATCCCCGTGTGTGCGATGATGTTCCGGTTCTTGCCGACATCATCCCACCCCGGCACTACGTGCCGACCCTCCCCCTCAAGGGGCGGGCAAGTAAGCGCCCATCGATTGCGGCAAGGCCGACCGCGATCAGCGCCATGCCGATGAAATGTTTCGGCTGCAGGCTTTCGCCGAGGATGAGCGCGCCGAGCAGGATTGCGCTGACGGGGATCAGGAAAGTCACCAGCATCAGGTTGGTGGCGCCGGCCGTCGCCAGGATGCGGAAGAACAGCATATAGGCGATGGCGGTCGACAGGATGGCCAGGCCGGCGAGCGCCAGCCAGGTCTCGGTGGACGGCATTGCCAGCGCCCAGGGGCGATCGACGAAGAGCGCGATCGGCAGAAGCATTATCGCCGAGCCCGTCACCTGGCCGGCGGCGGGAATGATCGGCGCCAGCCCCATACGGCGGAAACGGCGGCCGAATATGCCAGCCAGCGAGTAGCTGAAGGCGGCACCCAGTACGGCAAGCTGCGCCAGCACGTTGGAACCGAGGCTTGCCAGCACCGAGGGGCCGATCATCAGGGCCACGCCCATAAAGCCGACGATGACGCCGATCAGGCGGTTGCCGGTCATCTTCTCATCCTCCGTCAGGAAATGGGCGACGATGACGGCGAAGAGCGGCGTGGTGGCGTTGAGGATCGAGGCAAGCCCGCTGGCGATATGTGTCTGGCCCCAGACGATCAGCAGGAACGGGATGACATTGTTGAGGAAGCCCATGGCGAAGAAGGCAAGCCAGGCCTTGCCGTCTTTCGGCATGGAATGCCCGGTTGCGCGCACGATGACATGCAGGGCAATGGCGGCGAGCGCGACGCGCGCGGTGACGATAGTGAAGGGCGGCAGTTCGCGCACCAGAATGCCGTTGAACAGGAAGGAGCCGCCCCACAGAATGGATAGCCCTACCAGCATGCTCCATTCGACCGCGCCCATGGATTTCTGTGCCATCTGATCATCTCCAGCATCAGCTGATTGAGTTTTACTTATTGGTGACCAACCGCGACATGATTGCCAACCATCGCCATTGCTGGAATAATCTCGCTATATCCAGCCTCTGGCAAACGAGTCTTTTTCAAATCATGGTTTAGCTGAGCTCAATCATCATGGATCAACTGCCATCCCTTTCGGCACTGCGCGCCTTCGAAGCCTCCGCGCGGCATCTCAGCATGACGCTGGCCGCAAACGAGCTGCACGTGACGCCGGGCGCCATCAGCCTGCAGATCCGCGATCTCGAAAGCGCGCTGGGCGTACGCCTTTTCGAGCGGCGAGCCCGCAGCCTGGCACTGACGAGTGAAGGCGCTGAATATTTCGCGACGATGCGAACGGCATTCCGCCTTATCCGCGAAGCAACTTCGGCGCTGGCCATGCGCGCCAAGGATACGGTGCTGACCCTTACCTGCACGGCGGGCTTTGCCACGCACTGGCTGGTGCCACGGCTGCGGCGCTTCGAAGAGGCCCACCCCGATATTGATCTACGCATCAGCGCCTCCTACCGCATGATGGATTTCCAGCGGGATGGGATCGATATCGCTATTCGCCACGGTCTCGGCGGCTACGAGGGGCTGGCGAGCGAGAGATTTCTCGATGACGAATATGTTCCGGTCTGTACGCCGGAGATGGCGGCCGCACTCGGCCCCTCCCCTGCGGTTGACGATCTCGCCACCCTGACGTTGATCCATGATGTCTACCGGCGTGACTGGGAGCTCTGGCTGAAGGCGGTCGGGGCAACGCGGGTGGATGCCATGCATGGGCCGGTCTTCACCGACGGCATGGGCGCCTACCACGCCATGAAGGCTGGCCTTGGCATCGCCTTGATGCGCCGCTCCTTCGTGGAGCAGGAACTGGCAGATGGCAGCCTCGTCGCACCCTTTCCGATCGGATTTGCGAGCGCTCTCGCCTACCATCTCGTCTATCCGCCCGGGGCATTGGAACGGCCGGCGATCGCGGCGCTGCGCGCCTGGCTATTTTCCGAGGTATCACGCGCGACGCCTCCGACCTAAGCGCTTGGAGCGCAAAAAGGAACGGCCGGCGATCAAGCCGGCCGTGGACGATGTGATGAATGCTGACGCTCAGCTTACTCGTTGATGAGGCGCTTCAGCAGCTCGATCTCGTGCGACAGCTTGCTGTCACCGGAGATCAGTTCCTCGATCTTACGCACCGCATGCAGCACAGTCGTATGATCGCGGCCACCGAAGCGGCGGCCGATTTCCGGGAAGGAACGCGGCGTCAGCGTCTTCGACAGGTACATGGCGATCTGGCGCGGCTTGACGATGACGCGCGTGCGACGGTTCGAGACCAGTTCCTGACGCGAGACATTATAGTGGCGAGCAACGATGCGCTGGATGTCTTCGATGCGGACGCGGCGCGGTTCGCCGGAGCCGACCAGATGCGCCAGCAGCTCGTCGACGCGCTCGACCGTCAGGTTCGGCTCGAAGGAGCGACGGAAGATGAGCTGGTTGAAGGCTCCTTCCAGCTCGCGGCCGCTGGCAGTCACGTTGCGGGCGACATGCGAGAGAAGCTCAGCCGGGATCTCCAGCGAAGGATCGTCCTGGCGGGCAGCATCGAGACGGCGCTTGAGGATCTCAAGACGCATCTCATAGTCCGGCGCCTCGACTTCGATCGCCACACCGCCCTGTAGGCGCGAACGCACCCGCGGATCGAGCGATTCCAGCTCCCAAGGCGCGCGATCGGCAGCGACGACGACCTGCTTGGCGCTGTCGAGCAGCATGTTCAAGAGGTGGCAGAACTCGTGCTGGATCATCTTGCCCTGCAGGAACTGCATGTCGTCGATGATGAGCAGGTCGATATTGCGCAGCGAGTCCTTCAGCGTCAGTGCGTCATTGTCGCGGATCGCGGTTGCGAAGCGCCACATGAAGTATTCCGCCGTCAGATAGACGACACGCAGGCCGCGCGGGTTCTGTACCGCCGCATTGGCGATCGCCTGCAGCAGATGCGTCTTGCCGAGGCCGACCGTCGCATGGACGAAGAGCGGGTTGAAGCGCACGGCGCCGGAGCCAGCTTCGGCGATGGTCTTCGCAGCGGCCAGGCTGACACGGTTCGAGCTGCCTTCGACAAAGGTGTCGAAGGTGAAGCGGGAATCGAGCGGAGAGCCGAAGAGCGGCGTACCCGCCGTTGCAGGCCGCGCAGCCGCAGCCGCACTCACGGCCTGGGCAACGACTTGCCCAGCGGGCTGGGCGACGGCACGACGGATCGGTGCGACAGCCGCCTGATCCGGCACCGCCGGCTGCTGTTCATCGGCGCTTGGCTTCGTGCCCTGACGGGTCGCTGTGCGCACCAGAATTTCGACTTTGAGAATCTCGGCATCCTCAGCCTGGTACAGGCTGGTGATGAGATCGAGATAGCGATTGTTGATCCAGGACTTAAGAAATGTCGTCGGGACCGTGAGACGAACGACGCTCTTCGATACCGAATGAAGCTTGAGCCGCGCAAACCAGCTGGCATAGACATCGGGTCCGACCTGAGCCTTCAAGCGCGCGCTGACGCGCTCGAACAAATTACTTTGCGCCACGTCGCCCTTTTCCCCCGCCGCTTCTAAGCAAACCGCACCGAACGCCTGCGCATTGTCCCCATTTTCCAACGCACCCGTCGCCCTCGTATGTATCTGCATATAGTGCCGCCTTCCACAGTCTCTTTATAGGGCGGGAGCAGATCACTGCCGCCCTTGGTTCTTCGCCATGGCATGACGATCACGCTCGTTATCCCAAGCTGCGCCGCATACCGGTTCATCAGCCACGCCCGGCCAGCGGGCTTTACAGGAACACTGTGGCAAAAACCGCTCTTTAAAGCAGTCTTCGTCCCGGCGTCTGTAACCGGAGCATCAATCGGCCCTCGTACTCCGACTGACCGCTCCAATGGCTGTCAATTTTTCTCCCCTCCCCGCAGCCGCGCCAATGATTTGGGCCGCAAAGGACAGACAAGCTTCCTCGTTCCGCAAGCGTCGCCGCTTCCGGTTCTTACTCGTCAACTGTTTGAAAAAACGGAACTGAACCGCTCCGTCACAAGAGACAAAACCACCTCCACCGCCATACGTAACGGTGTTTGCCGAAGCCGTTTAAGGTGAAATCCGCGCCCCTTGTTGAAATCCATTTAGGCAGGATCGAAGGCAGATATCAACGATGAATTTTACACAAAATTAAGAGGCGGCCATTGACTCCGGAGGCCATTTTTGACTGTCACAAGCCCTTCAAAAAAGAATCGCTGTTGAATCAAAGAGATTCCTATCGAACGCGATTCCCACAGCTTTCAAAAGAAAAAAAATAAAAAATCCCTTGACTCAGTTGTGAGCCGGCAATGCGTCATGCAGATCACCCAGCGCTGAGATATCCTGTCGCAAGCCTTTGTTTTCAAAGGCATATTTCTGTCACGTCAATGACATGAACGGCCGGCCATTTTTGGCAATGCGGCATTTTTTTGGCCGAATCCAAAAAGCCCGGCGCGAGGGCCGGGCTTAACTCTAACGATTAAATCGTTAACGAAAGATTACGCGGTCGGGGCCGAAAGAGCCTTCACACGCTTGGCAAGACGCGAAACCTTGCGGGAAGCGGTGTTGGCGTGAAGCACGCCCTTGGTGGCTGCGCGAGCCAGTTCCGGCTGAGCTGCAACGAAAGCTGCCTTTGCGCGATCTGCATCACCCGATGCGATGGCTTCTTCGACCTGGCGAACGAACGTGCGAACGCGCGAGCGACGAGCCTTGTTGACATCGGTGCGGCGGGCGATCTTGCGGGTCGCTTTTTTCGCCGAGGTAGTATTGGCCATGTATGCCTCTCTTAGAATTCGAACAAAACTCCATCGTTGCGGCGTAGGCCCCATGGCCACTTCATCCAGCAATGCGGGAGCAATTGCGGAAAACCAGAGCGGCTTTCCAAACTGTGGCGGGCATATAACCGGAATGAGCCGCGGCGTCAACGCGGATTCTCGCCAAACCCGCGTAATTCCTGAATCCCGGCCTTAGCGGTTCTTGAAGGCTGGCTTGCGCTTCTCGACGAAGGCCGCCATGCCCTCCTTCTGATCCTCTGTGGCAAACAGGCTATGGAACAGGCGGCGCTCGAAGCGCAATCCCTCCTCGAGCGTGGTTTCGAAAGCGCGGTTGACCGCTTCCTTGGCCATCAGTACCGAAGGACGGGAATGAGAGGCGATCTTGGCGGCGGCGGCCAGCGCTTCGTCCAAGAGCTTGTCTGCCGGCACGACGCGCGCCACGAGACCTGAACGCTCCGCCTCTGCCGCATCCATCATCCGACCCGTCAATACAAGATCCATCGCCTTCGCCTTGCCGACCGCGCGCGTGAGACGCTGTGAGCCGCCCATGCCGGGAATGACGCCGAGCGTAATTTCCGGCTGGCCGAATTTGGCGGTTTCCGAGGCGATGATGAAATCGCACATCATCGCCACCTCGCAGCCGCCGCCGAGCGCGAAGCCGCTGACCGCCGCGATGACAGGCTTGCGGGCATTGGCAATCTCGGCCCAGCCGCTGAAGAAGTCATTCTTATAAGCGTCGACGAAATCGAGCGATTGCATTTCCTTGATGTCGGCGCCGGCAGCAAAGGCCTTTTCCGAACCGGTGAGCACGATCGCACCGATGGCATCGTCAAGATGAAGAGCGGCATAGGCTTGCTTCAGCTCGGACAGGACCGTTGAATTCAGCGCATTCAGCGCCTGCGGCCGATTGATCCGGATGAGGCCGACAGCCCCATGTGTTTCGACGATGAGGGTTTCGTAAGCCACTTCTCTCTCCCTTTAAGTCAGCTCTGGCCCTTTAAATCAGCTTTGGCCCTTCACTCAGTCTTGGCAGGAAGCGCAGTAGAAAGAAGAGCGCCCCGCCTGGACGATGCGACTGACCGTACCGCTGCAGCCGGGCGTACTGCAAGGCTGGCTTTCACGATCATAGACAGAAAAGGAATGCTGGAAATAGCCGAGCGAGCCGTCCGTCTGGATATGATCACGCAGCGACGAGCCGCCAGCGGCGATCGCATCGGCAATGACCTCGCGGATCGCTTCGACCAGCACCAGCAGCGCTTCTGTCGGTTTGCCCGTATCCGTAACCAGCGTGCCGGCGGCGCGCAATGGCGACAGGTGGGAGCGCCACAGCGCCTCGCACACATATATATTGCCGAGACCGGCGATGTTCTTCTGGTCCAGCAGCGCGCTCTTCAGCGGCTGCGCCTTGCCGGCAAAACGCTTAGCCAGGTAATCGGCATCGAGCTCATTGCCGGTGGGTTCCGGACCAAGGTCGCGGAAGAAGGGATGGCTCATCATGTCCGTCCGCCTAACAATGTCCATGAAGCCGAAGCGACGTGGGTCATTATAGATGACACGCGCCTCGCCGCTTGCGCCCTCCAGATGGAAGAGGACATGATCGTGCTTCTCGTCCTTGGAGCGGGGGTGATGGAATTCGCCCGGCGCTTGTGCCTCCCGACCGGCCTCGACCCGAAACGAGCCGGACATGCCGAGATGCGCGACGATCGTCTTGCCATCGTCGAGATCGATCAGTAGGTATTTGGCACGGCGCGACAGCGACGCGATGCCGCGGCCCGAAACGGCTTGCGCGAAATCGGCCGGGAAAGGAAAGCGCAGATCGTTGCGGCGCAGCTCCAGTTCCTTCAGAACGGCACCTTCCATGGTAGGCGCAAGGCCCCGTCTGACAGTTTCGACCTCTGGTAATTCCGGCATGGCTATCCATCTTTATGTTTCAACCGCTTATGATCTGAGCTATAGCCCAAGGCATTGCGGCTGGTGATCTGGCTGATGAGATAGCGTGGCAAACGCGATTTCGCTATGGTCCGCCGCTGAATACTGCATAATTCCTTAGATCGGAATCGATTTAAGGAGAGAATTATGCAGCAAGTTTAAAGTGTTACAGCGACCTTTGCGCGCCATAAATGACGCGCGGCGCTGTAATGTAACGGAGTTGAGCCGATGGCAGACAGCCGCACCTCCGCCGATGGCGGCATGGAAACATCCTATGGCTTCCGCGAAGTAGCCGATGGCGAAAAGCAGGGTCTCGTCAACGAGGTATTCCACAAGGTCGCCAAGCGCTACGACGTGATGAATGACGTCATGTCCATGGGCATGCATCGTGCATGGAAAGACGCGATGATATCAGCGCTCAACCCGCGCAAGGACCCTGCCTACAAGGTGCTGGACGTCGCCGGCGGCACGGGCGATATCGCCTTCCGCATCGTCGAGGCCTCAAACCGGCTGGCGCATGCGACGGTGCTCGACATCAACGGCTCGATGCTGGCCGTCGGCGCCGAGCGTGCGGAGAAAAAGAAGCTTTCCGACAACCTCACCTTCGTCGAGGCGAATGCCGAGGAGCTGCCTTTCGAGCCGAACTCCTTCGACGCCTATACGATCGCTTTCGGTATCCGCAACGTGCCGCACATCGATGTGGCGCTGAAGGAGGCCTATCGCGTCCTGAAGCGCGGCGGTCGGCTGCTCGTGCTCGAATTCTCCGAAGTCGACCTGCCGCTGCTCGACCGCGTCTACGACGCCTGGTCCTTCAACGCCATTCCGAAATTCGGCAAGGCGCTAACAGGCGATGCCGAACCCTATCAGTATCTGGTGGAATCGATCCGCAAGTTCCCGAACCAGCAGGATTTCGCGACGATGATCCGCGAGGCCGGCTTCTCGCGCGTGAGTTTCACCAATTACACCGGCGGCATCGCGGCGCTGCACTCCGGCTGGAAGCTCTGAAGCATGATGTCGAGCCATATCATGCGGCTGACGGCCTCCTCTCTTCGAGACCTTGAGACGCTATGAGTGCTTTCAGCGCATATTTCGGCCTTGTTCGGGTCGGCTGGGTGCTCGTGCGCGAAGGCGTGGTCATGGCACTGCCATCGGAAGGGCTGCCGCCCTCCGTCAGTCTCGCCAAGTCCTTCGTCAGCATCTTTGCGCGCAGGAAGGCGAAGAGCCAAGCGCGCAGCGACCGGCTCGCCCAGGCGGTCGAGCGGCTCGGGCCGTCCTATGTGAAGATCGGCCAGTTCCTGGCAACACGTCCCGATGTCGTCGGCGTAGACATGGCCAACGACCTGTCGCAGCTTCAGGACCGGATGGCCTTTTTTCCGCATGAGACCGCAACGGCAGCCATTGAGGCTTCTCTTGGCCGGCGGATCAGCGATCTCTACGCCAGCTTCGGCGAGCCAATTGCCGCTGCTTCAATAGCGCAGGTGCATCCGGCCGAAATCGAGACGGCAGAGGGGCGCAAGCGCGTGGCCGTCAAGGTGGTTCGGCCGGGCGTACGTCAGCGTTTTTCCAACGATATCAAGGCGATGTATCTCGTTTCGCGGCTACAGGAGCGCTTCATGCCCTCCAGCCGGCGCCTTCGTCCCGTAGAAGTGACCAAGACCCTCGAGCAGACCACCAAGGTCGAGATGGATCTGCGGCTGGAAGCGGCCGCGCTCTCCGAGATCGCCGAAAACACCGACAAGGATCCGGGCTTTCGCGTTCCGAAGGTCGACTGGGAACGCACCGGCCGCGACGTCATCACCATGGAGTGGATCGACGGCGTGAAGATGTCCGACGTCGAGGGGCTGAAGGCGGCCGGTCACGATCTCAACGCGCTCGCCGATACGCTGATCCAGTCCTTCCTGCGCCATACGCTGCGCGACGGCTTCTTTCATGCAGACATGCACCCGGGCAATCTCTTCGTCGATGCGACCGGCATGATCGTTGCCGTCGACATGGGCATCGTCGGACGCCTGGGGAAGAAGGAACGCCGTTTCCTTGCCGAAATCCTCTACGGTTTCATCACCCGCGATTATATCCGGGTGGCCGAAGTGCATTTCGAAGCCGGCTACGTACCTGCCCATCACAATATAGAAAGTTTTGCGCAGGCTATCCGTGCCATCGGGGAGCCGATCCATGGCCAGCCGGCCGAAACCATCTCCATGGGCAAGCTTCTGACCCTGCTCTTCGAAGTGACCGAACTCTTCGACATGGAGACTCGGCCCGAGCTGGTCATGCTTCAGAAGACCATGGTCGTGGTCGAGGGCGTATCGCGCATGCTCAATCCACGCTTCAACATGTGGAAGGCTTCCGAACCGGTCGTCGGCGACTGGATCCGCACCAATCTTGGCCCGAAGCGGATCATGACCGATCTGAAGGATGGTTTGAAAGCGGCCGTGAAGCTTGCCGAAGCCGCACCCGAGATTGCGGCGAAGACCGAGAAATTCCACCACGAACTGCTGCATATGAGCGAAAACGGCCTGCGTTTCGATCCGCAGACCGCCGAAGCAATCGGCAAGGCCGAGGCCAAGCACAGCCGTTCCGGCCGCTTTGCGCTTTGGATAATTGCGCTGACGCTGCTCTATATCGCCTGGCACCTGAGCTGATCGCGACGTTTTCGGATGCTTCGTCCTCGTCTCGGCCAAAATAGCTGGCCGGTGCAGGAAGCCCCATGCGCGCGCAAACATAGAGTTGCGCAACGTACGCACTCGCCTCAAAATCAGTCTGTCCGGCACGGATCAAGGTGTTCGCCATTTGGGATATCCCATTGACGACAAGGCTCGCATAGCCTTGCAAAAAAGGAGAACAGCAGAGATGGAGCGTCAGAGAGCCGGCATCGAACTCACCGGGCAGCCCCTTGGGTTCAGCGATCTGGTGCGGATCGGTGCGGGAGCCGTCCTACCATCGGCGTCGGAAAGCGGCATGGCCAGGGTGCGGCTGGCGCGCGGCGTTCTCGAAAGCACCATTCAGTCGGGCATGCCGGTCTATGGCTCCACGACCGGTGTCGGCGCCATGAAGGATATCGAATGGTCCCCCGAAGATCTCGATGCCTTCAATCTCGGCCTCGTGCGCGCTCATCATTTCGGCACTGGCGCGCCCTTCTCCATGTCGGTCGTCCGCAATGCGATGGCGATCCGAGTCAACACCGCGCTCACCGGCCAAGTAGGTTGTTCGCAGGAACTGATCCAGGCCTACCTGCAGCTGCTGAGCGCTGATGTCATTCCCGTCGTGAGGCGTACGGGCTCGATCGGCTGCGCGGATATCGGCCTGATGGGTCAGATCGGCGCGGTTCTGACCGGCGTTGGCGAGGCCGTCTATCGCGGCCGCCGCATGCAGGCTGCCGATGCCTTCGATGCCGCCGGTATCGCCCCCGTCAGGATGATGCCGCGCGACAGCCTGGCCTCGCTCAGCGTCAATGCCGTGAGCTTTGCCGCCGCCGCCGAGACGACCCGCAATGCCGCCGCCTCGATTCGCGTGCTGCTTGCGACGGGCATGATGGCGGCCGGTGCACTTGGCGCCTCGCGCGATCCGTGGATTGCCGTGCGCCATGTCGGCACCGCCCGCGAGGCACTGATCGGTGCGTGGCTCTGCAACGCTTCGGATGAATGGCCCTGGCCGGTCGCGACCCATGTGCAGGACCCGCTGAGCCTGCGCATGATCGCCCAGGTCTTCGGCGCCGTCATCGAAAACCTTTTGACGGCCGGCCACAAGATCCTGGCAGCCACCGGCCGCTCGGACGACAACCCAGTCATCGTCGATGGGCGTGTGATGACGTCAGGTGGATCTCTTCCGCTCGATGTCACCGTGCTTCTGGAAGCGGCCGTGATCTGCATGGCCCATGCGGCCCGCAATGCCTTCAATCGCTGCGTCCTGCTCGGCAACGGCCAACGGCGCGGCCTTCCCGTCAATCTCGTGCCGGAAGGCAGGATCGCGACTGGCTTCGGCCCGATCATCAAGCTTGCCGGCGAGATCTTCTCGCGTGTTCTGTCCATGTCCAATCCGGTGTCGGCGCAGTCCCTCGTGGTGGCAGCCGGGATGGAGGACGAGGCCGCCTTCCTGCCGCTGGTCATCGAGCGTTTCGAGCGGCAGATGCGGGCCCTGAAGCGTCTGGCCGCTCTTGAAGCCCTGCTGTCGGCCCAGGCGATGGACATTCTCGGCGACAAGCCGGAGGGGGTCGCGCGCATGCTCTATGACGTCGTGCGCAAGCATGCCGATTTCTATGTGGTCGATCGGCCGCTATCGGCTGAAGTCGAGGCGATCGAGGAGGAGCTGGGCTCGGAGGCTTTCGTTTCAGAATTGATCGCTCACAAGCCGATCCTCGCCTATGATGATTTCTTCGCGCTCGGCTCGCTGGAGCGGGTCGAAGAGCGGCTTTATCGCGACACCGTTGCTATCTGAACCCACCGACTGAACCAACTGACTGGCGGAGAGAATGCACATGGCCGATTTCGATCTTGTTCTGCAAGGCACCGTGGTGCTGCCTGAACGCATCGTGGAAGCCGGCTATGTCGCCGTGCGCGACGGCAAGATCGCCGAGATCGGCATGGGCGTGCCGCCGACCGCACGCGAGCGGCACCTGCTCGGCAAGGCGCTGATCCTGCCTGGCGCGATCGATGCGCAGGTTCACTCCCTCTCGCAGAAGGACCAAGAGGATTTCATCTGGTCGACGCGCTCGGCAGCCGCTGGCGGCGTCACCACCATCGTCGACATGCCCTATGACGAAGGCAATCTCGTCTGCTCGGCAGCGGCGGTGAAGAAGAAAATCGACCATGCCGCCCCGCAATCGCGCGTCGACTTCGCCCTCTATGGCACGGTCGATCCGGAAGAAGGCCCGGCGCGCATCGGCGAGATGGTCGAGGCGGGTGTGGCCGCCTTCAAATTCTCCACCTTCGGCACCGATCCCAAGCGCTTTCCCCGCATTCCGCCCGCTCTCCTCGATGCCTGCTTTGCCGCTATCGCTCCGACGGGCCTGACCGCCGGCGTCCACAACGAAGACGACGAAGCGGTGCGCGCCTATATGGAGCAGGTGAAGGCAAGCGGCGTGACAGACTATCGCGCTCACGGCCTTTCGCGACCACCGATCACAGAGCTACTCGCCATGCACACGATCTTCGAAACGGGTGCGGATACCGGCTGCCCGGCGCATGTCGTGCATTGCTCGCTCGGCCGCGGCTATGACATCGCGCGCGCCTATCGCCGCGACGGCTTCGAGGCGACGGTCGAATGCTGCATCCATTACCTGACGCTCGACGAGGAAAACGATGTGCGGCGTCTCGGCGGCAAGGCGAAAATTAATCCGCCCATCCGCCCGCGCGCCGAAGTGGAAACCTTGTGGCGCAAGGTGGCGGAAGGCAATGTCTGGCTCGTCTCGACCGACCATGTCAGCTGGTCGGAAAACCGCAAGACCAATCCGGACATGCTGGCGAATGCTTCCGGCGTGCCGGGACTGGAGGTCATGGTGCCACTCTTCGTCAAGGGTGCTCTCGAACGCGGCGTGCCGCTGACCTGGGCCGCAAAGCTGATGGCGGAAAACCCGGCTAAGCATTTCCGCCTCGACCACATCAAGGGCGCGCTGACCCCCGGCAAGGACGCCGATATCGTCGTGCTGGAACCGCGAGAAATGGTCTATGACGCAGCATCCAGCGGCAACAATATCGTCGGCTGGAGCCCCTATAACGGCATTCGCCTGCCCTGGACGGTGTCCGCCGCCTATCTTAGAGGCAAGCAGATTACAGAGGGACAGAAAGTGCTGGCCGAGCCCGGCTCAGGCAGCTTCGTCCGTCCCTTGCCTCGCCAAATACTTGCCGGAGATGCAGCCTGATGACCGAAGCCAAGCGCCACAACCTGCCCGTAAATGCCGATCGTATCGCGGAAGATATCGATGCGCTGGCCGGTATTACCGAGCCGGGCCATCCCTGGACGCGCCGCGCCTTCTCGCCGCTCTTCCTCGAAGGGCGCGCCTATATCGACGCGCGTATGAAGGCGGCAGGGCTTGAGACCCGCATCGACGCCGCCGGCAATCTGATCGGCCGGCGTGCTGGCGCCAAGCCGGGCCTCGGCACGATCCTTGTGGGATCGCATTCCGACACCGTGCCCGATGGCGGCCGCTTCGACGGCATCGCCGGCACGATTGCGGCGCTCGAAGTCGCGCGCTCCCTAGAGGATCGCGGCATCGAGCTCGATCACGATCTGGAGATCGTCGATTTTCTTGCTGAGGAAGTCAGCATCTTCGGCGTTTCCTGCGTCGGCAGCCGCGGCATGACCGGGCAGATCCCCGAGGCGTGGCTTACCCGCGTGAGCGGCGACCGCACGCTGTCGCAGGGCATTGCCGAGGTTGGTGGCGATCCTTCCGTGCTGCTCGCGCAGAAGCGGCCGGATCTCGCGGGCTTTCTGGAGCTGCATATCGAGCAGGGTCCGGTGCTGGAAGCCGAAAACAAGGATATCGGCATCGTCACCGCGATCGCCGGCATCACCCGCATCGAAATCACCGTGGAAGGCCGCGCCGATCATGCCGGCACGACGCCGATGGACCGCCGCGCGGATGCGCTGGTGGCCGCCTCGCAATTGGTCCTCGACATTCGCCGACGCGCGGCAGAGCAGGCAAAGACGCCGGGCCATTTCGCCGCGACCGTCGGCGAATTCCGCATCGAGCCGAATGCCGCCAATGTCGTGCCCTCGAAGGTCGTGCTCTTGATAGACGGCCGTGCCGAAATCCGCAGCGACATGGAAGATTTCCTCGCCTGGATCGATGGCGAGGTGAAGACCATTGCCGCCGATTATGGCGTGACGATCAATACGCCGGTGCGCGTCTCCGACAACATGCCGACCCCCGGCGCGCCGGCGCTGCTCGAAACGCTCGAGCGCGCCTGCGAGACTGTCGGCGCCAAGCATCGCCGCATGGCCTCCGGCGCCGGTCACGACACGGCCTGGATCGCCAAGGTCGCACCTGCCGCCATGATCTTCGTGCCCTGCAAGGAAGGCCGTAGCCACTGCGCCGAAGAGTGGGCCGAGAACGACGACATCGCCATGGGTGCCGCCGTTCTTTTCGAAGCGGTGCGCGACATGGACAAGAATCTCAAACAGAACCGGGAGTAGCCAATGGGACGCGTACTCGTTGCCAAGGATGTGGAAGCGGCCGTCAAGGGCGGCTCCGTTTACGCCGCGGGCGGTGGCGGCTGGGCCGATCACGGCCGCATGCTCGGCTATGCGGCCGTCAATGTCGGCAAGCCGGAGCTGGTGTCGATCGACGAATTGAACGACAACGACTGGATCGCCACGGCCGCCGCCATCGGCGCACCGGCCTCCACGACCCCTTGGGAAATGCAGGGCATCGATTACGTGAAGGCCGTACAGCTGCTGCAGGACGAGCTCGGCGAAAAGCTTTCCGGCTTGATCATCGGTCAGAACGGCAGGTCTTCGACGCTGAACGGCTGGCTGCCGTCGGCGATCCTCGGAACGAAGGTGGTAGACGCGGTCGGCGACATCCGCGCCCATCCAACTGGTGATATGGGCTCGATCGGCATGGCCGGTTCGCCCGAGCAGATGATCCAGACCGCCGTCGGCGGCAACCGCGCCGAAAACCGCTATATCGAGCTTGTGGTGAAGGGCGCGACGGCGAAGATCTCGCCGATCCTGCGTGCGGCATCCGACCAGTCCGGCGGCTTCATCGCCTCCTGCCGCAATCCCTTGCGCGCTTCCTACGTCCGTACACATGCGGCGCTCGGCGGCATCTCCATGGCGCTTTCGCTCGGCGAAGCGATCATCGAGGCGGAAAAGAAGGGCGGCAGCGCCGTCATCGATGCCATCTGCAAGACCACCGGCGGCCATATCCTGGCCGAGGGCACGATCACCAGGAAGGATGTCGTCTACACGAAGGAAGCCTTCGACATCGGCACCATCACGGTCGGCAGCGGCGACAAGGCCGTCACCATGCATGTAATGAACGAATACATGGCCGTCGAGGATGTCGGCGGCAAGCGCCTCGCAACCTTCCCCTCCGTCATCACCACGCTGTCGCCGGAAGGCGAACCCTTGAGCGTCGGCCAGCTGCACGAAGGCATGAAGGTTTTCATCCTGCATGTGCCGACGGATATCATTCCGCTGTCCGCCAGCGTGCTCGACCCCACGGTCTATCCCTCCGTCGAAAAGGCTATGGGGATCGAGATCGCGAAATACGCTCTGGCCGGCAAGAAAGGCTGAAAGGCGCGGGAGGCGCAGATGGCGCGTGACGCTGGTCTCGAAGAATTGCTGAGAGAAGAGCTCGGACCACGGCCCGGGCTCAGCGAAAAAGGAATGTTCGGCGGCTGGGCCTTTCTGCTCAATGGCCATCTGCTATGCGGCGCGCGCGAAGACGGCATGTTGATCCGCCTCGGCAAGGGCAACGATAGCTGGGCGGTTCAGCAGCACGACGTCAACCGCATGCAGATGGGCGGCCGGACAATGCAGGGCTGGGTGCGCGCCGGGCCGGAAGCCTATGGCAACGACATGCTGCGCAAGCGGCTGCTTCTGGCCGCGCTGGACTTTGTCGAAGGCCTGCCGCCGAAATGAATGAGTATTGAAGAACACTCCTCTTCTCCCCAGCGGGGAGAAGATGTCCGACAGGACAGATGAGGGGGATAAAGGAGCGAACATCCGAACGGTAAGCTAGGACGGTACATGCCTAGCCGCCGCCTCATCCGGCCCTTCGGGCCACCTTCTCCCCGAGGGGAGAAGGTAGACCACCACGAAACAAGAGGTAAGAGGACCATGCCGAAAGCCAATCCACGTCACCCGAAATTCCCCATTCCGGGCGGCCCGGAGCTGCGTGCCAAAGGCTGGCGGCAGGAGGCCCTGCTGCGCCTGCTCGAAAACGTGCTCTCGGTCGGCGAAGATCCGGACAATCTCGTCGTCTACGCCGCCCTCGGCAAGGCGGCTCGCAATTGGGCGGCACACAAGGGCATCGTCAAGGCACTCACCGAAATGGAGGAGAACCAGACCCTGCTCATCCAGTCCGGCAAGCCGATCGGCCTCATCCGCACGCATGACAAGGCGCCGCTCGTCATCATGGCGAATTGCAACATCGTCGGACAATGGGCGAAGGCCGAGGTGTTCTACGAGCTGCAGCGCAAAGGTCTGATCTGCTGGGGCGGCCTGACGGCCGGCGCCTGGCAATATATCGGCAGCCAGGGCGTGATCCAGGGCACCTACGAAATCTTCATGCGCATCGCCGAGCGCCGCTTCGGCGGCGATCTCTTTGGCCGTTTCGTGCTGACGGCCGGGCTCGGCGGCATGGGCGGCGCGCAGCCGCTCGCCGGCCGTATGGCGGGGGCCGCCATCCTCTGCGTCGATATCGATGCCGAGCGCGCCAAGAAGCGCCAGGAGATCGGCTACCTGCAGGAAATCGCCCCCGATCTCGATTCGGCGCTGGCGATGATCGATGCGGCGGTCAAGGAGAGGCGGGCGCTTTCCGTGGGCCTTGTCGGCAATGCGGCCGAGATCTATCCCGAGATCGCGCGGCGCGGCATCGTGCCCGATATCGTCACCGACCAGACCTCCGCGCACGATCTCGTCTATGGCTATGTGCCGAAAGGCATGAACCTGCAGCAGGTTCGGGACTTGCGTGACGACGGTCAGGGCCAGCTCATGGCGGCAAGCCGTGCCTCGATCGTCGAGCATGTGAAGGCCATGCTGGATTTCCAGAGACAAGGCTCTGAAGTCTTCGACAACGGCAACCTGATCCGCACCCAGGCGAAGGAAGGCGGCGTTACGAACGCCTTCGATATCCCGATCTTCACCGAAGCCTATCTGCGGCCCCTCTTCTGTCGCGCCATCGGCCCGTTCCGCTGGATGGCCCTATCAGGCGAGGAGAGCGATATCGCGCGCATCGACGATCTGCTGTTGGAAATGTTCCCCGACAACAAGATCATCACCAACTGGATCAAGCTTGCCCGTCAGCATGTGCCCTTCGAAGGACTGCCGGCACGCATCGCGTGGCTCGGCCATGGCGAGCGGACGGCGCTGGCCCGCCGCGTCAACGAGCTCGTGGTAAGCGGCGAGCTGAAGGGTCCGATCGCGTTTTCGCGCGACCATCTGGATGCCGGCGCCATGGCACATCCAAACATCATGACCGAGCGCATGAAAGATGGCTCCGACGCCATTGCCGACTGGCCGCTGATCGACGCCATGATGCTCTGCTCGTCCATGGCCGACCTCGTCGTCGTCCACTCCGGCGGCGGCGGCTATGCCGGCTATATGACGAGCTGCGGCGTCACCGTGGTCGCCGACGGCACGCAAGCCGCCGACGAACGGCTCGACCACGCGCTGACCAACGACACCGCGCTCGGCGTGATGCGCTATGCCGATGCCGGCTATGAGGAAGCGCTTGATGAAGTTGCGAAAAAGGATGTGCCCTATATCCGGCTGGGGTAAGCGCGTCTGTTCTTGGCGACATTGAAAGACTATGGTCCGGGCAACTTGAGACGACCTGCTTTACACGCAATTCCGGACGGAAAGCCGCTTCGCACTTTTCCTGGAATTGCTTTGGAGAATTGCCCGTGATCCCCTGGACCTTGCTTGATACTGCGAAAATCCCTGGCGGCGGCGAGCTGCGTTTGAAGCAGCGCGGCCAGGAATTTTCCATCATGCTCGGCACCAACGAGCTGATGAACAGCCGCCTGAGCGGCTCCGAGCGGGCGCTTGCCACGCTTTCCTGCGAGAAGATCAGGGGCCGGAAGGCGCCGCATATACTGATCGGCGGCCTCGGCATGGGCTTCACCTTGCGCGCGGCCCTCGGCGAACTCGATGCGGATGCCAAGGTCACGGTTGCGGAACTTGTGCCGACTGTCGTCACATGGGCGCGCGGGCCGATGACAACGGTCTTCGACGGCTGTCTCGATGACCCGCGTGTCGCCATTCATGAGGGCGATGTGCGTCCGCTCATCCGCGCCCGCAAGGCGTCTTACGACGCTATCCTGCTCGATGTCGACAACGGCCCAGATGGCATCACGTCAGAGGCCAATGACGGGCTTTACGACTATCAGGGCCTCAAGGCAGCGCGTGATGCCTTACGCCCGGGAGGTGTGCTCGCGGTCTGGTCTTCAGGACCTGACGAGCGCTTCACAAGGCGGCTGCGCGACAGCGGTTTTGCTGCCGAGGTCGTCAATACGCGCGCCAACGGTAAGACAGGCGCACGTCATGTGATCTGGCTGGCCACCAAAGGCTAGACCATTTCGCTAAAGATAACGCGTTTCCTCCGGCGCGCGATCGAAGCGGTCGTCGCGGCCGTCGAAGTAGCCGACGGGAAGCGAGGCAAGTTCCTCGTCAGTGGCATCGTCCAGGCAGCTGATGCTGATCGCATAGAACTTGCCGCCGAGTGCGGGATTTTCACCCCAATTGAAGGAGCTGATGCCGCAATTTTTGCAGAAGAGGTGATGCAGGATGCGCGGGCCGAACTGATATTCACCGATGCTGTCCTCGCCCGAGGTCAGACGGAAATCGGCGGGTGTGGCGACAGCCAGCCAATTGCGTTTCTTCTTGCAGATCGAGCAATTGCATTTGAAGGTACCGCCCTGCAGGTCGAGATCGGCTTCGTAAGCGACGGCACCGCAATGGCAGCTTCCATGATAGGTCTTCTTCATCACTCTCATCCTTCCCTTGAGGTGGCTTCTGCGTAAGCGGCGTATTTGTCGAGCGCCTGTTCCCAGCCGCCGGTCTGCAATCTCAGCTCTGTATCGTCAGGCAGTTCGACCTTGCGGAAGACGAGGCGTGTCTTCTCGCCACGCTCGTGAAATTCCACGGTCACCTGCATCGGATGTTCAGGCCTACCCTCCTGGTTTTCCCAGGCGAAAGTGAAGACGAGGCGCTCGGGCGGGACGATCTCCAGATAGCGGCCGTGGCTCCAATATTCCTTCCCCTCCGGTGTCAGAATGCAGTATCGCCAGGCACCCCCTTCCCGCAGGTCGACCGAGACGGACGGCGCCGTCATGTTTTGCGGTCCCCACCAGCGCATCAGATGTTGCGGTTCGGTCCAGAGACGAAACAGCAGGGCACGCGGCGCAGCAATGTCGCGGGTCAACACGATCTCGCGCGGCGGACGCATGCTGGCGCCTTCAGTTGCTGGGGTCATTCTTTCCTCCCTTTTGTAGTAACGCTGCGTAGGCTTCCAGGCGATCGAGATTGTCGTTCCAGAACTGGCGATAATTCTCCAGCCAGTCATCGACCTGCCGCAGCGGTTTCGGTTCCAGCCGGCAGGGTCGCCATTGCGCTTCCCGACCCTTCGAGATCAGGCCGGCTTTCTCCAGCACCTTCAAATGCTTGGAAACGGCGACCAGCGACATGTCGAAGGGTTCGGCCAGCTCGGAGACGGATGCTTCGCCGCTTGCCAGCCGCGCCAGGATTGCCCGGCGGGTGGGATCGGCTAGGGCCGAAAGGGTCGCGCTCAACGTGTCCATTTGATAAACCATATAGTTAATTAACTTATTGGTTTAATATATGACGCAAGCACGCGATGTCAAGAAGCTGCTGCCGGCACGCAATCTCAGGAAATGATGTTGGACACTTCGATCAGGTTCTGGTCGGGATCGCGGAAATAGACTGAGAGAAGGGGGCCGGTCGCGCCGGTTCGGCGCACGGGGCCCTCCTCGATCGTAACGCCCTTGGTCTGCAAGTGAGCGATGACGTCATCCAGCGACGTGGTGCTGATGAAGCAGAGATCCGCTGAGCCAGGCGTTGGCTGCTCGGCCTTCGGCTCGAATTCATGGCCGGCTTGATGCAGATTGATCTTCTGGTTGCCGAAGGTGAGAGCCTTGCGGCCTTCGCCAAATGTTTCGACACCCATACCGAGGACATGGGCATAGAAATCGCAACTCTCCTCGATGCTCGCAACGGTGAGCACCAGATGATCGAGATGGTCGATGCGGATCATGGTGGCTTCCTGGGCTTAACGACGCGCCAGCCCGGCAACGGCAAGGGCGCTGGCGAGACATAGTGCCAGCATGACGAGGATGAAAGCAACCACGGCATTCCAGCCATCGGCAAGCCAGAAATAGCCGCCGACCGAGCCCGCTATACTGGAGCCGAGATAATAGGCGAGCAGGTAGAGCGAGGAGGCGTGCCCCTTGAAGCCGTGAGCCAGCCGCCCCACCAGCGCACTGGCGACGGAGTGGGCCATGAAGAAACCGATCGTCACCAGGACGATGCCGAGAATGATCAGCGGCAAGGAACTGGAAAGCGTCACCGCCACCCCGAGTGCGGCGATCAGCACGCCCACCGGCAGCACGATAAAATGGCCGATGCGATCGCCGAGGAGACCTGCCGCCCACGAGGCAACGATGCCGAAGAGATAGGCGGTGAAGATCAGTCCAAGCTCGGTCTGGTTGAGATCATAGGGATCGGCGACGAGACGGAAGCCGGCATAGTTATAGACCGTGACGAAGGAGCCCATGACTAGAAAGCCGATAGCAAAGAGCAGCGGCAGCGCCGCATTACCGAAGTGGCCGCTCCAGGCCTTCAGGTGGAAGGCAACATCAAAACCCTTGCGCGGGGTGAAATTGCGCGACGGCGGCAGGAGATAGAGGAAGCCGATGGCCGCGATCAGGCCGAGAATGCCGATCGTTGCCAGCGCCGGCCGCCAGCTCAGATATTCGGCGATCGTGCCCGTCACCACGCGACCGGCCATGCCGCCGAAGGCGTTGCCGGCGATATAGAGGCCCATGGCGCCGCCGAGGCCGCGCGGTTCGATCTCTTCGGCCAGATAGGTCATGGCGACGGCCGGGACGCCACCCAGCAGAAAGCCTTCGAGCGCGCGAACGGCAAGCAGCATATGCCAGCTTGGCGATACCGCGCAGACGAGCGTACAGATGGCGGCGCCGAGCAGCGAAATGAACATCAGGCTGCGGCGGCCGAGGCTTTCGGAAACGGCGGCGGCGCCGAAGATCGCGAAGGCCAGGAAGCCGGTCGAAAGTGACAGCGACAGCGAGCTTGCAGCCGGTGTGACACCGAAATCCTGAGAAAAGATCGGCATCAACGGCTGGACGCAATAGAGCAGCGAGAAAGTGGCGAAACCGGAGAGAAACAGCCCAATGGTCGCGCGGCGGAAGGCAGGCGTGCCGCGCGTCAGAAATTGGCGGGCCTCGGTCGGGGGCTCGTTCCTGACGAGCAACAATTCGGGGCGTGAGGGAACTTCGGACGCGGTGGTTTGCTGCTTACTTGCGGCGCGAAACATTGGTGGCACCTGACCTTTCTTGCCCTGGAATCTAGCCAGACCAGCTCCATTAGTCCAATATATGGAACAGGCGATCTCAATAGCTTTTGGAGATAGCGATGGAGCTGCGTCATATCCGCTATTTTCTGGCGCTGGCCGAAACAGGGAACTTCACCCGCGCGGCGGCCAAGCTCGGCATCGGCCAGCCGCCGCTCAGCCAACAGATCCGGGACCTGGAAAACGAAGTGGGTGCGCAGCTGTTCCACCGCGTGCCACATGGCGCGGAGCTGACGGCGGCCGGCGAGGCCTTTCTCGCGGAAGCGAAAATGGCGGTCGATGCGGCGGAAAAGGCAAAGCTTGCCGCCCAGCGCGCCAATCGCGGCGAGATCGGCCGCCTCTCGCTCGGCTTCACCGCCTCCTCCGCCTTCAACACCATCGTCACCTCAACCATTCGCGAGTTTCGCCGGCACTGGCCGGAAGTGCTGATATCGCTGACCGAGATGAACACCAATGCGCTGATGGAGCGGCTGATGCGCGGCGAGATCGACGCGGCCTTCATTCGCCCGGGCCTGGAAGACCCCAGAGATGTGCGCCTGAAACGTTTTGCCGATGAGCCGATGTTGATCGCGCTTCCGGCCCATCATCCGCTCGCAAGTAAGGAACGCCTGCCGATCGCGGAGCTCGCCGGCGAACCCTTCATTCTCTTCCCGCGCATGGTGGGGCTCAGCCTCTACGACGATATCGTCGCCGCTTGCCGCGAGGCGGGCTTCGATCTCGTGGTGACGCAGGAGGCGCCGCAGATCCCATCCGTCGTCAATCTCGTCGCCGCAAACCTAGGCGTTTCCATCGTTCCGGCTTCGATCGCACAGATCAAGCTCGATGGCGTCGCCTATCGGCGAATCGACGGGCCGCCGGTCGTGGCGCGTCTCGGCCTTGCCAGTCTCAAGGCGCAGCGATCGCCCGTCATCGCCAATCTCATGAGCCTGATTGCCTAGAGCCGGATGATTTTAGGCCTGTTCGGCCTAAAACCTGAATCTGCTCTAAGATCGAAGAAGTGGAGCATGATGCCGTCCGAAAACCGCTCACACTTTTCGGCATCATGCTCTAATTACTTGCTCCGCTCCCAATAAGGCGGATCGCCGAACGCCTTCTTCAGATGATCGGCGATGGCGCGCAGCTTGACCGAGGGATTGCGGCCTTCCGGATGCGCCATGAAGATGAATTCCGGCTCGGGCCGATAGCCGACATCGATCTCGACAAGCCGCCCTTCCCTCACCGAAGGTCCGGCGATGAAGGCGGGCAGCAGGGCGATGCCGAGCCCGGCAATTGCGGCATCGTGGAGAACATCGCCATTGTTCACGCCTAGCGCTAGCTTCGCACGGATGACGATGGCGCTCTCCGGTCCCTCGAAACGCCAGTCCGCGACGCCGCGATTCGTGTAGAAAATCCCGCGGTGATCCTCGAGATCGGATAGCGACGCGGGGTTACCGTGGCGGCTGAGATAATCCGGCGAGGCCACAAGAAGGCGGCGGCTGCGGGCGAGCTTCCAAGCGACGAGGCGCGAGTCGGCGATCAGGCCATGGCGTATGATCGCGTCGTAACCGTCCGAGGCGGCATCGACCCGGCGGTCGTCGAGATCGAGCGTCAGCTCGATTTCCGGATGCGCGGCAAGAAACGGATAGAGGGCCGGCCCCAGATGCAGGCGGCCGAAGGTGACGGGAGCTGCGATGCGCAGAGGCCCCATCAGCGTGCCGCGCCGTTCGGCGAGATCGGAAGCCGCCTCACGTACTTCCTGCGCGATGCGGGTCGCGCGCTGCAGAAAGGCGGTGCCGTCCTCCGTCAGGGTCAGCTTGCGGGTCGTGCGGTGAAGGAGGGTTGCCCCCAACGCCTTCTCCATTTCCGACAGGCGCTCGCTGACCACGGATTTCGACAGGCGCAGGCGTCGGGCCGCCTCGCTGATCGAGCCGGCCTCGGCTACAGTCACGAACGTCACGATCCCGTCGATCTTCAGCATCGTTCGGAAACTCCGAATTCGAATTCCTCTTTTTGCAGACTAATCCGAACGATCGGAAAAGGCCATCTTCCAGGTATCGGACAAACCGAAAGACACGTCCTCACACAGGAGATGGAACAATGAACCGCTTGAATGGAAAAGTTGCAATCGTCACCGGTGCCAGCTCCGGCATCGGCCGCGTCACGGCAAAACTGTTCGCCGTCGAAGGCGCCAAGGTTGTCGTCGGCGCTCGCCGCGCCGCTGAACTGGAAAGCCTTGCCGCGGAGATCAAGGCAGCCGGCGGTGAAGCAGCCGTATTGGCCGGCGATGTGCGCTCGGAAGACTATCACAAAGCTCTGGTCGCCCTTGCAGTCGAGCGTTACGGCAAGCTTGATATTGCCTTCAACAATGCCGGCACAATCGGCGAGGCCGGCCCCAGCACCGAAGTTTCGGAGGCAGGCTTTGCGGATGCGCTGGCGATCAACCTTACTGCGTCGTTCCTGGCTGCCAAGCACCAGATCGGTGAAATGGTAAAGCACGGCGGTGGTTCGGTGATCTTCACATCGACCTTCGTCGGCCACACCGTCAGCTTCCCCGGCGTTGCCGCCTATGCCGCCAGCAAATCAGGCCTGATCGGTCTGACGCAAACTCTCGCCGCCGAATTTGGCCCGCAGAACGTGCGTGTCAATGCCGTACTGCCGGGTGCCGTCGATACCGACATGTATCGCGACATGAACGACACCGCCGAAAAGCAGGCTTTCATCACCAATCTGCATGCGCTGAAGCGCGTCGCCGGCCCGGAAGAGATCGCTCGCTCGGTCCTCTATCTCGCCTCCGATGACGCAAGCTTCGTCAGCGGCACGGCTTCGCTTGTTGACGGCGGCTTGTCGATCACGCGGACCTGACCGAGTGTTTAGCCGAAGCAATTGTCGCGTCGGCAGCTTCGGAACGCGGACATGATCCCGCAACATATAAATGGCTGCGGGAGCATGTCGCTCAAATGCTTCGAATGAGCCCCGGCCTTTCCGCTCAGAACATCGTATTGCTATTCTTCGAGGTTTCAGGGATCGGCTGCACCGAATCCCAATGTTCCTGGATCTTGTTGTCTTCCACACGGAAAATGTCGACGATAGCGCTGCCGCGGTCGCCCGGCTGGCGAACAGCGTGGACGCGCAGGATCACATAATCGCCATCGACCATCACACGCTTGATCTCGCTCTTCGACTGCGGGTAGTTCTTTTTCAGGTACTCGAGGAAGCCGCGCAGACCCTCGGGACCATCGGCGGCAAGAGGATTGTGCTGGATGTATTTGCCGAGATATTTGGAAGCCGCGTCGAAATCCTTGTCGTTCAGCGCCTTCTGATAGAAATCCAGAACGATCTCCTTATTCTTCAGCTCCTGCGGCGAATAAGCGCGCTCGGCAAAGGCCGGCATGGCAGCGGCCATGATTGGCCGGGCGATGACAGCGACTTTCATCAATTTCAAGGCGTTGCTCCTTTTGTCGTTAACACGTTCACTTTGTCGAAGGCGAAGATGCCTGCAAATGACAAGTCGGTGATGCCGACGTGATCATTGGCGGCAAATAGCGGAAAATCCGATCGCCTGCATCGCAATCACCGACACGCCGGGCTCGATGGAAGCACGCGGCGATTGCCTATGACACACCAAAGGCTTAGGCTTATCGGCAAAAGAACAGGCGACGGGTTCAGGCATGGTTCTCGCAGGAAAGCGCATCCTTCTCATCATCTCCGGCGGCATCGCGGCCTATAAGAGTCTCGATCTCATTCGCCGGCTGCGCGAGCGCGGCGCAAGCGTGCGGCCCGTCATGACATCGGGCGCCCAGGAGTTCATCACGCCGCTAGCCGTTGGGGCCCTTGCTGCCGACCATGTCTTTACCGATCTGTTTTCGCGAGAGGATGAGCAGGATGTCGGCCATATCAGGTTGGCGCGCGACTGTGATCTCGTGCTGATCGCGCCCGCGACTGCCGACCTGCTCGCCAAGATGGCAAACGGGCTGGCGGACGATCTCGCCTCGACCATATTGCTCGCCACCGACCGGCCTGTACTCGCAGCCCCCGCCATGAACCCGAAGATGTGGGCACATCCGGCGACCAAGCGCAATGTTGAGACGCTCCGTGGCGACGGTATTGCCTTCGTCGGGCCGATGACGGGCGAAATGGCCGAGAGCGGCGAGAGCGGCGCTGGCCGGATGGCGGAGCCGCTCGATATCGTCGCGGCAGCCGAGCGTCGGCTGGATGACGGCGCCAAGCCGCTTGCCGGCAAGAAGGCGGTCGTCACCTCCGGGCCGACACACGAGCCGATCGACCCGGTGCGCTATATCGCCAACCGCTCGTCGGGACGGCAGGGTCATGCGATCGCCGCAGCACTTGCGGCGCTGGGCGCGGACGTCACCCTCGTTTCAGGCCCTGTCACCATACCCGACCCGGTTGGTCTTACCGTCATCCATGTCGAGCGAGCTGATGAGATGCGCGATGCCGTTCTGGCTGCTCTGCCAGCTGATATCGCCGTGATGGTGGCCGCGGTTGCGGACTGGCGCGTCGCCTCCGCATCCGATCAGAAGATCAAGAAACATCCGGGCGAGTCGATCCCGACGCTGGCGCTTACCGAAAACCCCGACATATTGAAAACCGTCGGCCACCATACGCAGCGGCCGAAACTCGTGATCGGCTTTGCCGCCGAGACGCAGGATGTCGAGAGCAATGCCCGCGCGAAGCTCGATCGCAAGGGCGCCGACTTCATCGTCGCCAACGACGTCTCGCCCGCAACCGGCATTATGGGGGGTACACGAAACCGCGTGAAGATTGTCAGTCACGGCGGCGTAGAGCAGTGGCCCGATCTCGACAAGGATGAAGTGGCGGTGCGGCTGGCGGCGCTGATATCGGAACAGTTCAAGCAGGGATAGCAGCCGGCGTCCGGATCTCTCCGACGGCATGCTCTTCCGGCTGGAAGGGCGTGACATGGACGCCCGTGTCGTCGATCAGAACGGCGCTGCCATTGGGGATCTCGCGCCAGGCATCGACATCGTCGTTCAGCGGCTCCGATACGAGGCAGTAGCCTGACCCGACAGGCGAGGCATAAAGCGTCGGCGCCTTGCGGTCGGTCGCATAGCGGATGGCGTAGAGCGACTTTCCGTCGGAGAAGGCCGCCGTGAAGCGCACCAGTACCGAGCCCGTCAGATGCAGCGACAAGCCCTCGACGAAACCAATGGTCTGAGCGATCGCCGCCGTCGGGTTCGTCGTAAGACCGAACTGCATCGCCAACAGGAACAGGAGCTCGGAATCGGTTGTGCCGCTGCGGGCTTGGAACAGCCGGTCGTCGAGCATGGCTTCCATCGGCCGGCGCAGGCGGTCGAAATTGGAAATCTGGCCATTGTGCTGGAAGGACCAGTTCTCGAAGACGAAGGGATGGCAATTGTCGCGCCGTGTGCCGCCGCCGGTGGCCGCGCGGACATGGGCGAGGAAGAGCGGCGAACGAATCTGCCGGGCTAGGCTCTTCAGATTGCAATCGGACCAGGCCGGCAGGATATCGCGGTAACGGCCCGGTTCCGGCCGGTCGCCATACCAGGCGATGCCGAAACCATCGCCGTTGGTCGCCGTCTTGGCGCGCGTGGCGCAATGGGATTGCTCGATCAGGGAGTGGGCGGGCGAAGACACCAGCTCCTCCAGATAGAGGGGGTCTCCACGATAGGCTGCCCAACGACACATGCGTCTTCTACTCCGATTACCGCTGTCTTCCTGTCCCGCGGGAGAATGGCTCATCCAGAGCGTGATGCCGAAAAGTGTAGGCGGTTTTCGGACGACATCACGCTCTACTTCTTCGATTCTAGAGCGGATTCAGATTTTAGGTCGAGCCGACCTAAAATCATCCGGCTCTAGGACAATTGTTTATGCAGAATGGGTAATAAAGTCTTAATTTTCCATCGTCTGCAGCGCAAGATGACAGATATTTGACGCGTCGTCCGATCACGTTTGGCGTCGCAACATTTTCTTCGTGAAGCCCGATGTCACAGCGCTTTTCGCGAGGAGGCACCGAGCATAAGCATTTCAATGCGACAATAAGTGTGAAGCTCCCGTGGATCGAACCTCTTGCATCACGTCAAATTTGAGCTACGTTTAGCTTGTCTGAAACGTAACGAAAGGAAGGTGATCCAATGTCTAGTGAGATTTCGGTCTTTGTATACGGCATGGAAATGGTTGTGAGCGTTGCGAGGCAGCCCTCGCTCTGATCAACACCTTCCCGAAGCGTTCGCCGCTTCAGGCCAGTTACGGGCCAAAGCTCATGGGGGGTCGCTTAAGGCGGCCCCTTTTGATTTTCAGCTATTATTTTTTGCCTTGCCAAATGGGAAGAGCGCCTTAGCTAAACCAGCATGTCTTCTCAGGAACAGCCCGAAAAGGGTGAAGCCAAGCCGAGGCCGCTGAACGAGCCGGCCCTTACCGCACTCTCATTATATCCGCAGGACTGGGCCTTGTTCCTCGATATCGACGGAACCCTGCTCGATCTCGCCGAAAGACCGGAAGCGATCGTCGTTCCGGACTATTTGCCCGGCACGCTGCATGCGCTCTCCCGCCAGCTCGGCGGCGCGCTGGCCTTGGTCACCGGCCGCGCCATCGAATTCGTCGATCCTCTTTTCGCGCCATTTCGTTTTCCCGTTGCAGGCCTGCATGGCGCGGAACGTCGCGATGCAGGGGGACGGCTGCGGCGCGCACATATTCCGCCTGCCTTCCAGGAGATGAAGCAGATCATTCGGCGCGAAGCGCTCGCCTGGCCCGGCGCCATCGTGGAGGATAAGGGAGCTGCGGTCGCGGTCCACTTCCGCCATTCGCCGGCAAACGAGGCCGAGATCGGCGAAGTCATGCAGCGCCATCTGGAGGAAGCCGGTCCCGACTGGAACCTGCAGCGCGGCAAGATGGTGATCGAAATCTGCCCTTCCCATGCCAGCAAGGGACGCGCCGTCGAGGCGTTTCTTGCCGAAGAGCCGTTCGAGGGACGCCGTCCGGTCGCGATCGGTGACGACGTGACCGACGAGACCATGTTTGCCGCCGCCAACCGTCTCGGCGGCCAATCCGTACGCATCGGCGATGCCAACGGAAAAACACTGGCGCGTGCATCCATTGGCTCACCTGCGCGTTTAAGGGACGTGCTGGGAACGCTCGTCAAGTAATTTTCGATCATGGCGATGTCTACCAGCCTTCTCGAAAGGAAGAATTCGTGAGTCGACTGATCATTGTTTCTAATCGCGTTTCCGTGCCCGACCATAAGGGTGCCGCCGCGGCGGGCGGCCTTGCGGTGGCGCTGCAGGCGGCGCTTGCCGAGCGCGGCGGCATCTGGATGGGCTGGTCCGGCAAATCGAGCGGCGACGTGGAGCCCGAGCCGCTGAAGATGACGCAGGACGGCAACATCACCTATGCGCTCACCGATCTGACCCAGACCGATGTCGAGGAATACTATCAGGGCTTTGCCAACCGTGTTCTCTGGCCGATCTGCCACTACCGGCTCGATCTTGCCGAATATGCCCGCAAGGAAATGACCGGCTATTTCCGCGTCAATCGCTTCTTTGCCCACCGGCTCGCACCGCTGATCGAGCCTGACGATATCATCTGGGTGCATGACTATCACCTCATCCCGCTGGCCGCAGAGCTGCGGCAGATGGGCCTGAAGAACCGCATTGGCTTCTTCCTGCACATTCCCTGGCCGCCTGCAGACGTCGTGCTTGCCATGCCGGTGCATGAGGAGATCATGCGGGGCCTCTCCTCCTACGATCTGCTCGGCTTCCAGACGGACCATGATCTTGAAAACTTTGCGGGCTGCCTGAAACGCGAGGGCATGGGCATCGAGAAAAGCCCCGGCCATTTCAGTGCGCACGGCCATGATTTTCGCGGCGGCGCCTATTCGATCGGTATCGAGACGGCAGGCTTTGCCGAATTCGCCCGCAGGGCAGCGTCGCACAGCATGGTGCAGAAAGTGCGTCAAAGCATCGAAGGCCGCGACCTGATTCTTGGGGTCGACCGGCTGGATTATTCCAAAGGCATCACCCAACGCATCGACGCTTTCGAACGTTTCATCACCAACAACCCCGCTCACCAGCGCAGCATCACCTATCTGCAGATCACGCCGAAATCCCGCTCGGAAGTCCCCGAATATGAGGCGATGCAGAATGCGGTTGCCGAACAGGCCGGCCGGGTCAACGGCGCGATCGGCACGGTAGACTGGGTACCCATCCGCTACATCAACCGCTCGATCAGTAGGCCGATCCTCGCGGGTCTCTACCGGATTGCGAAGGTCGGGCTGGTGACGCCGCTGCGCGACGGCATGAACCTCGTCGCCAAGGAATATGTCGCGGCGCAAGATCCTGAAAACCCAGGCGTGCTGGTGCTTTCGCGCTTTGCCGGTGCCGCGCGCAAGCTGAAGGGTGCCTTGCTGGTCAACCCTTATGATGTCGACGGCACCGCCAATGCACTGGCGCGCGCCATCAACATGCCGCTGCAGGAGCGGCAGGAGCGCTGGCGCGGCATGATGGATTATCTCCTCGAAAATGACGTATCGCGCTGGTGCGAGACGTTTCTTGCCGATCTTACGGCGGAATAGAGCATGATGATCATCCGGCGGCGGCTTCAGTGAGCAGCCATTGCGCCAGCCGCTCCGCCTCTAGGTTTGCGGCCGCCGGCGGCATCAGCCAATAGCCGCGTTCCGGCGCCTCCAGCATGGGACCTACCGTCACCAGCGTCCGCGCTGTGAGCAGGGAATCGACAAGGCCCATCCAGCCGATGGCAACGCCCTGTTCGCTGAGGGCTGCCTGCACCACCAACGAATAGGTGTTGAAGCGCAGGTCGCCGCGGCCGGCATAGGCATCCCGGGTAATGCCGAAGGCGGCAAGATAGCTCTGCCAGTCGAACCATGGCGACGGCATTTCCGTATCGAGGTGAACAAGCGTGGTGCCGGTAAGCTGCGAGGGATCGGTGAATGGACCGTGCCGCTCGGCAAAACCTCTGGTGCAGATCGGCACGACCTTCTCCGGCAGAAGCAGCGTAGCACCCGGACCGAACTCGTTGCGTGTCCCGAAGAAGACGGCGATATCGCCACTTTCCGGGGCGCCGCGATCCGGCCGCTGCGTGGCGACGATCTGGATATCGACTTCAGGATGAAGCAACCGGAAGGCATGCATGTGGGGAATCAGCCAGAGGGCGGAAAAGGCATAGTCCGTACGCAGGCGAACGGATGGCCGCTCTGATTCCACGCGGAAGCTGCGCACTAGATGGTCGACGCTGCCGACGGATTTTTCGACGATTTCGAAGAGGCGCTGCCCTTCCGGCGAGAGCGCCACGCCGCGATGCTGGCGCCGAAACAAGGGCACGCCCATCTGCTCCTCGATGCGGCGGATCTGGTAGCTGACAGCCGGTTGCGTTAGACCAAGCGCTGCAGCGGCGGCAGAGAGGCTGCCGGAACGGCCCACTTCCAGGAATATCCGCAGCCAACCAAGATCAACGAGACGTTCAGCCATAAAATTTCCTTTTGGCATCTATCGAAAAATGCCCGCTTCACAGCAGGAACTCTAGTGATGTTCAATAAAATAATCCAATAACAAGAGGGAACCATCGTCATGTGCATGTCTGCAATGGGACGGCTCGCCGCCGGCGCTCTTCTTTCCGTTCTTTCCCTTGCCGGCATCGCTCGCGCCGACGGCGGCAGCTGCAAGACGATCCATCTTTCGGACCCCGGCTGGACCGATATCACTTCGACCAATGGGGTGACCGGCGTACTGCTGACCGCCCTTGGCTATGAACCCGACATCAAGACGCTTTCCGTGCCGATCGGCTATCAGGCAATGAAGACAGGCGAGATCGATGTCTTCCTCGGCAACTGGATGCCGGCGCAGAAGGCCTTCGTCGACGATCTGAACAAGGCGAAAGCGGCCGAGGTGCTGAACCGCAATCTTGAGGGCGCCAAGTTCACGCTGGCCGTTCCGACCTATGTTGCCGACAAGGGCATCAGGGACTTTTCCGACCTGCAGAAGCAGGCCGACGATTTCGGCCGCAAGATCTACGGCATTGAACCAGGTGCACCGGCCAATGCCAATATCCAGAAAATGATCGACGCCAACGATTTCGGTCTGAAAGGCTGGGAACTGGTGGAATCGAGCGAGCAGGCGATGCTGTCGCAAGTAGAGCGCGCCTCCAAAGACAAGCAGGCGATCGTCTTCCTCGCCTGGGCGCCGCATCCGATGAACGAGCGCTTCAAGATCGCCTATCTTTCCGGCGGCGATGCCTATTTCGGCGCGAATTACGGCGGCGCCGAAGTCTATACGCTGGCGCGCACCGGCTGGGCCGCCCAATGCCCGAATGCCGCCAAGCTCTTCCATAATCTCACCTTCGACATCGGCATGGAGAATTCACTGATGGGCTCGATCCTCGGCGGTGACAGCGCCAAGGATGCGGCGACCGCTTGGCTGAAGGCGCATCCGGATGCCTTGACGCCCTGGCTTGCCGGCGTCACCACTATCGACGGCAAGCCCGGCCTCGACGCCGTCAAAGCCGCCATCGGCCTCTGAGTTTCATGAAAGACACCAGCATGTCCCGCCCGAATATCCTCATCCTCATGGTCGATCAGTTCAACGGGACGTTCTTTCCCGACGGCCCGGCCGAGTTCCTGCATGCGCCGGTCCTGAAAGCCCTGGCGAAGCGTTCCGTGCGTTTTGCCAACAGCTATACGGCAAGCCCGCTCTGCGCGCCGGCACGCGCCTCCTTCATGTCCGGGCAGCTACCGAGCCGCACGCGCGTCTACGACAATGCCGCCGAATTCTGCTCGGATATACCGACTTTCGCTCATCACCTGCGCGCCGCCGGTTACCAGACAGCGCTGTCGGGCAAGATGCATTTCGTCGGCCCCGACCAGATGCACGGCTTCGAGGAGCGGCTGACGACCGACATCTACCCTGCCGATTTCGGCTGGACACCTGACTATACCAAGCCTGGCGAGCGCATCGACTGGTGGTATCACAATCTCGGCTCGGTCACAGGCGCGGGTGTTGCCGAGATCACCAACCAGATGGAATATGACGACGAGGTGGCCTATCACGCGACCCGCAAGCTCTACGATCTATCGCGCCGCCAAGACGAAAGACCCTGGTGCCTGACGGTCAGCTTCACGCACCCGCACGACCCTTACGTCGCGCGTCGCCGCTTCTGGGATCTCTATGAGGATTGCCCGGCGCTCGACCCGCAAGTCGGCGAAATCCCCTTCGAGCGGCAGGACCCGCATTCGCAGCGGCTGATGAAAGCCTGCGATCACACCGCCTTCGACATCACGCCGGAGCAGATCCGCCGGGCGCGGCGCGGCTATTTCGCCAACATCTCCTATGTCGACGAAAAGATCGGCGAGATCCTCGAAACGCTCGAGCGCGGCCGCATGGCCGACAACACGATCATCCTCTTCGTTTCGGACCATGGCGACATGCTCGGCGAGCGCGGCCTTTGGTTCAAGATGAACTTCTTCGAAGGCTCGGCCCGCGTGCCGCTGATGATCGCAGCGCCCGGCTGGCAGCCGAAGCGGATAGACCAGCCGGTGTCGACGCTCGACGTGACGCCGACGCTCGCCGCCCTTGCCGGTATCGACATCGCATCGCTGCGCCGCTGGACGGATGGCGAGGACCTGACGCCGCTGGCTCTTGGAACCGGAGGCCGTAGCCCCGTGCCGATGGAATATGCCGCGGAAGGCTCGGAAGCGCCGCTGGTGGCCTTACGCGACGGCAATTACAAGCTGACCCTTTGCGAGAAAGATCCGCCGATGCTCTTCGACCTCAGGGAGGATCCGCAGGAACTGACCAACCTGGCAGGCGACCCGGCCTATGCGGAAACGCTGGAGAGACTGACGGCGCAGGCCATGGCACGCTGGAACCTCGCGAGCTTTGACGCTGCCGTGCGTGAAAGCCAGGCACGGCGATGGGTTGTCTACACGGCGCTTCGCAACGGCGCCTATTATCCCTGGGACTATCAGCCGCTGCAGAAGGCCTCGGAGCGCTACATGCGCAACCACATGGATCTGAACGTGCTGGAGGAAAATCAGCGCTATCCGCGAGGCGAATAGGGCAATGGGATTTCGTGGTCCGGCACCGGCATGATCTTATTCAAAAAGCGCTACGCACTTTTGAATCATGCTTTACGCCTTCTGGCAGTAATGCGCCGTCTCGCCGTCGCCGGTCTGGAAATCTCCGGGCTGCGGCGGCGCGATCGGTTTGAACAGGGTGCGATCGGGCTTCAGGTCGAGTAGCGGCGTGCCATCAAGACAATCAAGCCCGCGCACCAGCAAGACGCTCCCTTCGACGGCTTCCAGCTTGACGATGGATGTGCCGATGGGATTGGGCCGCACCGGCGAGCGCAGCGAGAAGGTGCCGTGCACCTTGCCGCTGTTGGCCGGGCTTTGCAGCACGAGATCCCGGCGAGACCGATCCAGCCAATAAAGAACCTCCAGCCGCTCGAAGACTTCGACGCCTTTCAACGCCGCCACCCAGGGCTCGAAGATCTCGATCCGGCAGATCGGGCCGTCGTGGCGACCCTGACGCGGCGTTTCCATGCGTGAGGTCCAGGGTGTCGAAATGCGGCCGATGAAGGTGAGGCCCGCATCCGAGGCTGCGGGCGGCTCGACAGCCACCTCGTTTTCGCGAATTTCGTTTTCCCGGACCATCCGTGTCCTCCTTATCAGGCGTTACTTCATGCCCTTCAACAAGGACGCAAGCTGATCGTCGGTCAGATCGACCTGGTAGAACAGCTTGTAGAATTCCTTCACATCGTCGGAAAAATCGCTGCGGAAGAGCTTTGGATAGAGCAGTTTCTCCATCCAGCGCACGCCGAGCAGCCGGTTGACGCCGGGCGGAGAATCGAACCAGCCGAAAGGCAGAGACGGCGGCACGAAGATCTTGCCGTCCTTGACGGCCTTGATGCCGGCCCATTGCGGGTCGCTCTTTACCAAAGCAGCGAAAGCCGGGCTCTCGGCAATGATGATATCCGGATTCCAGCCAGCGACCTGCTGTGGCGTCACCCTGGCGAGGCCGCCCTTGCCGGCAGCGGCAGCAACATTCATCGTGCCGACGGCATCGAGGATTTCGAGATTGATCGAGCCGGAAAGCCCGGTTTCGAGGCCATCGGCACCACGGCCGTAATAGACGCGCGGTCGTGGATCGTTCGGCAGCGTCGCGAGCTTGTCGTTCAGATCCTTGATCGCGGAATCGGCATAATCGGCAAGCTTGTTGGCGCGATCCTCGACACCGATCAGCGCGCCTACGTCGCGAAGCGTATCGGCGGTGCGGGCAAAGCTGCCATCGACCAGGACATAGGGAATATGTGTTTGGGACTGTACCTTGTCAGCCAGAGCCTTGTAGGTCGGATCGACCGTGCCGGCATCGAGGATGATATCAGGCTTGGCGTCGATGACTGCCTGTGCACTGATCGTGCTGTCCTTGCCCGTCAGGCGCCCGATTGTCGGCAGCGACCGCACCGACGGCATCAGATAGGCCTTGGCGGCATCATCAGGCGCATGCACCCAGCCCACCAGCTTCTCCGGCGCCAGCACATAAACCAGGACGGCGGCTGGCGGCCCGGCCACCAGAATGCGGTTGATCTTATCCGGCACGGACACCGTGCGTCCGGCCGCATCGGTGATGATTCGCGCCTCGGCTGCGACCGGCATCAGGCCGACGAAGGCCAGAGCAAGAACCGCAAGAAATTTCATCATGAAAGCTGCTCATTCTGATCGAGGGGACCTCGGGGCGGCACTATGGCATAGCGCTATATTGGATGGAACATCGCGATGGCAGTATTCCAAAACGAAACGCATCCGAACCGATCGGATCAGCATGAGACACAATCGGCCGGTCTTCATTACATCTGATGTAATTGAGGGCGGCATTCGTCCCGGTGTATTTAAAGACCATCTTCTTGCAGGAAGAGCTTTTCAGCCCTTCAACGAAAGAGAGCCTTTGCCCGGCATGGCGTCGATGGCCACGACATCCTTCCAAAGGCAGGCTCAGGAGAAATCCATGACGACTATGTCATTCACCAAAAAAGACGCCCCGCAATGGCTGCTCGCCTTCTGGCGCGAAATCGACGACAAGACTTTCGGCGAAGGCTTTGATTGCCTTGCGGAAGATGCCACATGCAATCTCGGCATTGCCGACTGGAAGGGGCGCGAAACCATTCGCCGGAACTTGCGCGCATTCATCGACACCGGTTTCACGGCATTGCATGATGTCACCGAATATTGGGACGCCGGATCGCTGAAAGTGTTCCGCGGAACCGTGACCATGACCCCCAACGATCGCACCCAGGCGGTGGTCAAACCGGTCATGACGCACTTTTTCTACATGGACGAGGCAGACCCGACGAAAGTGCGCCATTGGTACGGCTCGGTCGGGCCGGTCGCTTTCTCATAACAATTGAAGCTGGCGGGGCTGCCCATACGGCCCCGCCACACCAAACGAACGAAGCGAGGCTTTACAGAATGAGTTCCCTTCGCGCCGAACCGAGATTGTCGAACGAGTTGGGACCGCAGCTGCGCGCATGGCGCGACACGCGCGGCAAGAGCCAGCTCGAGCTTTCGCTCGACACCGGCATCTCGCAGCGCCAGATCAGCTTTATCGAAAGCGGCAGGAGCACGCCCGGTCGCCAGAATGTGTTGCGTCTCGCCGATGCCCTGGACGTGCCGTTCCGCGAGCGCAACACGCTGTTGCTCGCCGCCGGCTATGCGCCGATCTATTCCGAAGGAAGCTTCGATGATCAGGAGATGCAGGGCGTCACCAATGCGCTGAAGCGCATGCTGCGTCAGCACGAGCCATTCCCAGCCGTCGTGATGGATCGCTACTGGAATGTGCTGATGTCCAACGATGCAACGCTTCGCTTCTTCGGCCACTTCACCGATATGGCCGCACGTTCGAAACCGCGCAATCTCTTGCATCTCATGTTCGACCCCTCGGGCATGCGGCCTTTCATTGCGGATTGGGAGAAGACTGCGGAAAGCCTTATGAGGCGTGTTTTCCGCGAGTCCGTCGGCCGCGTCATCGACGGACGGACGAAGGAGCTTGTCGACAGTCTGCTTGCCTATCCGGATGTCAATACCGAATGGCAGACATCGCCAGCGATCGCGAATGCGCCGCTGATTCCTTTGTCCTTCGTGAAGGACGGGCAAGTTCTGAGATTTTTCTCACTGGTGACGACGGTTGGAACCGCGCAGATGATTACGACGCAGGAGCTGCGGGTCGAGTGCATGTTTCCGCTGGATGACGCCACGGAGGCGCGCTACGCGGAGCTGATGAACGCAGCCGAAGGGTGATGCGCCACAGGCCTATCGCCTGTGGCTTCAGTCCCCGATATCACGCCGCCTTGACGGCGTGATATTCCTTGATGGCAACCATCTTGATAGCCGGGTAACGTTCCGCCTCGTAGCGCAGCGAGAAGCTGTCTTGGGCGAGAAAGACCGGATCACCGTCGAGGTCGCGGGCGATATCGCCGCGGCGTGCCGTGACGAACTTTTCGAGGTCGGCGGGCTGGTCGGCCGAGATCCAGCGGCAAACGGAGAAGCGTGACATTTCGAAGGAAACCGGCAGGCCGTATTCGGCCATCAGCCGCTCCTTCAGCACGTCGAGCTGCAGGGCGCCGACGACGCCCACGATGGCGGGCGAGCCATCTTCCGGCGAGAAGAGCTGCACGACGCCTTCTTCGGCCATCTGCTGCAGCGCTTCCTTGAGCTTCTTCGCCTTCATCGCGTCTTCAAGACGAACACGGCGCAGGATTTCCGGCGAGAAGTTGGGCACACCCTGGAAGACGAGGGATTCGCCTTCCGTCAGTGTATCGCCGATGCGCAGCGTTCCGTGGTTCGGAATGCCGACGACATCGCCGGCATAGGCTGTGTCGGCGAGCTGGCGCTGCGAGGCGAAGAAGAATTGCGGCGCGGTGAGACCGAGCTGCTTGCCGGTGCGCGACAGACGGGCCTTCATGCCGCGCTCCAGCTTGCCGGAGCAGATGCGGGCGAAAGCGATACGGTCGCGATGGTTCGGGTCCATGTTGGCCTGGATCTTGAAGACGAAGGCCGTCATCTTGTCGTCGGTGGCGTGAACCGTCCTGATATCGGCGACCTGATCGCGCGGCGGCGGCGCAAAGTCGCCGAGCGCGTTGATGAGATCGCGAACACCGAAATTGCGCAGCGCCGAGCCGAAGAAGACCGGCGTCATATGACCTTCGAGGAAGGATTCCCGATCGAAAGGACGGCAGGCTTCGATCGCCAGTTCCGTCTCATCTATGAAGGCCTGCCGCTCGTTTTCCGGCAAGCGGTCGGCGACAGCTTGCGGACCATTTACCTTGGTCGCCTCGACCTCGGTATCGGAGCCGCGCACGGTGTTGGCGGCAATATGATAGGAGCCGCAGAAGGTCTTAGAGCGGCCGATCGGCCAGGTGATCGGAGCCGTATCCAGCGCCAGCTTCTCTTCGACTTCATCGAGGATTTCGAAGGGATCGCGGCTTTCGCGGTCCATCTTGTTGATGAAGGTGATGATCGGGATGTCGCGCATGCGGCAGACCTCGAACAGCTTCAGCGTCCGCGGTTCGATACCCTTGGCGGCATCGATGACCATGACCGCGGCATCGACGGCCGTCAACGTGCGATAGGTATCGTCGGCGAAGTCTTCGTGACCGGGTGTGTCGAGAATGTTGAAGACGTTACCATCATATTCGAAGGTCATGACTGAAGTCACGACCGAGATGCCGCGTTCGCGCTCGATCTTCATCCAGTCGGAGCGCGTCTGCATGCGATCCTTCTTGGCCTTGACTTCGCCGGCGAGCTGAATGGCGCCGCCGAACAGCAGCAGCTTTTCGGTGAGCGTCGTCTTGCCCGCGTCCGGGTGAGCGATAATAGCGAATGTGCGGCGGCGGGAAACCGCCTCGGCGAGACTTTCAGCCATGCGTGTGAATCCTGTGAATTGCGGCCGTATCTAGCGACTCAAAGCCCTAAATGCAATTGACCTAAGGCTTTCGAACGCAAACTATTGGCGTATGACCATTCACACCGATATCACTCCGACCCTGAACCTCATCCGCCTGCCGCATGGGGAGGGCCTGGAACTGCCCGCCTACGAGACCAAGGGCGCGGCCGGTATGGACCTGCGCGCCGCCGTCGACGACGGTGCGACGCTGACGGTCGCGCCGTGGAATCGGGTTCTCGTTCCAACGGGTTTTATTTTCGAAGTTCCTAAAGGCTTCGAGGCGCAGATTCGGCCGCGTTCCGGGCTTGCCTTCAAGCATGGGATTACTTGCCTGAATTCGCCCGGCACGGTTGACAGCGACTATCGCGGCGAAGTGAAGGTGCTGCTGGCCAACCTCAGCGAGGAGCCGTTCGAGATCACCCGCGGCATGCGGATCGCGCAGATGGTCATAGCGCCAGTCATGCAGGTGCGTGTCGCCGAGATTGCGGAGATCAGCGAAACCACGCGCGGCTCAGGCGGTTTCGGCTCGACCGGCGTGTGATGTTGGATGTTGTCCAAACGCATGGCCTGACCCTGCGGCAGGATTATTTCGGCGATCCTTCTGCATGGAAGGGTCTTGTCGGCCTGCTGGAAGACACGTTTTCGATCGATGTCGGCGTCCAGGATCGATTGGGCGGCCCCGATCCCACAAGCATGCCGTTTGGCTATTTCGATGCCGATGGCCGTTGCGTCGCCAATTTCACCACCTTCTCCATGCCGATGATCATTAATGGCAGGGCCGTCAAGGCGGCGGGCTATCAATCCGGCGCGGTCCGGCCGGAATGGCGCGGACGCGGCCTCTATCGCGACCTCATGCAGCGCGCCTTTGCCCACACCGCGGTGGAGGGCTACCAGCTCGATCTCCTGCTCACCGACAAGCCTGCGCTTTATGAGCGGTATGGCTTTCGCGTCCTGCCGCAGCATATCTTCGTTGCGCAGACGCCGAAGCTTCAGAAATCTGATTTGACAGCCCGGCAGCTCTCCCTGGAAGCGCCTGACGATCTGCGCCTGATCAAGACGCTGCTGCAAAACCGGCAGCCGGTCTCCGCCCAATTTGCCGTTGTCAGACAGACGGAGATGTTTCTCCTGAATGCCTCCTTCAACTCCGCGATCCGCCTGACGGCGCTTGGGGATGAGGTGGTCATCGCATGGACGTTCGATGGCGCGACTCTCTGGCTTCTCGATGTCGTGGCAATGGCGATCCCTTCGCTGGCGACCATCGTGTCCGCGCTTGATATCGAACCCGATCGCATCGAGATCTGCTTTTCACCGGATCGGCTGGATTGCCAGGTATCGCTGCAGCCCTACGAGGGTTACACGACGCTAATGGCGCGCAGCAAAGCGGCAGAGGATATTGCCGGGCCGCTCATGCTCTCGCCAATGGCGGAATTTTAGCGTGATAACGGCGGCAGGCGGCGCTTGACCGGCGTCGCCTTAATCATCGACGTGTTCGTCTCTGCCCGCTCGGTGATCTTGTCCAATATCCCATCGAGTTCACCCATCGAGCGCACCACCAGCCGACCGATAAAGCAATCGTCGCCGGTGACCTTGTCGCACTCGATGAATTCCGGCGTCTCCTGAATGATCCGCTCGACGACGTGCAGCTGGCCGGGCAGAGGCCGGATGCGGACGATCGCCTGCAGGGGATAGCCGATCGCCTCCGGCGCGATATCCACGGTGAAGGCCGAGATGATGCCGCGCTCCTCGAGCCGGCGCAGACGTTCCGCCGCACTCGGCGACGACAGGCCGGCCGCTTCCGCCAGTTCCTTCAGCGATATGCGGGCATTGCGCGCCAGCGCCTCCAGCATCCGCTGATCGACCTCATCGAGACCAAGGTTCACATTAGGAGCACTCATCATCCAACCTCATTTATTTAGGTCTTTTGGCGAAACTACCTTACTAAATATATATCACCAGCGTCGATGCCGCAATATGATTGGGGTAGATAGACGGGAGCCAAGGCAATGAACGAGATTAAACGCGGCACGGTGGAAATGACGGCGGCGATGCTGATTTCAGGCACGATCGGCTGGTTCGTGCTGATGTCCGGACAGGCGGTGACCGGGGTGGTCTTCTGGCGCTGCTTCTTCGGCGCACTGACGTTGCTCGTCATCTGCGCGGCCATGGGCCTGCTGCGTCCCGGCATTCTGAATCTCAAGACCTTTTCCATCGCCGTCGGTGGCGGGATCGCCATCGTACTCAACTGGCTGCTGCTTTTCGCGGCCTATTCCCACGCTTCCATTTCCATCGCCACGACGGTCTACAACACGCAGCCCTTCATGCTGCTCGGGCTTGGCGCATTGTTCCTCGGCGAACGGATCACCTTCACCAAGCTCTTCTGGCTCGGCCTCGCCTTTGCCGGCATGGCCGTGATCGTCGAAGGCAAGCCGGCGGAGGCAGCAGGTGGCGGAAGCTACGCAATCGGTATCCTGTTTTCGCTGGGCGCGGCCTTTTTCTATGCGCTGGCAGCGATCGCCGCCAAATGGTTGAAGGGCACGCCGCCGCACCTGATCGCGCTCATTCAGGTTTCGACCGGTATCCTGATGCTGGCACCCTTTACCAATTTCTCGGCCGCACCCCAGGATGTCGGAGGATGGTCGATCCTCGTTACCATGGGCATCGTGCATACCGGGTTGATGTATGTGCTGCTCTATGGCGCCATCCAGAAGCTGCCGACGCACCTGACCGGCGCGCTCTCCTTCGTCTATCCGATCGCCGCCATCTTGGTAGATCGCTTCGCCTTCGGCCATGTGCTCAGCATCGCGCAAATCCTCGGCGCGATCATCATCCTCGCGGCTGCGGCCGGCATGAATCTGGGATGGACGATCCCCCTGCCCTGGAATAGAAATCACCATCTTTCCAAGGGGGCTGCCGAATGATCACCTGCTATCTTCGCTACGTCATCGACCCTTATAAGCTTGCCCAGTTCGAACATTACGCCAAGCTCTGGATTCCGCTGGTCAACCGGATGGGCGGCACGCATCACGGCTATTTCATGCCGCATGAAGGCGCCAATAACATCGCCTTGGCGCTCTTCAGCTTTCCGAGCCTGGCCGCCTATGAGGAATATCGCCTGAAAATACCCGAGGATGCTGAATGCCAGGCCGCCCTTGCCTATGGCGAGGAAACGCGCTGCATCGTCAGCTACGAGCGCAGCTTCATGCGCCCGGTACTCTAAGGCTATTTAGCCGGATTCAGACAGACATCGGAGCGACCATCGAGGCCTTCGGCCACCTTCTCGAAGGTCGCGCCTGATCCGGCCTTAGCCCCGCCGATGCGCAGCACGTAGAGGCTATCGAAATCCTTGCCATGCCATTTCGGCACCGCTTTTTCATCGCCGCCATTCTCGCTCATCAGCTCGCGGGCGAGATCGACGATCTGCTTGTGCTCCCAGGCGACGAAGATCAGCTTGCCGGCATAGGCAGGCTTCTTCAGCTCGGTTTTCAGATCATCGATATCCTCATAGCCGAAACTGGTATCGACAGGCATTCCAAGGGCGATTGCCGTCGGCTCGATGGTCGCGAGCGGCCGGATATAATCGTAGGAAGTGCCGGAATCGTCCTTTCTCTTCGATGGATCAGGCGCAAAGATCGCCGCCGGTTTGCCGAAGAGCTTTGTCAGCACCAGCGGCAAAGCCAGCGCCCGATTGAGGCCCTGGCAGCTCAATTGGCCAAGACCTGCCTCGGGCTTTTCACCATGGCGCATGAAGACGATCGTCTGCGTTCCCGCCTCCGCCGCCGAAGCAGCGCCACAGAGCGATGCTAATGTCAGAAGGCTAGCGAACAGCAGCGAAACGCTCCGCATCAACGCTGCGCCTCGAAAGCCATGCGCACGGCGAGCCCGGCCAGCACTGTGCCCATCAGCCAACGCTGCACCAGGGCGAAGGACGGGCGGCTGGTGAGGAACATCGCGATCCAGCCGGCACTCAGCGCGAAGATGGCATTGAATGTTACGCTGATGATAATCTGCGCGAAGCCGAGAACAATGGATTGGGTGAAGACGCTGCCGGCGGCGGGATCGATGAACTGCGGCAGCAGCGACAAATAGAGGATCGCAACCTTCGGGTTCAGAAGGCTCGTCACCAGCCCCATGGTGAAGAGCCGACGTGTACTATCTTTGGGAAGCGCGCGCACCTGAAAGGCCGAGCGGCCGCCGGGCTTCAACGCATTCCAGGCGAGCCAAGCGAGATAGGCGGCACCCGCCAGCCTCAGCGCATCATAGGCGAAGGGCACGGCAAAGACGAAGGCGGTAATGCCGAGCGCAGCCGAGAACATGTAGAGGAGAAAGCCGCAGGCGACACCGCCAAGGGAGATCAACCCTGCCGCTGGCCCCTGCGAGATCGAGCGCGACACCAGATAGATCATATTCGGTCCAGGTGTCAGCACCATGCCGAGAGCGATCAGGGCAAAGGTGATCATGCTGGTCAGATGCGGCATGGAGGCTCCGGCGGAGAAAGGGCTTCAGAAGGAGATTTCGGTGGATGCGACCAGCTTGATTTCATGCGGCCCGGCATCGAAGCCGTCAAGCAGCATATTGTGATGGGTGACAATGTCTTCGAAGCTCAGTTTGCCCATATCCGCCGTCGTGTGACCGTCCGATATCAGCGAGACGTCGAAGCCGAGCGAAACAGCACGCCGCACGGTCGTATCCACGCAGAACTGCGTCATACAACCGCCGACGATGAGATGAGTGACGCCGCGGCCCTTGAGCCGTGCTTCCAGATCCGTCTCGAAGAAGGAATCGCAGCTCGTCTTGTGTACCACGACATCGCCGGCTTCCGGCGCGATCTCCCGGCGCAGCTGCCAGCCTTCGCTGCGCTTGGCCAAACGATGGGTCGGGCCGCCGTCATGCTGGACGATGAAGGCCGGAATACCGGCTGCGCGGGCGCTGTGTTTCAACGCTGCGAGCTTCGCAACGACCGTCTCCAGCGCGACATCGATAGCCGGCTGGCGATCCGACGTGCCGAGGCCCGTCAGGATGGAATTCTGAAGATCGATCAGGAGCAATGCGGAAGACATGATATCCTTGGGCAAAGCAGTTACGATGGGCCGTTAACACCTTGGTAATATGTTCGCTGCATCGGCGCAATCGCCTGAAAACGCAAAGGTGGTGCGATAGCGCCAGCACTATCCCAGGAGGAAACCTTCATGACGCTCGCGGCGCTGCTTGCCTATTGCGACGCGCCCTTCAGCGCTATGCGCGCCGCCTGAAAAAAACATTCTAAAAGAAGGCCGTTAGGAGATTCTTTTCTCACGCGCTTCACGCAGGGAACGGGTGTGCACTCTGGTTTCCGCGCGCATTTGATCCTATTGTCATTGCATAATTCAATGTAGGGAGAGCTACCCATGTCCGACACCCGCAAACCCGGCCGCGGCCGCGTCTACGCCTCGATCACCGAGACCATCGGCGATACGCCGCTCGTCCGCCTCGACAAGCTGGCGAAGGAGAAGGGCGTCAAGGCCAACATCTTGGCAAAGCTCGAGTTCTTCAATCCGATCGCTTCCGTGAAGGACCGCATCGGCGTCGCCATGATCGAAAACTTGGAAGCCCAGGGCAAGATCGCTCCCGGCCGGTCCGTGCTGATCGAGCCGACCTCGGGCAACACAGGCATTGCGCTCGCCTTTGCCGCCGCCGCTAAGGGTTATCGCCTGATCCTCACCATGCCTGAGACCATGTCGATCGAGCGCCGTAAGATGCTGGCGCTGCTCGGCGCCGAGCTGGTGCTGACCGAGGGACCGAAGGGCATGAAGGGAGCGATCGCCAAGGCCGAAGAGCTGGCCGCGTCGCTGCCGGATGCGATCATTCCGCAGCAGTTCGAAAATCCCGCCAACCCGGAAATCCATCGCAAGACGACGGCCGAGGAAATCTGGAACGACACCGAAGGCAAGGTCGATATCTTCGTTTCCGGTATCGGCACCGGCGGCACGATCACCGGTGTCGGCCAGGTGCTGAAGGCACGCAAGCCCGATATCAAGGTCATCGCCGTCGAGCCGGCGGATTCGCCCGTTCTTTCCGGCGGCAATCCCGGCCCGCACAAGATCCAGGGCATCGGCGCCGGCTTCGCACCAAAAGTCCTCGATACGCATGTCTATGACGAGGTAGTGACCGTCAGCAATGACGAGGCGTTCCAGCAAGCCCGGCTCGTTGCCAAGCTCGAAGGCGTGCCGGTCGGCATCTCATCCGGCGCCGCCCTGACGGCGGCCATCAAAATCGGCCAGCGTCCCGAAAACGAAGGCAAGACCATCGTCGTCATCATCCCGTCCTTCGCCGAGCGTTATCTCTCGACTGCGCTGTTCGAAGGACTTGGCGGCTGAGTTAACGGCAGCAATTGATTGGGAAAGGGGTGCTGCGGCACCCCTTTTTTCATTTGGGCAGGCTGAAGACGATCACGCGCTGCGAGAGTCCCGAATTTTCAAGCATGCGCGGTCAGCCGCTCTCCGGCGATACGATAGGAGATGGCTTCGGCGAGGTGGATGCGCCCGACCGTTGGCTTGTCGTCGAGGTCGGCAAGCGTGCGCGCCACCTTGAGGATGCGATGGTAGCCACGGGCGGAGAATTTCATCTTTTCGGCCGCATCGCGCAGCAATTGCAGGCCGGCGGCATCCGGCTCGGCGATGGTTTCGATCATCGCCGTCGAGCAGCGGGCATTAGTGCTGACATCCCTCATGCCGGCCCGCTCGAAACGCTCCCGCTGCCGTTCACGGGCGCGGGCGACGCGGAGTGCGACATCGGCACTGCTCTCTGAGGCTGTCGGCCGGATGAGGTCGGCGGCGGAGACTGCCGGCACGTCGATGCGGATATCGATACGATCGAGCAATGGACCGGAAATGCGGCCCTGATAGTCGCTGGCGCAACGCGGCCCGCGGGCGCAGGTGTGGCCCGGTTCACCGGCCATGCCGCAGCGGCACGGGTTCATTGCTGCCACGAGCTGGATGCCGGCCGGATAGGAGACACGGTGGTTTGCTCTCGCAATGACGCACTCCCCGGTTTCGAGCGGCTGGCGCAACGCATCGAGCGCCTGCGGCGAAAATTCCGGCAGTTCGTCGAGGAAGAGAATGCCGTGATGGGCGAGCGAGACTTCGCCGGGCCGAGCGCGCATGCCGCCGCCGACGAGCGCAGCCATGGTGGCCGAGTGATGCGGCGCGCGATACGGGCGCCGATCGGAGAGCTTGCCGCCGGAAAGCTGGCCGGCGATCGAATGGATCATCGACACCTCCAGCAGCTCGTTCGTCGACAAGGGCGGCAGGATCGACGGCAGACGCGAGGCGAGCATCGACTTGCCGGAACCCGGCGGCCCGACGAATAGCAGATTGTGGCCGCCGGCGGCCGCCACTTCCAGCGCGCGCTTGGCGCTCTCCTGCCCCTTGATATCCGCAAGGTCGGGTAGATTGGCGGCATTGGCACGGACTGACGGCTCTGGCCGTGACAGAACCTGCGTGCCGCGGAAATGATTGGCGAGCGCGATCAGGCTGCGCGGCGCCAGAATATCGATCTCCTTGCCGGCCCAGGCGGCTTCCGACCCGCTTTCGGCCGGGCAGATCAGCCCCTTGCCCATGGCGTTGGCGGCGATTGCCGCCGGAAGCGCACCGGCAACGGGCGCGATCGTGCCATCCAGATTGAGTTCGCCGATAACGGTGTAGGACGACAGGGCATCGGCTGGGATCGCGCCGAGCGCCGCCATCAGCCCAAGCGCGATTGCAAGATCGAAATGACTGCCCTCCTTGGGCAGATCGGCCGGCGCGAGATTGACCGTGACCTTCTTTGGCGGCAGGGCGAGACCGGAGGCGTGCAATGCCGCCTGAACCCGCTCCCGACTCTCGGCCACGGCCTTGTCCGGCAGGCCGACGATGTGCATCAGCACCTTGCCCGGCGCGATCATCACCTGCACTTCGACGGGTACGCCCTCAATGCCCTGAAACGCAACCGTACTGACGCGCGCTACCATGCTTATCCCCTGTCGCCAAACCCGTTTGCCGTTACGTGCCCCGATCCGCAAACTACGGGTTGCAATCTGGCACAAGACAAGGAATGAAACAAGAACAATAAACGAACAAAAGCTTCGCCCGATTATGTCGAAATCATCGACATCCTGGGTGAATATGATCGTTCAGCTGAAAGCGTGGCGGAAACTGCCGATCAGGCCCGCTTGGCTTCGATCGCATCCCAGAGCAGGCTGGCAATATCGGCGCCGCCGAAGCGCTTGACTTCGCGGATGCCGGTCGGCGACGTCACGTTGATCTCGGTCATATAGTCGCCGATGACATCGATGCCGACGAGCAGGAAGCCGCGCTCCTTCAGGGCCGGTCCGATGCGGGCGCAGATTTCCTTTTCGCGCGCCGTCAGCTCGGTGGCTTCGGCGCGGCCGCCGACATGCATGTTGGAGCGGGCATCATGTTCGGCCGGCACGCGGTTGATCGCGCCGACAGCCTCGCCATCGACAAGGATGATGCGCTTATCGCCCTTGCGCACATCGGGCAGATATTGCTGGGCAATGAAGGGCTCGCGGAAGAGCTGGCCGAACATTTCCAGCAGCGACGAGAGATTGCGGTCGTCGCGGGTCGAGTGGAAGACGCCGGCGCCGCCATTGCCATAGAGCGGCTTCAGGATGATGTCGCCCATCTCATCGCGGAAACGGCGGATTTCAGCCGGATCGCGCGTGATCAGCGTCTTCGGCATGAGATCGGCAAATTCAGTGACGAAAATCTTTTCCGGCGAATTGCGCACCCAGGCCGGGTCGTTGACAACGAGCGTCTTCGGGTGGATGCGCTCGAGCAGATGCGTCGAGGTGATATAGGCCATGTCGAAGGGCGGGTCCTGGCGTAGCAACACCACGTCCATGGTGGAGAGATCGACGCGCTCCGGCTCGCCGAGCTCGAAGTGATCGCCTTTGACGTCGCGCAGGATCATCGGCTCGACGGAGGCATAGACCTTGCCGTCGCGCATGCTCAGCCGCTCCGGCGTATAGTGGAAGAGCTTATAGCCCCGGTTCTGCGCCTCGAGGCTCATGGCGAAGGTGGAGTCACCCGCAATGTTGATGCTTTTCACATGGTCCATCTGGACCGCAACATTCTTGATACCAGCCATAGTCAACCCTCGCTCGAATTTGCGGACAGATGTAGGTCGGCCCGCATGCAAACGCAACGGCTATTCAATGGCTTCTCTCAAGTGGCCCGCTTAGGCAGCAAGGCCTTGTGCGCCGCCCTGACGGACAAAGTTGCGCAGGCGATAAGCCATGGTCAGAGGCTTCGGGAACGGCTTGCGCAGAAAGGCGACCTTGCGCAGGTAGCGATCGATGCGCCATGTCGCCCAGGTACCGCCGGCAAAATAAGCGACATCGCCGGCGCTAAGTGTCCGCTCGACGCCGTCTTCCGTGGTGATATGTACCTCGCCTTCGAGGATCATTACGGTTTCATCCCAGCCGAAATACCAGCGGAACTCGCCCGCGGTGCAATCCCACAGCGCCGTCATTGCGGCATCGTCCTGCCCGCGCGAATGCTCGGCGATGCGGGCGACCGGATTACCGGACAAAACCCAGGAGGGTTCGATCGGCGACGGCTTCATTTCCATTTCGTTGCTGGCGCCTGCCACAAAGCTCTTCGACTGTGGCATCGCGAGGACGATCGGCGCCGCACGGGTGGCAAAGGCCGCCATGCTCGCCAACATCAGTTTCAAGACCATGCAATCCCCCAAAATTCCATGTGCGTCTGCGATCTCATTCGCATGGAAGGGGTAACGGCAGGGTTCACGAAACCGCGCGCATTTTAACGATTGCAGCGATCAGGCGGAAAAACCTTCGATTGTGCAGACGACCATATCGTGGTCGGAGAGCGGCTTGCCTTCTCCGTTGAGGGAGGAAACAAGATGGCTTTCGCCGATCTTCAAGCCGCGGGTAATGAACCAGTCGAGCTTCATGGCGCGATCGGGAAAGCGGGTGATCAGGCTCGGGCGCGTGCTGGTCTGGTCGAGCGGCCCGCCATGGCATTCGAAACCACGGCCCTCGGCCATGGCGAAGAGCGTATCGGTCGAATAATCGCCGCCGGTGTGATTGCCGGTGTTGAGATCGCCGCCGATCAGGATCGGCAGGCCGGGCGCGAAGGCCTCGACTTCATCGATCAATGCTGCCAGCTGCCGCTCGCGATAGATAGCGGTCGCGACGCTCTCGAGGTGAACGGAAACGGTGACCATGGGACCAGCCTCCGTCTCCACGATAGCGCCGACGGCGCAGCGATCGCCGATGCGCGGCTGCTCGTTGCTGTCGTTAAACCAGACGGCCTCGCCGGGCAGGCGGATCATGAAAGCATCCTTCAGGGCGACGGAGGCCATCAGGGCGTTGCCGTGAAAACCCTTCTCATTGAAATCATCGCGGCAGTAGGAGCGCTCGATTTCCGAGCCAAGACTGAGTTCGAGAAACTCGACGCCATAGGCATGGTTCATGCCGAGTTCGCCGGCGATTACAGCCGTGGGATCGCGCTGCTCGGTGCGGGCCATGCCCAGATCCATTTCCGATAGCAGGATCAACGGCGCGCCGGTTTCCCGCAGCTTGGCCGCACTTTCCTCAGGAAAGAGGCAGCGCTCGAGGTTCCAGGCAGTGACGGTAAAGGGGAAGGACAGAGCCTCGACCGTGGCGTCCGCCTCGCCGATGCGCACAGCATTCATGCAGGCAAGCGATGCAAGTTTTTTCGCATGGATGGCCGCGGTCTTTTCGAGTGAAATAAAGCTCTTGCGCTCTTCCTGCGAGGGAACGGTGAATGCGGAAACGGTGTTGCGGATCATATTGAAGCCTGTCGAAATAGCATTGTGAGCGCGGCGGAAATCGCGAACGCTTATCGGTCCGGCAATAGGCTGATTTTGTGACGGTCCTGTAACGACGTGCTCAAAACGCATCCGGAAAATGCTGCGGCCAGCGACCCGGCAGCATCGCGACAATATCATAGCGTTGCGACAGGCGGGCAAAATCCGGCTGGCGGGTAAGCCAAAGATCACTCGCGGCACGGATGCGCTTTTGCGAGGAGAAGGAAACGGCGTCGATCGCCTCCTGCGCGCCGCGTCTGGATTTGACCTCCACGAAGATAGCGAGGTCGCCTTTGCGGGCGACGATATCGATTTCACCAAGCTTGGTGCGATGGCGGATCGCCAGGATGCGATAGCCCTTGAGCATCAGGAAGGCGGCGGCGAGATATTCGGCCACATGGCCGCGACGCCAGGCCTTTTGCCGCTTCAGCTTCTCGCCGGACCCGGGCTTCGTATCAGCCATGGCGCTCCTTCATGTCGAGCAGGCGCTGGTAAAGCTCCTTACGCGGCAAGCCGGTCAAGCGCGCAGCCTCCGTTGCCGCCTTGGCGGTCGGCATGGTCCCTGAGAGATCGGCCAAGACGGCATCGACATCGGCCTCCGTCGCAACGCTTTCCGCCGGCGGGCCGACGAGCCAGACGATCTCGCCCTTCACATTCTCAACAGCATCATAGAATGCGGCGAGTTCGGATAGCGTACCGCGGCGAAATTCCTCGAAGGTCTTCGTCAGTTCGCGGCAAACGGCGCCGGCACGCTCGCCCCCCAGCACATCGGCAGCGGCGGCAAGAGTCGCAGCAATGCGATGCGGCGATTCAAAGAAGATGAGGGTTGCGGGGATGCCTGCCAGCTCGGCCAACCGATCCCGCCGGCCCTTGTCCTTGGCGGGCAGGAAACCGGCAAAGAAGAAGGCGTCGTTGGGCAGGCCGGAGCCGACGAGAGCCGCCAGCGGCGCGGAGGCGCCTGGAATGGGAACGACCTTATAGCCCGCTTCGATCGCCTGCACTGCAAGACGGTAACCAGGATCGGACACGAGCGGCGTGCCGGCATCCGATACCAGCGCCACCGATCGGCCAGCTTCCAGAGCTTGCAGCAGCCGGGGGCCTGCTTCGTCGGCATTGTATTCGTGATAGGCATAGGGCTTGTTCTGGATGCCATAGCGGTCGAGCAGGACACGGGTGACACGCGTATCCTCGCAGGCCAGCACGTCGGCACCGGCCAGCGTCTCCAGCGCCCGCAAAGTGATATCGCCGAGATTGCCGATCGGCGTCGCGACGAGATAGAGAGCCGGTTCGAGAGGACGGGCCGGGATCTGATTGTTATGCAGGCGGAAACTGCGTGTCCCGCCGCCTGATTGCTCTTCGTTCATACCGGTCCTGAATTCACCTGGGATAAGCAGCCTTTATGGGCGAGGCGCGCGCGGACGGCAAGAGCGGTGCAATTCCTGTGGAGCATTGCCGACGAAATGGCGAATTGGCGCTGGGCAAATCATCTATGCCTCTTGCATTCGGATGGAGAAGTCTGCCAAGTTGCCTGTCCAATCTTTCGGGCCTTGTCCGAAAACATGTCGCTCGGGCGCCTCGGGCCGCCCGGCTAGTCACGGTCGAAAGCGGTAGCATCCATGCGTATTACAATAGAGCGGTCGAACCTCCTGAAGTCGCTGAACCACGTGCATCGCGTGGTCGAGCGTCGCAACACGATCCCGATCCTGTCCAACGTGCTGCTCAAGGCCGACGGCACGAACCTCGACATGAAGGCGACCGACCTCGATCTCGAAATCACCGAGGCAACGCCCGCCAATGTCGAACAGGCCGGCGCCACCACGGTTCCTGCGCATCTGCTCTACGATATCGTGCGCAAGCTTCCCGACGGCTCGGAAGTGCTTCTCGCCACCAACACCGACGGCAGCTCGATGACGGTCGCCTCCGGCCGCTCGAAATTCTCGCTGCAATGCCTGCCGGAATCCGATTTCCCCGATCTCACTGCCGGCAGCTTCAGCCATTCGTTCAAGCTGAAGGCTTCGGATCTGAAGATGCTGATCGACCGGACGCAGTTTGCGATCTCCACCGAAGAGACGCGCTACTACCTCAACGGCATCTTCTTCCATACGATCGAAAGCGGCGGCGACCTGAAGCTCAGGGCTGTGGCCACGGACGGCCATCGCCTGGCACGCGCCGATGTCAGCGCTCCCTCTGGTTCCGAAGGCATGCCCGGCATCATCATCCCGCGCAAGACGGTTGGCGAGCTGCAGAAGCTCGTGGACACGCCGGATGCGATCGTCACCGTCGAAGTCTCCGACGCCAAGATCCGTCTGACCATCGGCTCCATCGTCATGACCTCGAAGCTGATCGACGGCACCTTCCCGGACTATCAACGCGTTATTCCGGCCAACAACGACAAGGAAATGCGGGTCGATTGCGAGACCTTTGCCCAGGCTGTCGACCGCGTGTCGACCATTTCTTCGGAGCGTGGCCGGGCCGTGAAGCTGGCCTTATCCGATGGCCAGCTGCTGCTGACCGTCAACAATCCGGATTCGGGCAGTGCGACGGAAGAAGTCGCCGTCGGCTACGAGATGGACCCGATGGAAATCGGCTTCAACGCCAAGTATCTCCTCGACATCACCGCGCAGCTTTCCGGCGATGCAGCCATATTCCTGCTGGCCGATGCCGGATCGCCGACGCTCATTCGCGACACGGCCGGCGACGATGCGCTTTATGTGCTGATGCCGATGCGCGTATAGCGAAACTAAAGCGCCCTTTCGTGCGTTTAATCGCCACAGGGGCGCTTTTATTTGGTCCTTTGTCGATTGCGACATTTTCTCTTGTTATTGCGTCATTCCGTTGCAAGATCCTAGAGAAGCGATATGTAAGTCGCGACGGTAACATCTGATGGGGGAGAGCATGGCGCTGCGTCTCAAGGAACGGCTTGGCAAGAAGTTCGACGAGGAGATCCGTTTCTTCAAGGGCATGATGCAAGGGCCGAAGACCGTGGGGTCGATCGTTCCTACTTCGTCGATCACGGCCCGCAAGATGGCTAGCGTCATCAATACGCAATCCGGCCTGCCGGTGCTGGAGCTTGGGCCGGGAACCGGGGCGATCACCAAGGCGATCCTCGGACGTGGCGTCGAGCCGCAAAATCTCGTCGCCATCGAATATTCCACCGATTTCTACAATCATCTCGTCCGTCGTTACCCCGGCGTCAATTTCATCAATGGCGACGCCTTCGACCTCGATAAGACGCTTGGCGTGCTGCGCGGACAGACGTTCGATTCCGTCGTCTCAGGCATTCCTCTCCTCAATTTCCCGATGAAGGCGCGCGTCGCATTGCTGGAAAGCCTGCTGGACCGCATGCCGCCCGGCCGACCCGTGGTGCAGATCTCCTACGGCCCGGTCTCACCGATCATCGCCAAGCCGGATCGCTATCATATCCGCCATTACGACTTCATCGTCCGCAACATTCCGCCGGCCCAGCTCTGGGTCTATAGCCGCGGCTGAGACAATCGCTGAGAAATCCATGTACGCTCTTTATATTACGCACCCGCAGGTGCGGATCGACCCGAATGTGCCGGTGCCGCAATGGGGCTTGTCCGACATTGGCGCCGAGCGGGTGCGGCTGGCGGCGAGCCGACCCTGGGCGGGCAAGCTGAGCCTCATCGTCTCCAGCGGCGAGCGCAAGGCGATCGAAACAGCCGAGGCTCTGGCGACGGCAAGCGGTGCGCCGATCGAGGTCATCGAGGCCATGCATGAAAACGACCGCAGTGCCACAGGCTTTCTGGCGCCGCCGGAGTTCGAGAAGGCGGCGGACTGGTTTTTCGCCAACCCGAATGAGAGCTTCAAGGGCTGGGAGCGCGCCATCGATGCGCAGGCGAGGATCGTTTCCAATGTCGAGGCCGTTCTTGCGCGGCACGATCCGAACGCGCCGATCGCCTTCGTCGGCCATGGCGGCGTCGGCACGCTGCTGAAATGCCATCTGGAGGGGAAGCCGATTGCGCGGCAGGGCGATCAGCCGCCAGGGGGCGGCAATCTTTTCTGTTTCGATCTTGCGAAGCGCGCCGTCTCATGCGACTGGACACGCATGGAAGATTGGATGGGATGGGCTTGATATGACCGCACGCGACCGCTTGATCGTTGGACTGGATGTTCCAAACCTTCAGGAGGCCGAAAAAGTGGTCGGCGCCCTCGGCGACGATATCCTTTATTACAAGATCGGCTATCAGCTCGCCTTTGCCGGCGGCCTGGAATTCGCGCGCGACCTTGCCGCCAGCGGCAAGAAGATCTTCCTCGATATGAAGCTGCTCGACATCGACAATACGGTGGCCTCCGGCGTGGAGAATATCGTCAAGATGGGCATGTCGATGCTGACGCTGCACGCCTATCCGAAAGCCATGAAGGCGGCAGTCGAAGCGGCCAAGGGCTCAGACCTCTGCCTGCTTGGCGTCACCGTGCTGACCTCGATGGACGAAGGCGATCTCATCGCCGCCGGTTATGAATATGACCCGCACACGCTGGTGCTGCGCCGGGCCGAACAGGCGCATCTGGCCGGCATGGGCGGCATTGTCTGCTCGGCCGAAGAGTCCGCCGCCGTCCGCAAGATCATAGGGCCGGATATGGCGCTGGTGACCCCCGGCATCCGCCCGGCAGGCAGCGACAAGGGCGACCAGAAGCGCGTTATGACGCCGGCCGCGGCCATCAAGGCCGGCTCGAGCCATCTCGTCGTCGCACGGCCAATCGTCAAGGCCGCCGATCCGAAGGAGGCCGCTCGCGCCATCCTCGCCGAAATGGACGCCGCGCTCTAAACCACGACAACAATCAGGGAGGAAAACATGCCAAAGGGATATTGGATCGCGCGCGTGGATGTCCGCGACCCCGAGCGCTACAAGGATTATGTCGCCGCCGCGAAGCCCGCCTTCGAGAAATACGGCGCGAATTTCCTTGCACGCGGCGGAGCGTTTACCCCGCTTGAGGGACAGGCGCGCGGCCGCAACGTCGTCATCGAATTTCCATCGCTGCAGCACGCCGTCGATTGCTACAATTCGCCGGAATACCAGATCGCGGCCAAAATCCGGCAACAGGTGGCAGACGCGGAAATGGTCGTCGTCGAAGGGGTTTAACCCCTTTGAAAAGCCGACGCTGCAATGCAGCGCGATGGCACTTCACCTCGGCGCGCGGATCGGCTAAGACGAAACCAGATAAGCCCAATCAAAGCCTTTCGAGGAGCCCGCCATGACCCTGTCCAACCTCCCGCCGCTCGTCACCGTGTTCGGAGGATCAGGTTTCATCGGGCGACACACCGTGCGTGCGCTTGCCAAGCGCGGCTATCGCATCCGTGTCGCTGTTCGCCGCCCCGATCTTGCCGGTTTCCTGCAGCCACTCGGCAATCTCGGCCAGATTTCGATCGTCCAGGCCAATGTGCGCTACCGTAACTCCATCGACCGCGCCGTCGAAGGCGCTCAGCATGTCGTCAACTGCGTCGGCATCCTCGCCGAAAGCGGCCGCAACACGTTCGACGCCGTGCAGGAATTCGGCGCCAAGGCGATTGCGGAAGCCGCCCGCAATGCGGGCGCTTCGCTGACGCATATTTCTTCCCTCAGCGCTGATGCCAACTCGCCCTCGGCCTATGCCCGCACCAAGGCTCGCGCCGAAGCCGCCGTCCTGTCGATCAAGCCCGATGCGGTGATCCTGCGCCCCTCGATCGTCTTCGGCCCTGAAGATGATTTCTTCAATAAATTTGCCGACATGTCCCGCACCGCACCCTTCCTGCCGCTGATCGGCGGCGGCAAGACGAAGTTCCAGCCAGTCTACGTTCAGGACATCGCCGAGACCGTCGCCCGCAGCGTCGACGGTAAACTGAAGGCCGGCACGATCTATGAGCTCGGCGGTCCGGAAGTGCTGTCCTTCCGCGAATGTCTCGAGACGACGCTTGCCGTCATCAATCGCAAGAAGTCATTCGTCTCCATCCCCTTCGGCCTGGCTTCGCTGATCGGCTCGGTCGCGTCGCTCGTGCCGCTCATCAAGCCGCCGATCACCGCCGACCAGGTCACGCTGCTGAAGAGCGACAATGTCGTTTCGAAGCAAGCGGAAACGGAAGGACGCACCCTGAAGGGCATCGGCCTGCTGCCGACGCTGCTCGTCTCCGTGCTGCCCTCCTACCTGGTGCGCTACCGTCCGCAGGGCCAGTTCACGGGCTCGGGCAAAGCCGCCTGACGATTCGGCCATTCCACGAAATTCACACGCCGCCCGGCTTTACCGAGCGGCGTTTTTCATTGCCCCGCGAAGACAGAATCGGACTTTAAGACGCTGGCAGAGCCCCGCCATTCACAGCTTGGCGTTGCTCAAAAGACGCAGTGTGGAAATAGTAGCATTAACGTCAAATTTAATATGAACATTTATTGCTATTGCTCATCTCACTGACTAACACAGCCGCGCGTCCCAGGCTTGAACAACAAACCGGTCCGTGGCGCGCTTCACACTTCTGCGGAAAGGCATTCTTCGATGGGCAAGTCTATCGCGCTTCTGTTTGCGTGCGCGGCACTGGTGATTCTCGCAGGCTCCTTCGTGGCCCGCGGCAGCATCGCCTCGATCAAGGGCGAATGTGCGCCGACCTACGGCGTCGACCCCTGCACGACGGGTTCCATCGATGCGTCTTCCCCGAACTGATCGGGTATGAAAAAGGCCGGTTTTCACCGGCCTTCACTTTTCAGGATATCAGCACCGACGATCGGTCTCAGCCGAAATAGAGACCGATGAGACCGATTGCGCCGACGGCAATGCGCCACCATGCGAAGGGGGCGTAACCACGGCGGGATACGAAGTCGAGCAGCGCACGCACGACAAGCAACGCCGAGATGAAGGCCATGAAGAAGCCGATGACGATCAGCTGACCATCGGCGAAGCTCAGATCATGGCGGCTCTTCCACAAGTCCAGCGTGAAGGCGCCGACCATCGTCGGCATGGCGAGGAAGAAGGAAAATTCAGCGGCCGAACGCTTATCGGCGCCGAGCAGCAGGGCACCGACGATAGTGGAACCGGAGCGTGACGTTCCCGGAATCATCGCCAGGCACTGGAAGAAGCCGATCTTGATCGCCATCGGCCAGGAAAATTCATAGGCGCTGGTATATTTCGGCTTGAACTCGATCCTGTCGATGACGAGCAGGACGATGCCGCCGAGGATCAGCGAGATACAGATGACCTTCGGCGAATCGAACAGCACGGTCTTGATGAAATCATGCGCCAGCGCGCCAATGACGGCAGCGGGCAGAAAACCGAAGAGGACGGCGAGCACGAAGTGACGAGCCTTGGTGCTGACGGGGAGTGCCTTGGCGATCTGGACGAGGCGATTGAAATAGACAAGCAGAATGGCGAGAATCGCGCCGAGCTGGATCAAAACTTCAAAAGTACCGGCCGATTTGAAGCCGAGAAAATGTCCAAGCAGTATGAGATGGCCTGTCGAGGAGACCGGAATGAACTCCGTAAGCCCCTCTACAAGGCCTAAAACCAACGCGATAATAATTTGTTCAGCCATATCGTGTCCTTTGTCTAACGGCAGGGCGGCCCGATTCGCTTGTGCAAACTAGGCCAAGATCCTATAGCTTCAACCGATGACAAATGACTAGGGCCGCAGGATCGCGACCCAAAAGACTTCCGTAGCATCAATCAGAAACACCCGAGTACCAATGCCGACGCTGTATCACCACCCAATGTCATCTTCCTCCCGGTTCGTTCGCCTGATCCTGACGGAATATGGCTATCAGACGGAGCTGATCGAGGAACAGACCTGGGAAAAGCGACGCGATTTCCTGGCGCTAAACCCCGCCGGCACCCTGCCTGTCTATGTCGATGACAGCATGCGGGCGCTCTGTGGCGCCTCGGTCATTTCCGAATATCTCGACGAGACGCATGGTGTCTTGAAGCGCGACCGCCGGCTTCTGGCCGAAGATCCGTTCCAGCGCGCCGAAATTCGCCGGCTGACGGAATGGTTCATGCAGAAGATGGAGCAGGATGTGACGCGGCCGCTGACGCGCGAGCGCGTCTTCAAGCTGCAGATGACCGCCGAACAGGGTGGCGGCGCGCCCGATTCCAAGGTCATGCGCATGGCGCGTGGCAATATTCGCCAGCATATGAAGTATCTCTCCTGGCTTGCAGGTTCGCGGCAGTGGCTCGCGGGCGAACGGCTGAGCTACGCCGATCTCGCCGCCGCAGCCTCGGTTTCCGTGCTAGACTATCTGGGTGAGATCGACTGGACGGAATCGCCCGTCGCCAAGGAATGGTATCAGCGGCTGAAGTCGCGCCCATCCTTCCGGCCGATCCTGGCGGAACGTGTGCGTGGAGTCACTCCGGTTTCGCACTATGCCGATCTGGATTTCTGACGAGGGCTCGATATGCCCGGTGATCGCGAAGCGGAAAAAGCTGACAAGCGTCGAAACACACTGACCGCTTTTTTGCGAGAGGAAGCGCGTGCCCAGGGTTTCGATCTCTGTCGCATCACCAGGCCGGATGCCATTCCGCAAGCGGCCGTCCGGCTCGGCCAGTTTCTCGACAAAGGCCATCACGGCACGATGGGCTGGATGGAGGAGACCCGCGACCGCCGAGGCGATCCGCGCGTACTCTGGAGCGAGACCCGCTCCATCGTCCTCTTCGGCCTCAATTACGGCCCTGACGAAGATCCGCGCGGCATTCTGGACAAAAAGGACAAAGCGGCGATCTCCGTCTATGCCCGAAACCGTGACTACCACGATGTCATCAAAGGACGGCTGAAGGAGATCGCCACACGCTTCGCCGCGCGCTCGAAGGAGGACGTCAAGGTCTTCGTCGATACGGCGCCGGTCATGGAGAAACCGCTGGCGGGCGCGGCCGGTCTCGGCTGGCAAGGCAAGCATACCAATCTCGTCAGCCGCGCCTTCGGATCCTGGCTCTTTCTCGGCTCGATGTTCACCACGGCGGATCTCGAGCCCGATGAGCCGGAGATTGACCATTGCGGCTCCTGCCGGGCCTGTCTCGACGCCTGCCCGACCAATGCCTTCCCAGCCCCCTACCAGCTCGATGCACGGCGCTGCATTTCCTATCTGACCATCGAGCACAAGGGTCCGATCGATCCAGAGCTTCGGCCGTTGATCGGCAACCGCATCTACGGCTGCGACGACTGCCTTGCCGCCTGCCCCTGGAACAAGTTCGCAAGCGCCGCCTCGGAGATGAAACTGGTGGCGCGCGAGGATCTCAAGGAACCGTCGATCGCCTTTCTGCTTGGTCTGGACGATGCAGCCTTCCGCACATTCTTCAGTGGCTCGCCGGTCAAGCGCATCGGTCGGGACCGCTTCATCCGCAATGTGCTTATCGCGGCCGGCAATTCGGGCGAGCGTTCCTTTATCGAGAAATGTCGCGAACTGGCGAGGGATCCCTCGCCCACCGTGCGCGGCATGGCGGTCTGGGCTCTATCGCGGCTGATGACGGCTGGCGAATTCCATGCGTTTGCGGCAGAAAGAGATGACGAGAACGAGGCGGACGAAGACGTCCGCGCCGAATGGAAACTGGCAGGGGTATTGTGATGCATGTGATGATTTTCGGCTGCGGCTATTCCGGAACCGCCATCGCCAAGGCCTTCGCCGGCTCCGGCATTCGCATCACCGGCACCACCCGCTCCGCCGACAAGGCCGAACAGCTGACGAAGGAAGGCATCGAGGCCTTCGTCTTCGATGGCGAGACGCTCGACCCGGCTCTCTCGGAGGCGATGCAAAACGCGACGCATCTGGTGCAATCGATCGCGCCTGGCAAATCGGGCGATCCGCTGCTGCGGCTGGCGCAGCTCAATCTCAAGGCCTTAATGCCGAAGCTGGAATGGATCTGCTATCTCTCGACCGTCGGGGTCTATGGCGACCATAAGGGCGCCTGGGTCAGCGAACAGACATCGCTGCATCCGGTTGCGGATCGCTCCGTCGAACGGGTCGAGGCGGAAGACGGCTGGCTGCGCGCCGGCATCCGGCTCGGCCTCCCCGTTGCCGTGCTGCGGCTTTCCGGCATTTACGGCCCGGGCCGCAATGCCTTCTGCAATTTGGAAAAGGGAACCGCCCGGCGGCTCATCAAGGCGAACCAGGTGTTCAATCGCATCCGCGTCGAGGATATCGGCGCCTGCGCCCGCTTCCTGTCCGATCGCAAGCTCGGCGGTATATATAATGTCACCGACGACGAGCCTGCGCCGCCGCAGGATGTCATTGCCGAAGCCGCGCGCCTGATGGGCGTCGAACCGCCACCGGAACAGCCTTTCGAAACAGCTGAGCTGACGCCGATGGCACGCTCCTTCTATGGCGAGAACAAGCGCGTTTCGAACGCGAAACTGCGCACGCTCGGCTTCCAGTTCCGCTACCCAGAGTATCGTATGTCGCTGGCCGAACTCTGGTCCTCTGAAGCGTGGCGCGGCTGAGAAATCGCCCCTAATATACCCACCGGATCGCATGAAAATTCCTACTTAGCCGGCTGGCCTAGTTCAATTTGCTCCGCATTTATGGTTAACGACCTCTAAAATTGCACAAATGCGGCAGCAATTATGGCAACGGCGGAAAATTATTTTTCCGATTTTTGTGATGCCCGGCATCGGCGGATGCTTACGAGAAAATTCATTCGAGTTTTAACTGATTTTATTAGGTTTTTTCCACGATCAAGCAAATCTGCTGAATAGCCCTAGTATTCTCTTAACATCACAAATGTTACAGTATGTAACATTCCGTGATCTTTAGTGGCACTTTTTCGCCATTTTTGGCCTGATTTAAGCCCGCCGCCTACCCAGGGCGCAAGTTCAATAGCTTGAGGGAAAAATCGGTTTGAAGAAAATCGCACGTTCTTTGGCAATCGCCGCAACTATATCCGCCTCCTTTGCTGTCGTTTCGACTCCGGCATTTGCATCCGTTGGCTGCGGAGGCGCTTCATGGTACGGAGGAAGCTCCAAGACTGCTTCCGGGGAACGCATGAGTTCCAGAAATCTTACTGCAGCCCACCGCTCGCTCGCCTTCGGCACGCGTCTGCGGGTCACCAACAAGCACAATGGCCGTAGCGTCGTCGTTCGCATCAATGACCGTGGGCCCTTCATTCGCGGACGTGTTCTCGATCTCTCCCGCGCTGCCGCACAGAACATCGGCATGGTCGCTTCGGGTACTGCCAAGGTCTGTTACGAGGTCGTCGCCTCGAAGTAATCGCCGAAAGCCGGAACTACCGGCAAATCGGCATGACGCTTGCTCTCTCGGCCAATCGCGGCTACCACGCGGTTGAGGCGTCTCAAAATCCGCCGCCATGGGCATTGTCTGCGCGGATCGGCGAGGCGTCAGCAGTTTTGGTAGGCGCAGAGTCCCAAGATGAGCTCGAACGGGTTCCGGGTCATGCGCGAGCAGGAGAGTGTGAATGCGTCTGGGCGGCCGATTGCAGGGGGCCATCGAAGTTCTTGCCGATATCGAAGCGCGCAAGCGACCGGTGGCCGATGCCCTGAAGGATTGGGGCCTTGCCCATCGCTTCGCTGGGTCCGGGGACAGGGCCGCGATCGGCAACATCGTCTATGACGCCTTGCGCATGCGGCTTTCGCATGCCTGGCTGATGGGAGACGACAGTGCGTCCGCGCTTGCTCATGCAGTCCTCTTCCGCCAATGGCGCCTGACGCCGGAGGCGCTGGCAGCGGAGCTGGACGGCGATAAATTTGCGCCCGAGGCGCCGAGCGCCGAAACATTGGCCGCGTTTGCGGCCCGCAAGCTCGAAGATGCGCCTCGTCATGTCCAGGGCGATATTCCCGAATGGGTCGAGCCCTCCTTCAGCCAAGCCTTTGGCGATGGCTGGCTTGCCGAAGCCAAGGCTCTCTCCGAGCGTCCGACGCTCGATCTTCGCGCCAATGCCCTGAAGGCTGACCGCGCCAAGGTCGTAAAGGCGCTGGAGCGCGCCGGTGGCCAGTCATCGAAGATTGCCCGTTTCGGCATCCGCATTCCCGCCGGAGAAGGCGCATCCCGCCTGCCGAACGTCACGGCCGAACTTTCGTTCCAGAAGGGCTGGTTCGAGGTGCAGGATGAAGGCTCGCAGATCGTCGCCGATCTAGTCCTGCCTGATGAAGGCGACCAGGTGCTCGATTATTGCGCCGGCGGTGGCGGCAAGACGCTCGCCATGTCGGCCGCGATGCACAATAAGGGCCAGGTCCATGCCTACGACAGCGACCGGCGGCGGCTGGCGCCGATCATTGAGCGCCTGAAGCGGGCGGGCACCCGTAATGTTCAGGTCCATGACGACCGCAACGGCTTGCTCCAACTGCGCGGCAAGTTCGACAAGGTTCTGGTGGACGCTCCCTGCACCGGCACCGGCACATGGCGGCGGCGTCCCGATACCAAATGGCGACTGACACAGAAGAACCTCGATGAACGCACCAGCCAGCAACAGGAAGCCCTGGCGCAGGCCGGCGAATTCGTCCGCCCCGGCGGCGCTCTGCTCTATGTCACCTGCTCGGTGCTGCCGGAGGAGAATGAGGCACAGGTGAACCGTTTCGCCGCCCAGAATCCAGACTTCGAAGTCGTGGAAACCCTGAGCTCCTGGGAGAAACTGTTCGGCAAGGATGCCGCAAAGCCGCGCTCCTCCGACGGTAAGACCATTACGCTGACGCCGGCCTCCACAGATACCGACGGCTTCTTCTTCAGCCGCCTGCAGCGGAAGATGTGAGCTGGCGGCGAACGAGCCTGCTTCCACTGCCCCGCTGACGCAATATCAAACGCCCATATCTGCGCATTCGCGAGCGAATCCATTTCGCTTGCGACGTTAAACCCTTGGCCCTTCGCCTTAAAATCGTTCTAAACTAGAGCGTTTGACACAAGTTTGTTTTTCATACATGACACAAATTACCAAGTTTTGACGGTGCCCCCCGCTGTCACAGGAGAGGAACATGAAACTGAAAAACAGAATTGGCGCCGCGCTCGCGGTGGCCGTTGTCACGACCGCCGCGTTCAGCCTGCCGGCTCTCGCAGCCGCTCCCGAGCCGGCTGCCGTTCTCAAGCACTATGCGGAACTGGCACATGCCAAATATCAGGACTCGCTGACGACGGCGAAGGCACTCGACAAGGCCATCGACGCCCTGCTCGCCAACCCCAGCGACAAGACGCTGAAGGCCGCACGCGCGGCCTGGATCAAGGCTCGCGTTCCCTATGCGCAGACGGAAGTCTATCGCTTCGGCAATCCGATCGTCGACGATTGGGAAGGCAAGGTCAATTCCTGGCCGCTGGACGAGGGCCTGATCGATTATGTCGACGCCTCCTACGGCACGGAGAGCGATGAGAACTCGCTCTACGTCGCCAATGTCATCGCCAACAAGACGATCAAGATCAACGGCAAGGATGTCGACGCTTCGCATCTGACGCCGGAATTCCTGTCGGGCACGCTGCATCAGGCTGGCGGCGTCGAAGCCAACGTTGCGACGGGTTATCACGCCATCGAGTTCCTATTGTGGGGACAGGACCTGCATGGCACGGGTGCCGGCGCCGGCGAACGTCCCGCTACCGATTACGATCTGAAGAATTGTACGCACGGCAATTGCGATCGCCGCGCCGAATATCTGAAGTCCGCCTCGACGCTGCTGGTTTCGGATTTGCAGGAGATGACCGACAAGTGGGCGCCGGACGGCGAAGCCACCAAGCATGTCGAAGCCGATCCGAAGGCCGGCCTGACCACCATCCTGACCGGCATGGGCTCGCTCTCCTACGGCGAACTTGCCGGTGAGCGCATGAAGCTCGGCCTGCTGCTGCATGATCCGGAAGAAGAGCAGGATTGCTTCTCCGACAATACCTATAACGAGCATAATGGCGACGCCATCGGCATCGCTGCCGCCTATAACGGCAACTATACCCGCGTCGACGGCACCAAGCTGAAGGGTCCGTCGCTGCACGATCTGGTCAAGGCCAAGGATCCGGCGCTCGACAAGGAGATGGAAGGCAAGCTCGACACGACGCTTGCGGCCATGAAGGCGCTGGTGCATCGCGGCGAGACGGTCGAGAAATACGACCAGATGATCGGCGAGGGCAACAAGGAAGGCAACGCGACGGTTCAGAAGGCCATCGACGGCCTGCTCGACCAGACGAAGAGCATCCAGCGCGTCATCGCCGCTCTCGATCTCGGCACGATCAAGCTCGAAGGTTCGGACAGCCTGGACAACCCGAACGCCGTCTTCACCAAGAAGTAATAAGGGATGGCGGCAGCGCGACAAGACGTTGCCGCCTCAATACCCATGACAGGTTTACCGGCCAATCGCGCCCTTTTGCCCGCCATCGCCGCGGGTATGTTGGTTTTTTCCATCACGCTGGCAGCCGCCGATATTCTCGATTTTCCGACCACGCGCAGCGATCTCCCGGGCGAAGAGCTGAAGCGCGTGCGCGACGTGACCCGCGCAACCAGCAACTTCCTCAAGGCCGAACCCTATGAAACGATGCAGGGCGGCGGTCTGACCTCGATCGACAAGGTCACGCGCGATATTTTCTCCCAGCCTTCGGCCAAGCTAGACCAGGAACAGGGCCAGGACTTTCATCTCGGCAACGCGCTCTTTCGCAAGCTTTGGGTCTCCGCTCCCTCCTCCACCCAGGCCTCCGATGGACTGGGGCCGCTGTTCAACGCCCGCTCCTGCCAGAGCTGCCATATCCGCGATGGACGGGGTCATCCGCCTGAAGAAGCGGGAGCTGCCGCGACCTCAATGGTCTTGCGCCTTGCACGGCCCGCCGTAACCCCGGAGGAGGAGCAGGTCGTCAAGGACTTTCACGCGCTCAATTTCCCGGATTCGACCTATGGAGCGCAGCTGCAGGATCTTGCCGTTCCCGGCCTCGCCGCCGAAGGCAAGGTAACCCTCAGCTATAGCGAGGAGACGGTGACACTTGGCGGCGGGGAAACGGCGACCTTGCGCAAACCGCATTACGGTATCGGCGATCTCGCCTACGGGCCGATGGACGCCAATACCACACTTTCGCCGCGCATAGCGCCGCCGATGATTGGTCTCGGCCTGATCGAGGCCATTCCTGATGCCGATATTCTCGCCAATGCCGATCCGGACGATAAGAAGGGCACTGGTATTCGCGGCCGCCCCGCCATCGTCCGCGATCACCGCACCGGTCAGCTCGCGCTCGGGCGCTTCGGCTGGAAGGCCCAGAATGCGACCGTGCGCGACCAGGTGGCCGACGCCTTTTCAGCCGATATCGGCATTTCGACACCGGACCGACCGAACCCGTACGGCGACTGCACCGCCAAGGAACCGCAATGTCTGATCATGCCGACCGGCGTGCAGAAGCGCCTGGGCGACACGGAAGCGCCGGACCCGGTGCTCCCCCTGGTTACCTTCTATTCTGAAAATCTTGCCGTGCCGGCCCGCCGCATGACGAGCCAGCCCGCAGTGCTGCATGGCAAGGACATGTTCTACCGCTCCGGCTGTGCGGCCTGCCACACGCCGAAATTCGTGACACGCGACGGCCTGAAAAGCAGCAACGGCAAGGATTCGCCGCAGGCGTTCCAGCTGATCTGGCCCTATTCCGACTTCCTGCTGCACGACATGGGCGAAGGCCTGTCGGATGGACAGCGGGTGGGCGTGGCATCCGGCCGCGATTGGCGCACGCCGCCGCTCTGGGGTATAGGCCTGACACAGACGGTGAGCGGCCGGCAGGCCTATCTGCATGACGGCCGCGCCCGCACATTGACCGAAGCCATCCTTTGGCATGGAGGAGAGGCCGAAAAAGCCCGCAACGCATTCGCCGGTCTTTCGAAGAACGATCGGCAAGCCCTCATCAACTTTCTGGAGTCCCTTTAATGCGCCACTGGAAACGTCCAGAGCATTTCCGCTCTAAACAGAGTCACGCAAATGCTCCGTCCCATTGTTTTCACGCAATTCCAGACGCAAAACCGCTGCGCACTTTTGCTGGAATTGCTCTGGCCGCCAGCCTTCTTCTCACCGTTGCCGCCTTGCCTGCTCATGCCGAGGATGTCGGTACCAATGGCGCCGGCCTGAACGAGGCGGCGGTGCCGGCCGTGCTGCAGAAGGCCGTCGATGAAGTGATCCGCCCCGGCTACCGTGCCATGCACGACTCCGCCTCCAAACTGACTGTCGCGATGAAGGCGCTTTGCGCCGATCCCACGGACGCCACCCTTTCCGGCGCCAAATCGGCTTTCGGCGACACCGTGAAGAGCTGGTCGCGCATCGAGATCGTCGATACCGGCCCGATCATCGAAAAGAACCGCTTCGAGCACATCCTGTTCTATCCCGACCGCAAGGGCGTAGGCCTCAAACAGGTGCAGGCGCTGATCGCCAAGGCGGATGAGCAGGACACGACTGTCGAGGCCGTCGCCGGCAAGAGCGTGGCGCTCATGAGCATGACGGCGCTGGAATATGTGCTCTTCGGCAACGGCTCCGACGTTCTCGGCAAGGACAAGCAGAGCTTCCGCTGCCGCTATGGCGCGGCGGTTGCCGGCAATATCGAAAATACGGCCAAGGAAATCGCCGACGAGTGGGATGCGCCAGATGGCGTGCAGAAATCCTGGAAATTCCCCGGCAAGACCAGCGACGATTTCATGGATAACAAGGAGGCCGTAACGGCGCTGCTCGGAATTCTCGTGCATGGCGCGGCCAATGTCCGCGACCAGCGGCTGGAAACCTTCTATAAGGGCGATCCGGCAACGGCGCGGCCGAAGATGGCGATCTACTGGCGTTCGGCCAATACGTGGACCTCGTTCACGGGCAATATCGAGGGCCTGAAGACGCTCTGGGAAAAAGCCGACATGGCGAAGCTGCTGCCGGCTGACAAGCGCGCTGTCGCCACCAAGATCGACGGCCTGCTGAACGAGCTTGCGGCGACAACGTCATCAATCAACCCGGATATCGAGGCAGCAATCGGCAATGATGCGGAGCGCGCCAAGATCGACAAGTTGCTCGCCGTCAGCCGCGATCTCGCCACCGGCTTCAGCGACGCGTATGGCGGTGCCATCGGCCTTTCAGCCGGCTTCTCCTTCGCCGACGGAGACTAGAACATGATGCGCAGCGGCCTGATCGATCGGAGAGCTTTTGTCAAAGCCGCGGGGCTGACCTTCCTTGCGGCCCTGAAGCCTAGCGCGCTGATAGCGCTGGAGCGGGCCGATGCGGTCTACGCCTCCGGCATCCGCGCTGCGGACGGCTCCTTCGCCGTGGCGACGGTGACCGAACACGGCCGCATCATCGATCAGGTGGCGCTGCCTGCCCGCGCCCACGGCATGGCTTTTTCCAAGGCGACCGGCAAGACCGTCGCCTTCGCCCGCCGGCCCGGCACCTACGCGATGATCTTCGATCCCTGGAACAAGGCCGAGCCGATCGTCATTTCCGCTAAAGAAGGCCGGCATTTCTACGGCCACGGCACGTTTTCGCCCGATGGCAGGCTGCTCTATGCCAGCGAGAACGATTTCGACAATAATCGCGGTATCATCGGGCTCTATGATGCCGGCAACCACTTTGCGCGCATCGGCGAATACGAGACCTACGGCGTCGGCCCACACGACATGACGGTTTCAGACGACGGCAGATTCCTGATCGTCGCCAATGGCGGCATCGAGACGCATCCGGATTTCGGCCGCACCAAGCTCAACCTCGACCATATGGAACCGTCGCTGACGCTGATCGACGCCGCCAGCGGCCGGCTGATCGAAAAGCACACGCTTCCGTCGCAATACGCGCAGGTCTCGACCCGCCATGTCGATATCGATGCCAGCGGCCGGGTCTGGTTCGCCTGCCAATACGAAGGGCATCGCAACGACCTGCCGCCGCTTGTCGGCCATTTCGCGAGGGGGGAGGATCTGACCTTCGTCACCCTGCCCGACGATACGACCCGGGCGCTTGGCAATTACGTCGGCGCTATCGCCGTCAATCGCGCCGAAAACCTCGTAGGTGTCACATCACCGGTTGAAGGGACCTCGGTGACGCTGGATGCGAGGACCGGCGAGGTGCTGAAGGTGGAGAGCATCCCCGATGCGGCGGGCATCGCGCCGGCTCCTCGCGGGTTCGCCGTTTCTTCCTATGACGGAGATTTCCTGAACGAGCACAGCGACGTCGCCTGGGATCAACACATCGTGCGGATCGCCCGCGGCTGATGCGGACTTTGGCTGCGCCGCAGCTGACTTGGATAAAGCGCCGCAATGCCGTCGGGGCATTCAGCATAGGTGCCCGCATGCGCCGTGACATCCTTTCCATCCCCTTCCCCGATAGCCTGGATGATGGCTTTGGGTTGTGAATACGTCCGGACAGCGGCTCTCAACCGCGTCACGCAGCCCATCCGCCAGAGTTCCCCGAGATCAACCTGGGCCGTATGCAGAAGCATCTCCTCTCATCGCTTCTGCATACATATAACCAATCACGCAACCGTTATGCACCCAATTATTGACCATAGACGCCATTTAAAATACAAAAGCGATCAACAGCCTCACGCTTTGCATACATAAAGCAAGCTCGAAGCTGAACCGGAATACAGGATCGGGCATATGATCCGCGCGCTCGATCGTATGCCGCTGCGAGACATACAGAATTTCAGAAGCTTTGCCGTTCCGACATTCGGCGCGGACGGCTTTCTGGTGCCCATTTATCCTCAACACCATAAGGATCACGATCATGATGATGACCAGAAGGAATTTCTCGACCGCCGTTATCGCCGGCGCCGCTGCCTCCCTCATTTCCACGCGCGGCATGGCTGCCAGCACTCCGACACCCGCCTCCGGAGCGGTCAAGTCTGCGCCATTGAAGGCTCGCAACGTCGTCCTGGCCCATGGACTTTTTGCAGACGGCTCCTGCTGGACTGAGGTTATCGCCCGGCTGCAGACCAAGGGGCTGAACTGCACGGCGGTACAAAATCCGTTGACGACACTTCCGGAAGCGGTGGAGGCCGCGCAGCGGGTTCTCGATCGTCAGGACGGCCCGACTGTCCTCGTCGGCCATTCCTTTTCCGGCATGATCGTCACCGAAGCCGGCGTGCATCCGAAGGTTTCCGCGCTCGTCTATGTCGCCGCCCGCGCACCGGATGCCGGCGAAGACTATACGGCGCTCGCCAAGACATATCCGACACCGCCGGCATCGGCCGGCATCGTCTTCGATGGCGACGAAGGACGGCTGACCGAGGAAGCGTTCCTGCGCGATTTCGCCGGCGACCTGCCCAAAGTGAAGGCCGAGGTGCTCTATGCCGTGCAGCAACCCTTCCAGAAGGCGCTCCTATCCGGCAAGACCACGCAGGCCGCCTGGCGCAGCAAGCCCAGCTGGTATGCGGTCTCCACCGAAGACAGGACGATCAATCCGGATCTGGAGCGCTTCATGGCCAAGCGCATGGGTGCCAAAACCATCGAAGTGAAGGCCAGCCATCTCTCGCTGATCTCGCATCCCGATACGATCGCCCATTTGATCCTGGAAGCTGCAGGGCATTGACCGGTTCGCTGGCCTTAGCCTCTTCTCGCAAATTCCACCTGCTCCGCCGTGACCGCTGCGGCGGCCGCCTTGGCGGCCACACGCAGCCAATCGGCATTGCGCGCATCGAGATCGGCCAGAATACCGGGAACGAGCGAGGCATCGTTGGCGTGGCAATTGGCGATTTCAAAACCCATCAGATCCAGCATATCAGGCGACAGCAGCACCTCGGCATCGCCGTCGACCTCGATCTTGCGGCTGTTGGGCGACAGGCGGCGTACCAACAAGCCTCCACTCACCTGATAGCGCGGATCGGATGAACGCGCCCGTCCGCCAGCGATGGTGCCGGTGCGGATCGTCTTGTTCGACGGATCGTGCTTCAGCGACCAGCCGGATTGCAGCAAAGCCTTGACCTCGCGCAATACCGGGCCGCCGCGCCAATCGACATAGGCGACGAAGCGCGGGCGGCCGAGGCTGCCTGTGCCGGCGAGACGCGGCTTCGGCTCGAAAACTACTGCCGGATCCGGCAGGGCGTTGTGCAAGGCCTTGAGATAACGATCGGGTGCGGTTGCCGGTGGCAGGTTGCGGTATTTCTCCCAAAAGGCCTTGCGCTCGGCGTTCGGCAGCAAGACGGCATTGCGCAGCCATTTGTAATCGCGCTCAAGAATGACGGGAGACGGCTCGCGCAGGCCGCGGCGATAGCCGGCAAGGATGCTGTCGGCAACAATGCGCGGCGTCGGGCCGTCCTCGCTGCGCGCCAACATGGCACTTGTGGCAAGGCGCACGAGATCGAGTGCATAGGGCATGACGGCCGCCTCGTCGAAATCATTGGCGCCCCAGACGAGGCGGCCTTCCTCGTCGCGCCAGGTGCCGAAATTTTCCAGATGCGTATCGCCGATCGCCAGCAATTGCGGCGCGCTCTTGAGCTCGGAGCAGACGTCGATGATGATTTCCGCCCAGCGCCAATAGGTGCCGCGCAGGAAGGAGAAACTGTCGGCCTTCATCAGCTTGTGTTTCTTTGCCAGACCCGCCTCCACCAGATCGGCGCCGAGCTGCGCCCGCATCCAGGTCTCATAGGCAGCCACCGATTGCCGGATCGTCGTCATCTGCGCCCTCGCTACAAGCTTCATCGTTTCGGATAGCATGACGATCCGATCGTGGAAATTCGATGTCGGGAGTGCAGGCCGGGACGCCTCCGCTTTTCCACCGGATAACCCTTGTCCAAACCGCCTCTCCGTGCCAATTTCGCACCCGCGAAAGGGGACGGCATGACAGGGGCAGACGAGACGGGGACCAGCGGCGATTTTCGGACCCGCATCAGGACCAGCTTCGAACGGCAAGCCGCCATGGCGACGATCGGCGCAGAGCTGACGCGCGTCGAACACGGCACGGTCGAGATCGAGCTGCCCTTCGATATCAAGCTGACGCAGCAACATGGCATATTGCACGCCGGCATCATTGCCGCCGCGCTGGATTCGGCCTGCGGCTTTGCCGCCTACAGTGTCATCGATCCCTCCGCGTCGATCCTCACGATCGAATTCAAGGTCAATCTGATGTCGCCGGGGCGCGGCGAGCGCTTCCTGTTTCGTGGCGACGTCACCAAGCCTGGCACGACGATCATCGTCGCCGACGGCCGCGGCTATGCCATCGGCGACGGACCGGCCAAGCTGATTGCCTCGATGACCGGAACGATGATGGTCATCCGGGGCAGAGAGGGAATTAGCGGATGAAATTCGAACTGAAGCGGGTATCGGGCAAATCGATCCTGTTCGTCATGGCCGCCGAGGCCGAATATGGACCCTTCCTGCGCTCGCGCATCGATCCGCTGATGACGGGCGTAGGCCCCGTGGAGGCGGCCATCGCGCTCACCCGCGCCTTCGCGCAGCTCGAAGCTCAGGGCGATCTTCCCGATCTCGTGGTGTCGCTCGGCTCGGCCGGCTCTGCCAAACTGGAACAGACGGAGGTCTACCAGGTCACCTCCGTTTCCTACCGCGATATGGATGCTTCGCCCCTTGGCTTCGAAAAGGGCCGCACGCCTTTCCTCGATCTGCCGGCGACGATCGAACTGCCGCTGCGCATCCCGACCATTGCCGAGGGCAGCCTTTCGACCGGCGCCAATATCGTCTCCGGCGCAGAGGCCTATGAGCGCATCGGCACCGACATGGTCGACATGGAAACCTTCGCGGTGCTGCGCGCCTGCCAGACCTATGGTCTGCCGCTGATCGGCCTGCGGGGCATTTCCGACGGAAAGGTCGATCTGCAGCACATTTCCGACTGGACGGAGTATCTGCATGTGATCGACCGCAAACTCTCCTACGCCGTCGATGGGCTGTTTACGGCGCTGGAAGACGGCGTATTCTGGTTCTAAAAGGCCGGAGACGATGAGAATTAAGGACAATCGGGACAATAAAATCGGCTCTCGCGTGATTTGCCCGATTGCCAGGGAAAGCGCTTTTCATTAAAGGCTCGCCATGACCCAGACAGCACATCCAGATACCGTTCTCATCGTCGATTTTGGCAGCCAGGTGACGCAGCTCATCGCGCGGCGTGTGCGCGAAGCAGGCGTCTACTGCGAAATCGTTCCCTTCCAGTCCGCCGAAGCCGGCTTCAAGCGGCTGCAGCCGAAAGCCGTGATCCTGTCAGGCAGCCCGGCCTCGACCGTGGACGAAGGTTCGCCGCGGGCGCCGCAGATCATCTTCGACAGCGGCATTCCGGTCTTCGGCATCTGCTACGGTCAGCAGACCATGTGCATGCAGCTCGGCGGCAAGGTCGAGAGCGGTCACCATCGCGAATTCGGCCGCGCCTTCCTCGAAGTCGACAAGGACTGCGCCCTCTTCGAAGGGCTGTGGTCGAACGGTTCGCGCCATCAGGTATGGATGAGCCACGGCGACCGCGTCACCGCGCTGCCGGAAGGTTTCGAAGTGGTCGCGACGTCCTCGAACGCACCTTACGCCTTTATCGCCGACGAGAAGCGCAAATATTACGGCGTGCAGTTCCATCCGGAAGTCGTGCATACGCCCGATGGCGCCAAGCTGATCGGCAACTTCATCCATAACATCGCCGGCATCAAGGGCGACTGGTCGATGTCGGCCTATCGCGCCAAGGCGGTGCAGGCGATCCGCGATCAGGTCGGCGACAAGCGCGTCATCTGTGCACTCTCCGGCGGCGTCGATTCCTCCGTTGCCGCCCTGCTGATCCACGAAGCGGTCGGCGACCAGCTGACCTGCATTCTCGTCGACCACGGCCTGATGCGCAAGGACGAGGCGGCCAATGTCGTCGCCATGTTCCGTGAGCACTACAATCTGCATCTGATCCATGTCGATGCTTCTGACCGCTTCATTGGCGAGCTTGAGGGTGTTTCCGACCCAGAAACTAAGCGAAAGATCATCGGCCGCCTCTTTATCGAGACCTTCGAGGATGAGGCCAAGAAGCTCGGCGGCGCCGACTTCCTCGGCCAAGGCACGCTCTATCCCGACGTGATCGAGAGCGTTTCCTTCACCGGCGGTCCCTCGGTCACCATCAAGTCGCACCACAATGTCGGCGGCCTGCCGGAGCGCATGAAGATGCAGCTCGTCGAGCCGCTACGCGAACTCTTCAAGGACGAAGTGCGCGCACTCGGCAAGGAGCTCGGCCTGCCCGACAGCTTCATCGGTCGCCATCCCTTCCCGGGCCCTGGCCTCGCCATCCGCTGCCCAGGCGGCATTACCCGCGAGAAGCTGGAAATCCTGCGCGAAGCCGATGCCATCTATCTCGACGAAATCCGCAAGGCCGGCCTCTACGATGCCATCTGGCAGGCCTTCGCCGTGCTGCTGCCGGTCCAGACCGTCGGCGTCATGGGCGACGGCCGCACCTACGAATTCGTCTGTGCACTGCGCGCCGTCACCTCAGTCGACGGCATGACGGCGGATTTCTATCACTACGACATGGAATTCCTCGGCCGCGCCGCAACCCGCATCATCAACGAAGTCCGCGGCATCAACCGCGTAGTCTACGACGTCACCTCGAAGCCGCCCGGCACGATCGAATGGGAGTGACGGGGGAACGGTGTGATCGCGCAGTCTAAGCGCCAATTTTCGCTGCCGTGCCTGTTTCATCCATTTGGGCTGTGCTCGAATGACACCTTCCCAAAAAAGCGGGCGTTATTGGGGGCTCTCCGCCCTTCCTCGCGGCCTCGTCTAGGCTATGCCACCGCATGGTCGCTGCCACCGTGCGCGGCGATGAACATGGCGACGGCCGACCGGCAATAGGATTCGATTTCGTCATCGTTCTCTGCTCCCGCCTCATCGAAGCGTGCAATAATCAGAAGATCGGAGCCTTTGAAAAGTGCGGCAAACAAGCGGGCGGACCGGAGAGGATCTGGCACGTTCAGGACCGCCTTCGCGTGCAACTGACGTAACAGGGTCTCGATTTGGGTGACGATATGGGCGGGGCCGGCTTCGTAATGGACCTTGCTCAACGACTTTTGGTTCGGCATATCGGCCATGACCATGGCTTCGACGTTGCGGACGTCTGGGCGCAGCAGCGTGCGAAGCAGCGATGATCCCACCGCCATAAGCTGATCCTCGGCCGAGCCATCGACGCCTTCAAAAAGCGCCTGTGGGATTAACTGCTGGCAGCGGGCCGCAAAGGCCGCGCCAAACAGGGCCTCCTTGTTCTCGAAGTGCCTGTAAATGCTGAGCTTGGATATCTTCGCTCGCTGGGCGACCTTGTCCAAGGTCGTCGCTTGAAAACCCAGTTCTGCAAAGAGTTCGCCTGCGGTGTCGACAATGGTTTGGCCAAGCGCCTCATTGGCGGGCCGGCCACGCCGTACGCGGATGTTTTCGTCGGGCACGATAATTACAGTCCTTGACAGTATCTTTATTCTTGAATTACGATACTACGTAGTTTCATAAATTCCAAGAGTGGATTTCATCGTGTCCGCCAACTCAGGTTTCCCTTTGCCGCCAAGCGATATCGAATGCGTGTCGCTAGACGATATTGCGTGGCAGACTCAGTACACCCCTCTCCATCCGCAACACGGAGCCCATCACCATGGATGACGTCATCATCATCGGCGGCAGCTTTGCCGGTCTCGCCGGCGCGCTGCAGCTCGGCCGTGCCCGCCGCGAGGTCACCGTTCTCGATACCGGCCTGCCGCGCAACCGCTTCGCCGGCCACTCGCATGGTCTGCTCGGCCACGATCACAAGCCACCACTGGACATCCTGGCCGAGGCGCGGCAGCAGCTGGCCCGCTATCCCACGGTCAAGCTGGTCAATGCCCGGGCCGAAAGCGTCTCCGGCGCCATCGACGATTTCTCCGCCCTCACTTCCGACGGCGAAACCCTTAAGGCGCGGCGCCTGATCCTGAGTTATGGCGTCATCGACCAGATGCCTGATGTTCCGGGCTTTGCCGAAGGCTGGGGCAAGTCCATCGTACCCTGTCCCTATTGCGACGGCTTTGAAGTCGCCGGCCAGCATTGGGGCCTCGTCTGGTCCGGACCGCAGTCGCTCAATCAGGTCAGGCTATTCCACGATTGGACTGACAGGTTGACGGTCTTCGCCGATGGTCACGACATTCCGCCCGATATCCGGGCCGATCTGGAGCGTCGCAACACACCTATCGTCGATGGCCGGATCACTGAAATCACCCGTCATGGCGGCCGTAATCCCACCCTCAAGCTCGATTCCGGCCGTGATGTCGCGGTCGACATTCTGTTCGCGCATCCGCGCAACAAGCCGTCCGCCGGCCTGCATGAATCACTGGGCCTCGCCACGGCCGCTACGCCCCTTGGCATCGTCCTCAAGGTTGATGAGCGCCGCGAAACCAGCATGCCCGGCATCTACGCCGCGGGCGACCTCACTAACCCCATGATCCCCTCAGTGACCACGGCATCATGGCAAGGCACGATGGCGGGCATCTTCGCCCAGCAGTCGATGCTGACTTGAGAGCACAGATTGGAGATGAACATGGCCGTCGAATCGGACAGCGCGGGTGTGCGCTTCCCTCCGCCCTTCATCTATCTGGGAGCGCTGCTGTTGGGGCTGGCGGCGGAGCGGTTCGTCACCCTGCGCTCCGTCGGCATCGACTGGCGGTTGCTGATCGCGACGGGCGCGCCGCTGTTCGTTGCCGGCGCGGCGGTGATGCTTGCGGCGGCGGGGGTGTTCCGGCGGCTGGGCACCAACGTTCGGCCGTCGCAGCCAACGACCCTCATCGCAACGAACGGTCCTTATCGGTGGACCCGCAATCCCATGTATCTCGGCATGGCGCTCATCTATGCGGGCCTCGCGATCGGCTTCGACGCGCCGATCGCCTTGGCGTTGCTCCCGTTGGTGCTGATCGCAATCCAGACGCAGGTGATCGCCCGCGAGGAGCGCTATCTCGAGGCGAAGTTCGGCGATGACTACCGGCGCTACAAGGCCGAGGTTCGCCGCTGGCTCTGACTATTCCGCCGCTGCCGCTAAGGGGCCTCCGCTTCCTGAGGGGCGTCTTTGGTCAATCAGTGGGTTCGGAAAGGCGATCGGCTTCGATAGATGCTGAAACCGCACAGAAAATGTTCGTGCTATTTTTCCCTTTGAAATCAAAACTGCAGCGGTTTGACAGCCCGTGGGTCGGCTTTTTGCACGGCAAACGAATGAAAAACCTAGTTATATCAACCGCTAACTAGATTCAAACAATTGAGTGGGAGTAAGGGATTCATAGTGAGTTGTATCAAGCGCGCGCGGACGAAGGTCAGGCTCACCCGGATGGGCGGACCGCCGGCGCGGTCGATCCATCGCGACTGCGCACTCGTTGAACCGTCCGATAGCGGCGGCATCGCCGCGACTTAACCGATGCGGGTCTTTTCTTCGCGCCCTACTCAGTCGTCGTCCTGCCACCTGCGCAGGTTCGTCTGGTCATGGTAGGCCATGCGATCCGGCGTGGTGATAAACTCAATCGTCGTGCCCCATGGCATGCGGCAATAGCAGACCTTGTTTCCAGGACCTTTTTCGGTTGCGTAGGGAATAGCGCGCGGCGCGGTAAGAGACGTGCCTCCAGCCTTTTCGAAGCGCTCTACTGATGCGTCGATATCGTCGGTGTAGACACCGAAGTGGGTAATGCCGAAGTCGCTCGCTCGAACCGGCTGGGCTTGTTCGGAGCCGTGCATTTCAAAGAGCTCGATGTCAGGTCCGGTTCCGATTTTGACCATCGCCTGCGCGTGCACGACCGTTCCGGGGAAAGCACCCGTGGCCCGCTCGAATTCGGGTCCCTGCCGCGGTGGATCCTGCGGTCCGAAGGACTGGTAGATCACCTGGCCGCCGAAAGCTTCCACCAGGAACGATTTTGCTGCTTCGATGTCGGGTACCGTGATGCCGATATGATTGACGCCGCGAATGACGGGTGCGGTCATGACAGTTTTCCTTTCTTATTTAATCGATCGAACGCGATAGGTGCCGGCGCAACTCGCCTGCGATGTCGTAATTCGACCGGGACGGGGCGGTTCAGAATTTTAATTGGCCTTTAGGAAATCGATCAGAGCTGCCGCTACCTCATCCGGCCGCTCGTCAGCGACATAGTGGCTGCACCGCGCAATCGAGCCGCCCGTCACATTGCTGGCGAACTCCTTGAGCATCGGGACCATATGCGCACCGAAGCGCTGATCCCCGCCGAGACCTAACACCGGTATATCGAGCGGTTGCTTCTTGTACTCGAGCGCGGCCGCATGGTCGGCAGCGAGGGTACGATACCATTCCATGCCGCCGCGCGTGCGGCCAGGAAGAGCCATTGCTTTCGCGTAGATCTCGATGTCCGCCGGATTGAAGGTGCTGTGATCGTAGAACCGCTCAGCCATGAAGGCCGAAACATAATCATATTCACGGCCATGGATCAGGCGCTCCGGTAGATCCCGGTTCATATGGAAGCTGAAGTGCCAGATCTTCGCAGTCGTCGCCTCCCATAGCGTCCAGCCGGGAAGCGGAACATCGAGGACGGCCAGGTGGGTAACAGCCTCTCGATAGATAGCGGCCAGCGGCAACGCTACCATTCCACCTATGTCATGGCCGCACACGGCGTAGCGTTCATGCCCCAGGGCAACCATGACCTCGTGCGCGTCATGCGCCATCGTGGCCTTGTCATAGCCGTCAAGCGGGCAGTCGGAAAAACCCGCACCGCGCAGATCCATGGCCACAACACTGAAATGCTCGGCGAGCAGCGGGATCACATGGTGCCATTCCCACCACGTTTCCGGCCAGCCGTGAAGCAGAAGGATCGGTGGACCGGAGCCTCCCGTGACGGCGTTGATCTTGATGCCATTCACCGGCACCAGCTGCTGGGTAAACCCCTTCAAAGTTGCGATCATGATCACTTTCCAGTCAGATGTTGGCGTTCAAACGGAGTTCGCGGCCAGCGCTCAGGGCTGGTTGAAATCGGTGGCGATGGTGATGTCGCGCCAGGCATCGATATCGCTGCGGAAGGCAGCCAGCTTTCGCTCGGCGATCGCGTGCGCGATCGGGCCGAGCGGCAGATGAAGCGGGGCGTCATCGGCATCGACTGCTTGCAGGATCACCGCGATCGCCTTGTCGGGATCACCCGCCTGACTGCCGTTGTTGGTTTCGCGATAGCGCTTGCGCGAGCTCGCGGCGTATTCCGGTATCTCGTTGGCCGCCATCGTAATCGAACGACCAAGAAAATCGGTGCGAAACGGACCAGGCTCGACGATCAGCACGCGGATGCCGAACGGCTCCAGCTCGCCGGCCAGCGCTTCGGAAATCCCTTCCACGGCGAATTTGGCGGCGTTGTAATAACCTCCGCCGCCGCCGCCCGCGATGCCCGCGCCGGACGACATATTTACGATCGTGCCGCCCGAACGTCGCAGGACAGGCAGAGCGGCTCTGGTGGTTTCGACCAGACCGAAGACGTTCACCTCGAACATCGGCCGATATTCCTCGGGCGTGCCTTCCTCGATCGCGCCGAACAGTCCGTAGCCGGCATTGTTCACGAGTACGTCAAACCCGCCAAAGGTCTCGACCGCCTTTGCGACCGCTGCCTGAGCTGCCCCCGTATCGGTCACGTCGAGTGGCAAAGTGATCATGCGGCCGCCGAAAGGCTCAGCCATTTCCTCAATCGCGTTGACATTGCGGGCCGTTGCGATGACCCGATCGCCGCGCTGCGCCGCAGCGAGCGCGAGCCGCCGGCCGAAGCCGCTCGAGCAGCCTGTGATGAGCCAAGTTTTCATTACTTTTTCTCCGAGTTGTTTTCAGACGACGCCAAGCTGTTGCGGCCACGAACCGTCATGTCGGCCATGATCGACCAGTCTTTCTCGCCGTGGCCCGCCGAGACGGCTTTGCCGAGCCCCTCGCGGACAGCTTCGAGCATCGGGAGCATGCGTCCGATATCGTTGCTGGCCTCGGTCGCCAGGCGCATGTCCTTGAGGGCGAGCTTGGCCTTGAAACCGGGCTCGAATGATCGTTCCGTGATCTGCGCGCTGTAGCTCTCATAGGCGCGGCCCGAGAACAGGGTGCCCAGGATGAGTTCAAAGAAATCCGCACGGTCGAGGCCGACGCTCTCGGTCAGCACGACACCCTCAGCCATCGCCTCGATGGCCATGGCGATCATCATGTTGCAGGCAAGCTTCGCCGCATTCGCCCGAGCGGGGTTCTCCCCCAACTTCCAGACCTTTTTGCCGAGGGGAGCGAGCAGCAGCTCGATCGCGGCAATTGCATCGGCCTTCCCGGCCGCCAGGATGTTAAGCTGGCCGCTCGCCGCTACGTTGGGTCGGCCGAGAACCGGTGCGGACACATAGCCAAGGCCAGCCTCGTCGTGCAGCAGCTCCAGTTCTCGTACGAAGGCGACCGAAATCGTCGATGTGACAACATGGGTCAGCCCTGGTTGCGCGCTTTCGAGCAGGCCGGCATCGAGGATCACCTCGCGAATGGCAGCGTCGTCGGACAGCATCGTAAAGACTGCGTCGGCCTGGAATGCATCCGCCGCGAATTCGACAAGCGTCACCCCGGGGACACTATCCTGGGCGACCTTGCTACGGTTCCAGGCCCGAACATCATGGCCTGCATTCACTAGGTTCAAGGCCATCGCCGAGCCCATACTGCCGAGACCGATAAATCCGATCTGCATGTTCTATCTCCTGTTGTTCGGATGAGAGCTGGGCGCAGGGTCGGACCCGGCCGCCGGGCGATCGTCAGACCGAGACCCGCGCCGATGAGTTGGCCGGCCGCGATGCCGCCACAGGGGTGGCTTCGGCGCATGTCACGAAACATCCGCAGCCCTGAGCCTGACCATCAGAGCATCGGCTTCATTTGCTCGCTGCTTCGGCGATGACGTCGGCGACTTCGCGCGGATGCGAGATATAAACCGCATGGCTGGCACCGGGCACCTCGGTGACCTTCGCACTTGCCCGCTTGTACATAGACCGCTCTGCCTCGGCGCTGACAGCCATGTCCAGCCCGGCCACGATGCCGTAGCTCGGCTTGGTCTTCCAGGCTGCGTACTGCGTCTTGGTTCCGAGGATCTTTGCCGAAACGGGCACCTGCGAGTCAGTCATGAAATCCGTCTCGGCCTTGGACAGGTCAGCGGCGAATCCCGCCCGGAACTTTGCGGGATCGAACAGCAGGAAGCCGTCAGAAGTCGGCTTGAACGCGTCCGCGGTCGGACTCGGCCACTTCTCAAACAGATCGCCTACGCCCTCGCCAACATCCGGGACGATGGCCGCGACATAGACAAGTGCCGAAACCTTCGGGTCGACCCCAGCTTCGGTGATGATCTGACCACCATAGCTGTGGCCGACGAGGACGACCGGCCCACTTTGCTGCTCGATAGCGCGGTGAACCGCCTGAACGTCATCCGCCAGCGAAGTGTTCGGCTCCTGAACGACCGTGACTTTCAAGCGCTTGGCGACCAGACGCTCATAAACGCCCCTCCAGCCGCTGCCATCGACCAACGCGCCATGGACCAAAATCACATTTTGGGCCGGCTGCGCGAAAGCGGAGGGCGCGCCGAACACCACTGCAAGAGCCGCAGCACCGAGATAGAGAGACTTAAGAGACATTTGCCGATCCTTCCGAATGACATGAGGTGATACACGAGCGATGGTCCGATGGACCGATAGTGGAAATCTAGGTGCTTAGATTTGTTCTTTAAGTGACAAAAATGTATTCTCAGCGTTCAGTTTTGTGGGGGGCTAAGATGGAATGGAGTGACGTCAGAATCTTTCTTGCTGTTGCGCGATCCGGCACGCTCGGCGGCGCCGCGCGTTCCCTTCAGACAAGCCATCCGACCGTCGGCAGGCGACTGCGCGCACTTGAGCAGGCGATCGGTCACACGCTCTTCCAGCGGACCGCCGACGGTCTTGTCCTGACCGAAGAGGGCCACGGGATCATCGCGCTGGCGGAGCAGATGGAAGAGGGCGCGCTGGCCATGGAGCGCCGGCTTGCGGGCCAGGAGCAAAATCTCAAAGGCAGTCTGCGCGTTTCATCAGCGGACTGGTTCGGGGCCTATGTACTGCCTCCGATCCTGGCGGATTTCTCCAACGCCTACCCCAATGTCGACGTGGAAATCCTGACCGGCACGCGCCTGTTCAACCTTGCCCAGCGGGAGGCCGACGTCGCTTTTCGTATCGTTCCGTTCAACACAGCCGATGTCGTTCAGCGGCGGCTCTTCAGGCTCGAGTACGGCGTCTACCTCGCCGAGGAGTCGCCTGATCCCAAATATGGCGACGGAACCGGTTTCCGGCTGATCACCCACGATACGTCGACCGGGCAGTTCCCCGATATCGCTTGGCTCATCGAGAGCTTCCCCAACGCGAGACCTGTTCTGCGATCGAACAACCGTAACGTCCAGGGGCGCATGTGTCGGCAAGGCGTCGGGATCGCCGTCCTGCCCCGCGTGGTCGGCGATCAGATCGCGGGTATCCGCAGACTGGAACTGCCGATGCCGCCGCCGGCGCGAGACATCTGGATGGGATATCACCGGGACCTACGACGTCTTCAGCGTCTCCGTGCGTTCATCTCAACCGTATCGGACCACCTCCTGAACGCGAGTGCATGATGAGCGGCCCGGGGATGATTCAAGGTCCCCGGAGAAACACCAAGATCGCTGTAGTCGTCTCGGTCGGTCGCTCCTGGGCAATCTAGTATCCCGTTGCCTTGGAATTCGATCGCTGGCAAAGCAGCCGGCCACAGCTTCATGGCGCTGCGTGATTAAGCATGATATGGCTCGAGTGACGGTACTTTTTGAGGTGCCACGAGCGGTGCTGGGGAACGCCACATCGGTGCTCAGCGGGCGATTGACGTCGATAGATGGCGAAATCGCAGAAATTTTTCGCCGACGATTTTCTCTTTAAAATCAACATCGTAAGGTTTTGACTGCCGAGGGTCGGCTTCCGGCGTCATAGGCAGAAAAACCAATATAGATCAACGACCTAGCTGGGTTTGGAACAATCGAGTGGGAATAAGGATAACGGCGCTTCCTTCGCGGCTTTCACGAAAAAGGGCCTGATCACTTCGTTTGGCAATCAGGCCCGCCGGGAAAATCATCAATCAAGCGGCAGCTTTTACTTCACCGTGATGCTCAGGCCGCTGATATCGGCGTTGACCTGCAAGCCAACTTGCCGGCCCGTGAGCTCGAGTTTCGCGCCCTTGTCATTTGTCATGACGATCACCTGCGCGCCTTTGCCTACCGCGCCGCCGCCGCCGGCAGCGCCGTAGACGCCGCCTACATCCCGGGCGCGGCGAATGTTGCGCACTGTGCCCTGGAAATAGGTCTTGGAGGCGCCAAAGGCGAGGCCGCCCGAGATGCCGCCGATCGAGATGGGATATTTGCGACCATGGAAGGTGAGCGTGCCCTCGCCTCCGGAGCCGCCGACGAAGAAAGCCGCCTTGTAGACGGAAAAGCGGATCGTGCCGCTATCGGCATGAGCGGCGCCGGCGAAGCCAATTCCCGCGGCAGCAATAGCGGCAACCGCGACCGAACGAAATCCAGATGAAATCCTCATATTAAGACACTCCTCAAAAGCGCCGCTTACCCAGCCGGCCGGGCACGACGTCAGCGTCGTGTCAAAGTCAGAGATAAACGGTCTCGCACGACCTTTAGTTCCAAAACACATTAAAACAAAGCGTTAGGACCCATCCCGATCGCGGTGAATGGCAGGGTCTATTTCCAACGCAATTGCTTGCTTATAAGGCTTCATGGGCTACTTCATCAACGAAGTCCGCGACAAGCGGCACGATCTATCGGTTAGGGATGACGGACGCGGCTTTCCGCAAAGCCTTCGCCTCCTCTCGCGCACGGACGTTTAATATGCAAGACGATGCTCCGGCCGAAGGGCTGAGTAATGGGATAGAGGACACGGCACCAGCGACTGAGCTCGCCGAAATCTTGGCACCGCACCTTTCCGTGATCTTCTGCGGATTGAATCCTGCGCTTACCGCACATCGCGACGGGCATAACTTTTCCAATCGCAGCAACCGCTTCTGGCGGGTCTTGCATCTTGCCGGCTTTACTCCCCGCCTGCTGCGAGCGGAGGAAGAGCGCGAGATGCTGCAATATGGCCTCGGCCTGACATCGGCAGTCTCCCGCCCGACGAAAAGCGCCAGCGAGCTGAAGAAGAGCGATTACATTGCCGCCGCTCCCGTGCTCGAAGAGAAAATCAGGCGGCTTGCGCCGGCAAATCTGGCATTTCTCGGCAAGGCGGCCTATGCGGCCATCAGTCTGCGGGCCGATATCGGATGGGGCAGACAAGCGGAGGCATTTGCCGGCGCCTCGATCTGGGTCCTACCCAATCCGAGCGGCCTCAACCGGGCTTTCGATCTGGCGAAACTGACGGAACATTACCGCGAGGTAAAGCTGGCGGTTGAAGGCGAACGGGATCTCTTAAAATAGCCGACGCCTCCCGGTCGGCGATCACTCACGCCGAACTGTCGTGACGATCAGTTATGCTTTTGCGGATCGAGCAGGCCGATCGTGTGCAACCACCGTTCCGCCAGCGCCGGCCAATGACTGATGGGAAACTTTTTGGGACGAAGACCGAAGGCGTGGCTGCCTTGTGCATATAGATGCATTTCCGTGGGGACGCCGGCTTTTTGCAATGCGATATAATAGGCGAGCGGCTCCAATCCGTCACGCTCCATTGATCGATCGATCGAGAAAATCGACGCCGCGAGGATTGCGCGTTCAGAGGCGGCCCAACTCGCCAAAAGCCTGTTCAAGCATCGGTCGCCCCTCGGCAAATTCCGTCGCCGGGTCCACTTCGCCGGCATTCGCTTCGATGCGGCTGTGCGACAGGGTAAAGCCGGGCATGGTTTCGGTGGGCTTCATCTTCAATCCGGTCAGTACTTCATGAAGCTGGGCTGCGCATTTGGCGCCGCCATGGCCGCCATAGGTGACGATCATCGCCGGCTTGCCTGCCCATTCCCGATAGAGATGATCGAGCGCGTTCTTCAATATGGCCGGATAGCCCCAATTATATTGCGGGCTGACGAAGACGAAGGCATCGCCGCTTGTGATCTTTTCGCTCCAGGCCCTGGTGAGATCGGTGCGATAATCACCCATGGCCGGGATGCCGGGCTCGGCGTCCATCGGCAGGGGCCAATCACGCAAATCCACGATCTCGAATTCGGCCGACAGGAGCTCGCGCCCGACCGAGGTCACCCATTCGGCGACGGCAGGGCATATGCGGTTCGGCCTGACACTGCCGATGATGACGAGGATCCTGGATGGCATGGCGTTCGCTCCATATATATGCATAATACACTTAATTGAGATCAACCCAGCTTGTAAAGGTGCAAAATACACATTTTGGCTATGAAAGGCCGAAGGTAGCGTCCCGGTCGCGGTGCTACGCCCCTCCGGCGACTGGCTTCTAACCTCGACGAAGCCGAGGGATCGCATCTGGTAGGCCTAGGAACGCCATGCGCTACATGATAGCTGTCCTCACCATTCACGCGGAATGATGGCGAAAACTCCTAATTTCAATAGCAAGCAAAAGTCGAACCAGCATGTACACCGTCAAAGAATTCTCCGGCCGAAAAGTCGTTATCGGCGATGACAACGGCCCGCTCCTCGCCAGCGAAAGGGACGTGAATGACTGGATCAGCGCTGCATGGGACGCTGAAGCCCAGCTGGTGGTCGTTCCGACATCACGGCTGAGCGAGGAGTTTTTCCGGCTCACGACCCGCATCGCCGGCGCGATCATCCAGAAATTCGTCAACTATCGCTCGCAGCTCGTCATCGTCGGCGACATCTCCGGATGGATCGCGGACAGTAACGCCCTGCGCGATTTCGTGTACGAATCCAACAGGGGCCGTGAGGTCTGGTTCCTGCCCGATCTGGGTGCGCTTGCGCAGCGCCTGCAGCAGAGTGCCCAAAGCTAAATCAAAGGTCCTGCCTTATGGAAGTAACACTTTCCCCACCGCGACTGGAAACCGAACGGCTTATACTGACGGGACATACGCTCGATGACTTCGAACCGCTTGCGGGCATGTGGAGCGATCCTCTGGTTGTGAGGCATATTTTCGGCAATGTGGTCTCCACGTCCAGGGAGTCATGGATGCGGATGCTGTCCTATCATGGTCTCTGGCCGCTGCTCGGGCATGGCTATTGGGCAATCCGCGAGAAATCCTCCGGCCGCTATGTCGGCGATCTCGGCTTTGCCGACTTTCACAGAGTGATGGAACCACCGATCAGAGGTATTCCGGAGGCCGGCTGGGCATTGGCCGCGTGGGCGCATGGCAAGGGCTTTGCCACGGAGGCTCTGGCGGCGGCCGTCGCCTGGCTCGACCAGCAACCGCGATTTGACCGCAGCGTCTGCCTTATCTCGCCCGACAATGCGGCCTCGATTCGTGTTGCCGAAAAAGCCGGCTATGGCGATCCGAAGCCGATGCACCTCAATGACAAGCAGACGCTGTTGTTTTCCCGCGCCCGTCAGGCGCCGAAGGAATAGGACAAGCAGCTTTAGAGCGGTTCAGATTTTGTTTGAATCGTGGATTCCCTTTTGATGTCGAATATGATTCAAGATGCTGGCTGAGAGGAGGTCAGCATTGATGGTCGCAC